>JABIPG010000001.1 GCA_018698795.1 Rhodospirillaceae bacterium
CCGCCGCGTGCATCACCATCGACGCGCGTTAACGCGATGCCGGTGATGCCGATTTTTTCGTTGAACTCACGCGCCACATTGACGGCGTCCTGGCCGGTCATGGCGTCGGTGACCAGCAGCGTCTCCGCCGGGTTGGCGACGTCGCGAACGTCCGCGACCTCTTGCATCAGCGCATCATCGATGTGCAATCGACCGGCGGTATCGAGCAACACCACGTCGAAGCCTTCAAGCCGTGCGGTCTGCATGGCGCGTTTGGTGATCGCGACGGGCTGCTCGCCCAAAACGGAGGCTAAGCAGCGCACCTGGATTTGCTCGCCGAGCGTCGCCAATTGCTGCTGGGCCGCGGGGCGGTAGATATCCAGCGACGCCATCAAAATCTTCTTGCGGTTCTTTTCGGTCAACCGCCGCGCCAGCTTGGCAGTGGTCGTCGTTTTTCCCGAGCCTTGCAAGCCTACCATCAAAACGGCGACCGGCGGTGAGCCGGTGATGTTGATGGCGCTTTCGCCTAACTCTGCTGATTCCCCTGGGCCGCCGCCCAAAGTAGCGGCCAATTGATCGTGGACGATCTTGACCACCATCTGGCCGGGCGTGACGCTTTTCAGGACATCTTGGCCGACGGCTTTCTCGCGCACAGCGGCGACGAAATCCTTAACCACCGGCAACGCGACATCGGCTTCCAGCAGCGCGACGCGAACCTCGCCGAGCGCCTCGTCGACATCGGCTTCCCGAAGCGCACCGCGCTTGGTCAGTTTGTCGAAAATACCGCCGAGGCGATCTGAAAGACTGTCGAACATGGTTTCGTCCGTTACGCTCGTTGCCAACTGTTCAAGGGACCACAAGCAAAAACGCGCCAATGCGCGAAACTCGCGGATTGACGGCGCCCCTCGAGGCGTAGGCTCATGAAATGCCCTTGGAATCGAGCGGCAACATAGGTTTCGCGTGCCTGGCTGTCAAGGTGGCTGTCAGAGGGGCTATCAAGTTGCCTAACAACATGGTTGCCAAGGCACAGGCCGATTTCGGATCACACCATGTTTGGGCGAAAGAGCGTTCTTGGCGGAATGGTGTCCGCGTGATAAACCAGAGATTGTTTAATATCATCATAGCAATAAAAAGTTGCAATCGTTATTAGGGTGTTCTCATTAACAACAACAATCAAAAGTCCGATGGTGCGTGAAAAGAGATCCCAGTTTGTCCACGATTTGAGCGTGGCCATTGGTCGGCGGGTATCAATGCGCCGAGAACAACTTGGCTTGACCAAATCTGAACTGGAAGCTCGCTCGGGCCTCGTGCGCCGCGTGCTGAACGGTGTGGAGGCGGGTGCGCGTGACCCGGATGCGGCTACGCTGTTGGTTCTGGCCGATGCGTTGGATGTCGGAGTGCCGTATTTCTTCGATGACCTGGGGATCGCTTCACCGACAGCGCCGCTGGAACGACCGAGCCGTGAGCAGGTGGCCGAAACCCAAGCGATGGTTGAGGTGTTTGTGCAAATTCCCAATGAAGATCACCGCCGCCAGTTGATCGCTTTGCTCAAGGCTTGTGTGAAATCCGGCCATTACTAAGCTGCACCGAACGCCCCGCCACCGGCAAATAGGGTGGACTTCCGCCACTTAGCGGCATATGTAGCGCGGTATGACTGGAATGCCGTTCATCAAGATGCATGGCCTGGGCAACGATTTCGTGGTTTTGGATGGCCGCGAAGCGTCGCTCCCTATCGGTGTGGCCGAAGCACGCGCTATTGGCGACAGGCGCACCGGCGTTGGTTTCGACCAATTGCTGATCATGCGCCCGGCGCGCGACTCTGCCGCCGATGTATTCATGGAAATCCGCAACACCGACGGCTCAGAAGCCGAGGCCTGCGGCAACGGCACGCGATGCGTTGCAGCCTTGGTGATGGATGAGACCGGCAACGATTCCATAAGCGTTGAAACAGTGGCCGGCGTGTTGCCCGCGACGCGCCGCGAGGACGGCTTGGTTTGCGTCGATATGGGCCCGGCCAATCTAGACTGGAGCGATATCCCGTTGGCGAAAGCCGCCGATACCCTGCACATCGAATTAGAAGGTGCGCCGCTCTCAGATGCTGTCGGCATCAATATCGGCAACCCGCACGCGGTGTTTTTCGTCGACGACGCCGAGGCCGTGGAATTGAACGCCGTCGGCCCGCAGTTAGAGACCCACGCCATGTTTCCGGCGCGCGCCAATATCGAGGTGGTATCGGGGCTTGGTACCGACAAGCTGCGCATGCGGGTGTGGGAACGCGCCGTCGGCATTACCCAAGCTTGCGGGTCCGGCGCTTGCGCCGTCGCCGTGGCGGCGCACCGGCGCGGCTTGACCGGTCGGGCCGTTGAGGTGGTGCTGGATGGCGGCACGTTGTTCCTGGAATGGCGCGATGACGGCCACGTATTGATGGCCGGGCCGACAGCGACAGTGTTCCGGGGACTTCTCGATCCATCCTTGCTGGAAGCGGCGAGCTAAGCTGATGCCCGGCCCTCACACAACTGGTCCGCAGGTGATCACGCTCGGTTGTCGGCTTAACGCATTTGAGTCTGAAATTATGCGCGAGCACGGCCGCGCGGCGGGCCTTGATGATGCGATTATCATCAATACCTGCGCCGTGACCGGCGAGGCCGAGCGCCAGGCCCGCCAAGCCATCCGCCGCGCGCGCCGCGACAACCCGGGGGCCAAACTGATCGTGACGGGCTGTGCCGCGCAACTCGCACCCGAGCGCTTCGACGCCATGCCCGAGGTCGACCGCGTGCTCGGCAATGCGGAAAAGCTCGAAGTGGCCAGTTACGCGGGGTGGGGACCAGAAGATCAATCTGAAGGTCAATTCGGCGCTCAATCCATTCACGTCACCGACATCATGACCGTGCGCGAGACCGCACCGCATCTGATCAGCGGCTTTGAGGGACCCGCGCGGGCCTTCGTGCAGGTGCAACAGGGCTGCGATCACCGCTGCACGTTTTGCATCATCCCGTTTGCGCGTGGCCCGAACCGCAGTGTCGGGCTTGGGCATCTCATCCGGCAAGTGTCGGAACTGGTGGCGCAAGGCTACAAGGAAGTTGTGCTGACGGGCGTCGATGTCTGCTCCTACGGCGAGGATTTGCCTAGTACGTCCAGGGGCAGGCCCAGGCTCGGCGACATGGTGACGAAATTGCTCGACGGCGTGCCCGATTTGGCGCGCCTGCGGCTAAGCTCGCTCGATCCCGCCGCCACGGACGATGCCTTGTTTGAATTGCTGGGGCACGAGCCGCGCTTGATGCCGCATGTTCACTTAAGCTTGCAGGCCATGGACGACATGGTCTTAAAACGCATGAAGCGCCGCCACTCACGAGCTGACGCCATCGCGGTCATCGAACGCGTGCGCCGCGCGCGGCCCGATGCCGCCATCGGCGCTGACCTGATTGCCGGGTTCCCGACCGAGACCGATGCCATGTTCGAAAACACCTTGGCCGCCGTCCGGGATTTGGAATTGTCGCACCTGCATGTGTTCCCGTTTTCTGCGCGCGAAGGTACGCCGGCGGCGCTTATGCCCCAGGTGCCGGGCGATGTGGCGAAAGCCCGCGCGGCGCGGTTGCGTGAAGCCGGTGTTGAGGCGCTGGCAAGTTTCAAACAGCGCCAACTTGGCGATGTCGGCCGCGTGTTGGTTGAAAAACCCGGTGCGGGCCATGATGAACATTATGTCCCGGTGTCGCTCGCTGGCTTTGGTAACCCCGGCTTTGGTAACCCCGGTGACATTGTTGATGTTCGGCTCGCGGCCGTGACGCCTGATGGATATGAAGGTGTGCCAACATGAGTGAAGAAAAATCCGGCGGCTGGTTCGGCCGGTTGAAAGACGGGCTTTCCAAATCGTCGCAAAAGCTTGCCGACGGTATCACCGATCTGTTCACCAAGCGCAAACTCGATGCCGGCGCGTTGCAGGACTTGGAAGAAATTCTGATCACCGGCGACATGGGCGTGACGACGGCTGCCAAGCTGGCCGGTTCACTCGCCGAGCGGCGGTTCGAGGCCGATATCTCGCCAGACGTCGTCCGCGCCGCCTTGGCTGAGGATATCGCCGACATTCTGGCCCCCGTGGCTAAGCCGCTCGAGATCAATCCGGCCCATGCGCCGCACGTTGTGCTGGTTTGCGGCGTCAACGGCAGCGGCAAAACAACCACCATCGGCAAGATGGCCAAGCAGTTCAAACAGGGCGGCCACACGGTGATGATCGCGGCTGGCGATACCTTCCGCGCGGCGGCTGTCGAGCAATTGCAGATTTGGGGCGAGCGCTCCGGGTGTCCCGTCATCACCGGCACGCCGGGCGGCGATGCGGCGGCGTTGGCCTACACGGCGCTCGAGCAAGCCAAGGCCGAGCGCGCCGACGTTTTGATGATC
>JABIPG010000263.1 GCA_018698795.1 Rhodospirillaceae bacterium
CGCAAGGAAGAGGGCGGGCCACCCATCGGCAAGCCGGTCCAGGTGCAATTGGCGACGCGCTACCCGGAGTTGCTGGAGCCCGCTGTCATCAAAGTGCGCGAAGGCCTGGAGGGGCTGGGCGGCTTTCGTAACATCGAAGATGACCGGCCGCTGCCGGGGATCGATTGGGAGCTTACTGTGGACCGCGCGCAAGCGGCCAAGTTTGCCGCCAACGTGGATTTGATCGGGCGTTCGGTGCAGATGGTCACGGGCGGCATCAAGCTCGGCGAATACCGGCCCGACGATTCAGACGACGAGATCGAAATTCGGGTGCGCTATCCCATGAGCTACCGCACCATCGGCCAACTCGACCATATCCGCGCCGAGACACCGTCGGGCGCCGTGCCGATCGGCAACTTCGTCGAGCGACAAGCAAAACCCCGTACCGGTAAGGTCAAACGCTCGGACTCACGGCGCGTGATGACAGTCAAAGCCGATGTGGCGCAGGGGTTGTTGGCCGACAATAAAACCCGCGAAGTGCAAGCCTGGATGAAGACTGCCGGCCTCGATGAGCGCATCGACGTCATCTTCAAAGGCGAGAGCGAAGAGCAAGACAAGGCCAAGGATTTCTTGGGCAAGGCTTTCGGGGTGGCTCTGTTCATCATGGCCGTCATTTTGGTGACGCAATTCAACAGTTTCTATTCGGCGTTGTTGATTCTCACCGCCGTGATCATGTCGACCATCGGCGTATTCATCGGATTGCTGGTAACGCACCAGCCGTTCGGTATTGTCATGGGCGGCATCGGCGTGATTGCCCTGGCGGGTATCGTCGTCAACAACAACATTGTGTTGATCGATACCTTTGACCGCCTGAAAGAAACCGAGCCGAATGTCCGTGACGCTATTTTGAAAACCGGCGCACAGCGTCTGCGGCCAGTGCTGTTGACCACCGTGACTACCATGCTGGGCTTAATGCCCATGGTGCTCGGCGCGAACATCGATTTCTTCGACCGCTCGGTGACCATCGGTGCACCCGCCATGCAATGGTGGCGGCAACTGGCTACATCCATCGTGTTCGGGCTGGGTTTCGCGACCGTGCTGACGCTCATCGTCACGCCATCGGCACTGATGCTGCGCGGCAATGTGCGGGCCTGGTTGGATCGGCGGCGCGCGGCGAAACTCGCACCGGTCTGACCCATGTACGCTGTCGGTGATTGGATCGCGGTCGATGACCGTATGCAGCAAGGCTACCGATATCAATTGCTGGCGCCTGTGGGGAAAGACTTCGGCCCCGGTTTCGAGCCGCATTTCACGCCCAAGGAAATGTTGGCGATGGGCATATTCGAGGGCAAATACTGTAACGATTGCCGGAACGAATTGCCTGACGATTGGTTCACTGATGCCAACATCAATGACATACCGGATCCGTCGTTGAATTATTTCGGCTTCAAAAGCCGCCAGCCCCTGAGTATCTGGCGTGACAAAGGATGGATCATCGGCCCCGACCCACGCGGCTGGTTCCAGTGGTACTGCCGCTATTTCCTTGGTCGCCGCCTACCGGAAGTCGACGAAAAACAGATCAAACGCTGGCGTGCCTTCAAGCGCCACGCCGCCCAGGTGCGCGCCAATTGCGACCCCGGCGACTGGACATGCCGCCCGCGCCAGCGCCAGGGGCTGTTACAATGGGCACACGATCCGTTCGTCTAGCCGTCACCTATTTGGATTCAGCAACGTCCAGTCGGCGAACTCGGGCTTGATGAAGTCGGCGTGGATGAAGAGTTTCCGGAGATACAGCGGGTCTGCGCTTTTCAACTCGCGCAGGTAGGCATCGATAGCGGCAAGGATGTCCAGACGCTTCGGCGAGACCGGAAACACCCGAGGTGAGGCCAACGCGATCTTGATACCGGGTACTCGCACCATATCCGCGGCCCAGAACAGTGTTTTGGTCGAGGCGAACTCCGAAATGGTGAAATCCGCGCGGCCCGATTTCAGCATGTTCACGTAGGCCTTCGTCTTTGATACTTTAACCACCCCGGCCAATCCCAGGCTATCGAGGGTTTTCACGTCCACGCGCCAGTTCTTGACCATGATCGCCTTGAACGCCCTGAGCTTTTCCAGGCTGTCCACGGCCAATACGTCTTTGCGGCTGGTCAGGGTAAAAACGCCTTTTTCGAAATCGCCGATATCCAAGACCGGTTCGCTGAGAATAGCCTTCACGTCGCCCACGACGTTGGCGAGGCCTTCGGGGAAAATCGTTGTCGCCGATACATTGAGTTTTCCCGACGATATCTCGCTCAGTCGCCGCCGGTGCGGCAATTGGTGGTTCAACTCGATTACATCGGCAATCTCAGCCTTGAATACAGCATTGCAAAGAATGGCGAATTCCATGATCGCTCGTCCGGCGCCCTTCAAGGAATCAGCACCGGGTGGTGGACAATGCACCGGTCGCACCGTCTCTGCGGCATCGCTTGGAAGGCCCAACGCCTTGCTAAGCCCAGGATAGGTTTGTGACGGCAATCCGGCATGGATGATCCGGTCAGCCCCCGCTGCAGGTGGTAGGAGCAAACATAGAGTAAGCAATAAAACTGGGAAGAGTGCATTTCGGATCATCTTGTCAGAATACCCACGTATGCGAAGATTTGAAAGTGTCGGGCGTGAGCAAAGCGGTATTGATCCAAAACGGCAGGCGGGGGACTGTACGGTAATGAATATCAGGAGCCCCGTGACATGAAAATCAAATCCGTAGAAGCCCGTTGGCTGCATGTGCCGATCCCCGAAGACAAACAACACCGCAGTGATTTTGGCCTGCATACGTCATTCGACACCACACTAGTGCGGATCGAGACCGACACCGGCTTGGTCGGCTGGGGCGAGGCCAAGGCCGCCGTGGGTGGTTCGGGCACTTACGGTGCACTCACCACCATCATCAACGAAGATCTCGCACCGGTGGTGATCGGCCAAGACCCGCGCGACCCGGCCCGATTGTGGGAGGAAATGTACAACCGCTCGCGCGCCCACTATGCGCTTCGGCGTGGCCACGTGTTCCCCGATCTGGCCCGGCGCGGCATCACCATCTGCGGCATGAGCGGCATCGACATCGCGCTTTGGGACATTTTAGGCAAGCATTTAGGCGTGCCCGTGTGGCAGCTTTTGGGCGGGCGCACGCACGATTGGCTGCCGGCCTATGCATCAGGCGGTTGGGCGCCGGCGGATCGCATCGGGCAAGAACTACAGGGCTATATCGACAAAGGCGGCTTCAAGGCCGTGAAGATGCGCGTCGGTATCCAAGATGAAACCGTCAACAACTCAGCCCAGCGTGTGCAAGCGGCGAGGGACGCCTTAGGCCCCGACATCGCCATCATGGCCGATGCGCACTGCACCTTCACGGCGCGCGATGCGCTCAGGTTCGCGCGCAAAGTCACCGATTGCGATCTCGCGTGGTTCGAAGAGCCTGTCTCCGCCGACGACCTGGAAGGCCAGGCGGAACTGCGCCGCGCGACCGACATTCCCATTGCCGCCGGCGAAAGCCTGTTCACGCGGTTTGACTTCCGCGACAACATCCAAGCGCGCGCCATCGATATCTTGCAGCCCGACCCCGCCATCTGCGGCGGCATTACTGAAACCGCGCGCATCGCGACACTGGCCTCGGCCCATCAGGTCCGGCTTGCGCCGCATTTGTGGGGCGGCGCGATTATGTTCGCCGCCGGCTTCCATGTTTGCATCGCCGACCCATCGGCGTTTATTCTGGAATACTCGCTCGGCCACAACCCGATGCAACATGAACTGGCCGCCAACATGTTTCCGATTGCCGACGGCGGCATGGCCGCACCGGAAGCGCCGGGACTGGGGATTGAGATCAATGAGGATTTCGTCCGCCGGACCACGCGATAACGGCTTCGAAGATTCAAGGAGCGCCATGGAACCGCGGTTTGATCGATCTGTTTTGGAAGCAGCCACCGAGTTGCATCACACGGCGCCGGCGAAATTGTTCGAGTATTGGAACCAAAAGCGAGGAGACCGGCAAAGGCCCACGTGGGACGATCTTGAATTGATGGATCTGTGGGAAATCGCGCGTTATGTCGTCGTCAAGGACGTCATTCACGCGAACAGGGACTTTCGGTTTCGCTATTGGGGCTCCGCGATGACAGACATTGCCGGCGTTGACGGTACCGGAAAGTTGACAAGTGAGCTGTATACGACCGACGCTTTTGCTCACGTATTGGAAGCATTCTGGCAGGCGATCGACGAAGGCACGCCGATCCGGGTCGCGGGCAACGCCACCATCAATGACAAAGAGCACCTAGCCTACGAAGCCATCCACCTGCCGCTCAATGCCACCGACGGCACCATCGGCCACCTAATCAGCGGCTATTCGTTCGTGCCGACGTGCAGACCAGCGGATATTTAGGTTCATCACAGTTGAATAAGCGATGAAAAGCACTTAGCCCATCGCCGCCTGCAAATTCTCATCGAGCTTATCGAGGAACTGCTGCGTTGTCAGCCAGCCTTGGTCGGGGCCGATGAGCAGCGCCAAGTCCTTGGTCATGAAACCGGCTTCGACGGATTGCACGCAGACGCGTTCCAGCGTTTCGGCGAATTTCACCACGTCGGGGGTGTCGTCGAATTGGCCCCGGTACGACAGCGCGCGGGTCCAGGCAAAGATCGATGCAATGGGATTGGTCGAGGTCTCGCGCCCGTCCTGGTGTTGGCGGTAGTGACGCGTCACGGTGCCGTGCGCGGCCTCGGCCTCGACAGTGCGGCCATCGGGCGTCATGAGAACAGAGGTCATCAGTCCCAGCGAGCCGAAGCCCTGCGCCACGGTGTCGGACTGCACATCGCCGTCGTAGTTTTTGCACGCCCAAACGAAACCGCCGTCCCACTTCATGGCGCAAGCAACCATGTCGTCGATGAGGCGGTGCTGATAGGTGAGGCGCTTGTCGTCGAACTGCGCCTTGAACTCGTTCTCGAACACTTCCTCGAACAGGTCTTTAAAACGGCCGTCGTATTGCTTGAGGATGGTGTTTTTGGTCGACAGATACAGCGGCCAGCCCAAACCCAGCGCGTAGTTCATGCAGGCGCGGGCAAAGCCTCGGATGCTTTCGTCCAGATTGTACATGCCCATGGCGACACCGGCTTCCGGCGCATCGTAGACCTCGCGCTCGATCACCTCACCACCGTCGGCGGGCTCGAAGCGCATGGTTAGCTTGCCGGCACCCGGAAACAGAAAATCAGTGGCGCGGTATTGGTCGCCGAAGGCGTGACGGCCAATGACGATGGGCTTGGTCCAGCCCGGCACCAGGCGCGGCACGTTTTTGCAGATGATCGGCTGGCGGAACACGGTGCCGCCCAGGATGTTGCGAATGGTGCCGTTGGGTGAACGCCACATCTGTTTGAGGCCAAACTCCTCAACGCGCTGTTCGTCGGGGGTGATGGTGGCGCACTTAACGCCGACGCGGTGTTCTTTGATGGCGTTGGCGCTATCGATGGTCACCTGATCGTCGGTGGCGTCACGGTTTTGCATGGAGAGGTCGAAGTATTTCAGGTCCACGTCCAGATATGGCGTGATGAGCTTGTCCTTGATGAAGGCCCACATGATGCGGGTCATTTCATCGCCATCCAGTTCGACGATGGGTTTGGCGACCTTAATTTTTTCCATGATGTCTCCGCGAATGTCGTGAATTTGGGGGAGGGGGTTAAAGGTGGCTGGTGAGGACCACTTGATCGGGCTCCGGCGCATTTTCCAAGGCTGGGAAGATGGCCTCGACGCTGTCGACCACTGAAAACAGCTCCATCACTTTCTCATGCGCGAATCCGCCGGAAATGATGCTTTCGACCAGCGTCACAAACGGGTCCCAATAGCCGTTGATGTTGACCAGCACGATGGGTTTGTCGTGCTGGCGCAGTTGTTTCCAGGTGATGATCTCAAACGCTTCGTCCAGGGTGCCGAGCCCCCCCGGCATGACGATGATGGCGTCGGACAACTCAAACATGCGGGCCTTGCGGGTGTGCATGCTTTCGGTAATCACCAAGTCGCCGACCTGTGTGTTACCGACCTCCAGGTGCATGAGGAAATCGGGAATGATGCCGGTCACCTGGCCGCCGCCGTCAAACACGGCCTGGGCGACGATCCCCATAATGCCGATGCGCCCGCCACCGTAAACCAGCCTGATTTGGCGATCGGCCATGGCCTTGCCAAGGGCTTCCGCAGTGGCTGCATAAGCCGGGTCTTCGCCGGCGCGAGAGCCGCAAAACACACAGAGTGATGTAATATCTTTCATGGCGCTGTCTTCAACTTTCCGTGAGGGGACGCCTGGAATGCGTAAAGCCTGTTGTATGCGAATTTTCCGGTTGATTAAATCACCAAAAGGCTAATCTCTAACCTATCATACACAAATGGGAGGTCCTCCATGAAAATGTTTACGGTATTCAAAGCGCTGGCTGTTGTCGGCATTCTTTCGGCGACACTCGGCAACGCGCAAGTTGCTCAGGCAGCCAGTGACGAAGACGCCATTAAGTTCCGCAAGACGGTCATGAAAGGCGTTGGCGGCACCATGGGCGGCCTTAAGATGGTCGTGCAAGGCAAAGCCGATATGGCAAACGCCGCGGCCCTCGCCAATACCATGGCAGCCTACGCAAGCATCACGGGCGGGCTGTTCCCGAAAGACTCCGACTTCGGCGATACCCGTGCCAAGGAAGATATCTGGGCCAAGCCGGCTGAGTTTAAAGCCGCTGTCATGGCGTTTGAGAAAGCCGCGGAGAATTTGGCGAAAGTCGCTGCTGGCGGCAACGCCGATGCGTTGAAGGGCGCGTTCGGCGGGCTCGGGAAATCCTGCGGCGGTTGCCACAAACCGTTCCGCAAACCGAAGACGTAAGCGATCATGACAACGCCCCGGCTTCGTTTCATTCTCGGCCTGTTTTTCGGCTGGGCCGGGGCGTTGTACGTGGCTTCGAGCCCGACGTTGGCATGGGCGGCGGACGCCAAACGCGGCGCTTATATCTACACCGCCGCCGGTTGCCAGGGCTGCCACACCACGCCCAAGGACGCCAAAGCCAATGTATTGCTGGCTGGTGGACGAGCGCTAAAAACACCGTTCGGCACCTACTACACACCCAATATTACCCCCGACCCTGAAAGCGGTATCGGCAAATGGTCCGAGGCCGATTTCAAGCGTGCGCTCAGGGACGGCAAAACGCCTGACGGGGAAAATTATTTCCCGGTGTTTCCCTATACCGCCTACACCAAAATGTCCGATGCCGACATGGAAGACCTGTGGGCGTACTTAACTAGCGTAGCGCCGGTTCGGCGCGCCAACCAACCGCACGACACCAAGTTCATTTTCGGCTGGCGGATGATGATGTGGCCGTGGCGCGTGATGAACTTCAAGGCCGGATCCATGAAAGCGGACCTGGGCAAAGGCGTCAGCTGGAACCGAGGCGCTTATCTGGTCGAGGCGCTCAGCCATTGCGGTGAGTGCCACACGCCGCGTGATCCACTTGGCGGGCTTAAGGCTGAGATGCATCTTGCCGGCACTGTCGATGGTCCCGGCGGCGACCCTGTGCCCAATATCACGCCAGACAAGGAAACCGGTATCGGCAATTGGTCGGAAGACGACTACGAATCGCTGTTCGGTCTCGGTATGTTGCCGGACGGAGACTTCATCGGCGGCGAGATGACCGAGGTTTATGAGAACACGGCCAAACTATCCGACACCGACCGACGCGCCATGACCGTTTATCTGAGGTCACTACCCGCCATTCAGAACCGGGTTTCCAAAGCCAAACCCTGATTTTTGCTGCTTGTTCCCATGCTTCCTTGCTAGTATCGAAGAAGTGTAGGGAAACGTATGAACCAGCCTGTTTTGATCACCATCGTTGGCGCCGCCATTGCCGCAACGGCAATCGTTGCGAACGTCTACCTGTCGCAAGATGATGCCGATCCGCCGCCTGCGGTTGAGCAAGCCGCAAAACCAGCTTCGGCACCACAACCCGTAGCCAAGCCTGTCCAAGCGCCGGCGCCGACACCGGTAAAACCAGCGCAAGTCATTGAAAAGACACCAAAACCAACCTTTGATGTGGTCCGTGTCACGCCTGAGGGCGATGCCGTCATTGCCGGACGCGCGCACCCTAACAGCACCGTGGTGATCATCGCCGATGGCCAATTCGTCGGCCAGATCAAAGCCGACAATCGCGGCGAGTGGGTGCTCGTGCCCGAGAAACCCTTGGCGCCCGGCAGCCGGCAACTCAGCCTGGAGCAGCGAATCGAAGGCCAGGATTCGCAGTTGTCCGACGATGTTGTGGTCGTCGTGGTGCCCGAACGCCGCAAAGACATCGCTGGCCGGCCAGCAAAAAAACCCTCCCAGGCGCTGGCGCTTAAGTTTCCGCGCAAGGGGGACGGCCCGAGCACATTACTGCAAAAACCAACACCGGATGATGCCGGGCAAGCTTTTGCCGTCGACACGGTGGATTACGACGAAGAGGGGCGTTTGCATTTAAGCGGGCGCGGGATGGCGAAATCCATTGTGCAGTTGTACCTGGACGGAAAATTCATCGGTCGATCGCCGGTCGACGCCAACAACGGCTGGCGCGTCAAACCCGATGCCCCGGTAAAACCCGGTATCTATCAATTGCGCGCCGATCAAGTAAGCGCCGGCGGCAAGGTCACCGCGCGCTTGTCATTACCGTTCGCCCGCGCCGAGCCGATGACGGCGGAAAACATGCCGCCTGAGCCGTTCGTCATCGTACAGCCCGGCAACAGCCTGTGGCGGCTGGCCCGGCGCGCCTACGGTTCAGGGTTCAATTACACGGTCATTTACGAGGCCAACAAAGAACAGATCACCGATCCGGACATGATCTTCCCCGGCCAAGTGTTCGCGGTGCCGACGACGAATTAAGAAAATGTCGTGTGGTCGAACTTACGCCTCAAGCGGCGGATGCACGAATTCTGACAGCAATTCCAGATACGGTTTCGCCATCACCAACAGCTTTGCGGCACGCGACATCAGCATCACCGGCGTTAGCGGCTCGTTAATGGTGATGTTTTCCTGTAACAAAATACGCTGGCGTGGCGTCAGCTGCACACGGCCGCCAAGGGCTTTGCTGGCCGAACGCAACACGGCCATGGCGTGGGCGCGATCGTGCGGGTTTTCGGCGGTGTAAGGCAGGCTGCCGAGATTGGCGTGAAAACGCATGTTGGTGTTTTGCTCACCTGACGTGGCAAAGACAGCGAACAGAAAACCGCCATATTCGAAAGAAAACCGAAGCCCATCGTCGCCGCCTTTTCCGGCCATTTCCGAGGCCTTTTCAAGGCCGAGGGGGCCGGCGCCCGCCGAATCAAGTAGTTGCTTGGTAGTCAGGCCTTGGTTGTTCATGCTAGCCGATCTTCACGTTGCACACTGAGACCTAAGTCGGTGACGTCTGGATATATCATAAGTTAGCATACCTGATGGCCGACGCCAATGATCAAACATCATCGACCAACGATTTGCATCCAGTTACAAACCTGACAGATTTGTCGGGAAATCCTTGATCCGACCTGCAAAATCGCGACAATCCGCATCCAATTGAATGGCCTAAAAGAAACGCTCACCCAAAATACGCGGAGTTCCGTGCCTATGTTGAAAACTGTCTTGGTGCCTATCCATCCCGCTGGATGGCCGTTCATCGCAATATTTGCCGGTGTGGCAATCGCCTTGGCTTGGTGGATGGAACCGTTGGGATATTTAGGCGCAGTGCTGACGGCGTGGTGCGCCTATTTCTTCCGCAACCCCGACCGCACGACGCCAACCCGCGCTGGGCTGGTGATTTCACCCGCTGACGGGGTCGTGCAGTCCATCGTCGAAGCCGTACCACCCGAAGAGCTGGGTATGGGCGACAGCCCTCGTACGCGCGTCGCCGTGTTCATGAATGTCTTTAACGTGCATGTGAACCGCGTGCCGATCGACGGCACCATATCCGCGACATCGTATCGCCCGGGTAAGTTTCTCAACGCGTCACTCGATAAAGCCAGTGTCGACAACGAGCGCCAGAGCCTGAAAGTGACCACCGAGGATGGCAAGGACATCGGCTTCGTGCAGATCGCCGGCCTGGTCGCCAGGCGCATCATCTGTTGGGCTAAAGAAGGCGATCAGATGAAAGCCGGGGAACGGTTCGGCCTGATCCGTTTCGGCAGCCGCGTCGACGTCTATTTGCCCGACGGCGTCGCACCATTGGTCGTGGTCGGACAGAGCGCCGTTGCCGGCGAAACGGTTCTCGCCGACTTAGGCACGGAAGAACGAGCGCGCACCGGTGAAATCCGTTAGGATCATGGGATGAATACTTCACAGAGAAAACGCCGGTTGCAGCATCTGTCCATCAACACGATGATTCCCAACATCCTGACGTTGCTTGCCTTGGCGTCAGGGCTGACGGGCATGCGCTTCGCTTTTCAAGAGCGCTGGGACTTCGCCGTCCTGGCCATCGCCGTCGCCGCCGTGTTCGATGCCTTGGATGGGCGTATCGCCAGGCTTTTGAAGGGTGCTAGCAAATTCGGCGCCGAGCTCGATTCTCTTTCGGATTTCGTTTGTTTCGGTGTCGCGCCGGCGATGATTCTGTATCTTTGGGCGATGCAAGATGCCGGCCGCGCGGGCTGGCTGTTGGTGATGTTGTTCGCCATGTGCTGCGGGCTCAGGCTGGCGCGCTTCAACGTTGCGCTAGATGATGAAAACGAGCCCGCATGGAAAGCCAACTTTTTCACCGGCGTGCCGGCGCCGGCGGGGGCGGGCTTGGTGTTGCTGCCGATGATTTTAGCCTTCCAACTGGGCGACGACATACTACGTTCGCCGTGGGTCGTGTCATTTTTCTTGCTGGGTGTGGGCGCACTGTTTGTCAGCTCGGTACCGACCTATTCGTTCAAGAAGATGATTGTGCCGCGCCGTCGATTGCTGGCGACCATGCTGACGGTAACCATGGTCATAGCATTCATCGCCAGCCTGCCTTGGCTCAGTCTGTCGATCATTCTCGGCAGCTATCTGATCTCCATGCCGTTCTCCATGCGCGCGTATCGTCGCTTTGAGGCGGGCGAAGAGATTGAGGTCGACATCGACGACGACGATATCGACGACAACGATACCGGCCTGGAACCGGTATAAACCTCAGTATCCGCCTTTGCGTTTCGATTCGGGCAGGCCTGCAATCTTCGCGGCTTGCTTGGATGGCTGCAGGGGAAACAGGTCATACAAATCGTTGGAGCCGATTTTCTCGCCCCAGGCTTTCGACATGGCCTTGAGAATCGCGCGGTCGTTGGGTTGGGTTTCGGCGTTTTCGAAGTATTCACCGCGTAGATAATTGATCAAATCCCAGTGGCGGTCCGTCAACTCGGTGATCCCTTCACCGGCGGCGATTTCAGTCGCGACATCTTCCGACCAGTCGTCGGCATTGACCAAATAGCCGTTGTCGGTGGTTTCAAGGTCGTTGTAGTTCATGGGAATGCTCCGATTTTCAAATTCACTTTATAAATTATGAATATGAAACCCGTTCGCATCAACCCCAGATTGGTTAGGGCTTTCGACGTTCATCGACCACGCGGTTTGAATGCATGATACCGGTACACTCTCAAGCCGCCGCTATCGAGTGCTGCAATAAGCTTGGCCAGCGCCTCAAGCTCCGCAAAAACCCCATCGACGATTGTCAGCAGTTCCGCTTTGTTGGTGCTGGCCAGAAAGGTAAACAGGCTTTTGAAAATCCGCATGCGGTATGCGCGAGAAATATCTTCACCTGGCTGCACATCGAACCCAACATTTCTCAACAATGCCTGCACAACGTCAGCCGGCCACAGATGAACGGGATCGGCCAGCGTGTCCGACCATGCCTGCACCACGTCGTTGGCCGCGTCTGTACTGGGCAGAACGAAATCGGTGTACCAGAGCTCGCCATTGTCGCGCATCGCTTCGAATACCGACGCAAGCGCGGTTTTCTTATCGCTGGTCATGTACAGGCTCTCGATTGAGATGCAGGTATCGAACGCCCGGGCTTTGAGTTTCAAGCTATCAAACGCACCGAAATTAACCGGCGCGCGTTTGGTCATACCGGTGAATTTAGCGCGCTGCTTACCCAATTCGGCGAGTTCGTCACGGTTTTCATAACCTGTGACCCAGGCACCGGTATCCTCGACGATCAATTGTCCACCACCGCCAAGCCCGGCGCCGAGCAAAAGCAGGCTGTTCTTCTCCGACAGCCCCATCAACGGCAGAAACTCACGCAAGTATTCCGCCTCGCCGGATCGAATAAACCCTTCACCCCAAAGTCGTTGCATCACCTTCAGGCGTTTCTCTGGCCAAATTTCATCCGTTTCTTCTTCAGCATCGACGTCGAATTCGAATTCGGTTTCCGGCTCGTTGATGACGGGGTCTTCACGGCGGCGGAACGGCTTGATGAACCAGCCGAAAAACCGCCGTATCCGCGAGCGTCTCACGACCGTCATGCTGAACGACAAAGCTCCACGAGATCACTCACGTCCGGCGGTGCCGTCGAAGAACGCGGCACGGTATATACCCTCACACCCGGAAGAAAGCGGATGATGGTCTCCGCCGTCTCACTAAGCGGCACCGGTTGTTCATCGGATTCACTAATCACGACGCCAGCAACACGGACGCCTCGGGCCCGCATGGTCTCAACCGCCGTCAGCGTATGGCTGAGCGTACCCAGGTACGAACCGACGACAAGCACAGTGGGGATTTCCAAGGCAGATACCCAATCGAGCACCGTGTGGGTTTGCGTCAGCGGCACCATGATCCCGCCGACACCTTCGATCAGCGTCATGCCGTCATGGGCGTCTATCGACGATTTGCAAAACGAAACCAAATCGTCGAACTCGATTGCGCGGCTCTCGCGCGCAGCCGCCATGTCCGGTGACAAAGGGTCTGAGAAACGCCAAGGCGACATGGCATCGATGGCTTCGGGCGTTGCCGGCCTTCCCAACGCGCGGAGCAATTGCAGCGTGTCGCTATCTTCGGCATCGTCGGGCGTAAAGCCACTGATGACGGGTTTCAGCACCTGCACAGGGTGCCCGGCCTGAACGAAAGCTTGGGCAAGTGCGGCCGTAACGAACGTCTTGCCGACGCCGGTACCGCTGGCGGTGATGAAAATCGCACCTATGATTGATCTCCGTTCAATACACGCTCTCGGATCAGTTCGGCCAACCGGTCGACGTCTCGTTCTTCGTGGTTGGCAGAAAACGTGATGCGCAGGCGTGCCGTGCCGTCGGGCACCGTCGGCGGGCGGATCGGCACCACCAGGAAGCCTTCATCTTCAAGCAACTTGCCGGCCGTCAGGGTCGCGTCCGTATCACCGAGGATTACCGGCACGATAGGGCTTTCGGCATTGGGCAGGTTGAGCGCACGGGTAAAGCGCTTGGCCAAGGTGACGGGGCGGGCTGCGAATTCGGGATCGTTCTCGATCAAATCCAGCGCTGCGATCGCCGCCGCAACAGAAGCCGGCGGCAAGCCGGTGGAATAGATAAAGGTCCGACACCGCGTGCGGATCAAATCGATCACCGTCTGGCTGGCGCAAAGATATCCACCATAGCCACCGATAGCCTTGGAAAGAGTGCCCATCTGCAAGGCCACGCCATGGCGTTTACCGTTTTCAAAACTGGACCCATGCCCACCGCCGACAACACCAATCCCATGCGCATCGTCGGTCATCAGCCAAGCGTCGAATTGCTGCGCCAAATCCACCAATGCACCGACCGGCGCCAGGTCGCCATCCATGGAGAACACGCCATCGGTAACGATCATGGCGTGGGTGCAAGCGCCCCGGTGCGCTTCCAGCAATTCCTTCAAGTGCTCTAAATCATTGTGTCGGAATACATGGGTGGCGGCATCTGAAAGGCGACTGCCGTAGTAGATGCAGGCATGCGACAATTCATCGAGAAAGATCGCGTCGCTCGCACCCATCAGCGCCGGAATGACACCGGAATTGGTGAGAAAGCCCGAACCGAATACGACCGCATCTTCGGTGCCCTTGAGAGTGGCCAAGCGCGTTTCCAATTCCCGAAACAGCGGGTGGTTGCCGGTCACCAAACGCGACGCCCCCGAGCCGACGCCAAATTGCTCAATGGCATCCATGGCAGCGCGTTCCAGTACCGGATGACGGTTGAGACCCAGATAGTCGTTGGACGAAAAATTCAACAGGCGCTTGCCTTCGCGTTCAACCTCGGTCGCGCCGAGCGGATCGGTGATTACCAAGCGTCGGCGCAAGTGCGCGCGATCCATCTCGGCGAGTTTGCTATCGGCGAAAGCATCAAGGGAAGGGCTGTCGCTCATGATCTCCACTCGTCCAACCGTTCGGACCAGGCACCGACGATATCGACAACGGCATCGCTCAGCATTTCCAGGTCTTTCGGCGCCATTGTAAACGCGGGCATCAAATAGACCACATTACCGAACGGCCTGACCCAGCAGCCACGATCCAGGAAGCATTGCCTGATCCAATACATGTCGCCCAGCGTCTCCAGTTCGACAACGCCGATGGCGCCTTTGACCCGAACATCAACAACACCGTCGATGGTCCGACAGGGCTCAAGGGCCTTCACGAGATGGGCCTCGATAGCGGCAACTTGTTTAAGGCGCGGTTCGCTCTCGAACAGATCCAACGACGCATTGGCCGCCGCACAAGCGAGCGCGTTGCCGGTATAGGTCGGGCCGTGCATCAGGCATTTTTCCAAAGCGTCATCGAGAAACGCTTCAAAAAGTCGATCCGTCGCGATGGTCGCAGCCAAGGCCATGGTGCCGCCGGTGAGCGATTTTGAGACGGTGATGATGTCGGGCACAACCCCGGCTTGCTCGCAGGCGAATAGGGTGCCGACGCGCCCAAATCCGACCATGATCTCGTCTAAGATCAACAGCACGCCGTGCTGGTCGCAAACTTCGCGGATGAAACGCACCACGCCGGCATCATGGAACAGCATGCCACCCGCGCCCTGCACCAGGGGCTCCATGATGATGGCGGCGGTGTGGTGCGCATTTTCTGCGACGAAAACTTCAAACGCAACGCGCTCTTCGTCGGTGCCGGGCAGATCGACCACCAATTGCGGCGCCATCAAGCCTGAAAACGGCCCGTGCATGATGTTGTCTGGGTCGCCGATACCCATAGTGCCGATGGTATCGCCATGATAACCGTTCTTGAACGCGATGAATTTGTTGCGCCCCGCATCACCAGAATTGATCCAGTATTGCACTGCCATTTTCATGGCCAACTCGACCGAGACCGAGCCCGATTCTGAAAAGAATACACGGTTGAGATCGCCCGGTGTCAGCGCCGCCAATCGGGTGGCCAGGGTAAATGCCGGTTCGTTGGAAAGACCCGCCAGCATGACGTGCGGCATGGTCTCCAACTGCTTGCTCACCGCTTCGCGAATATGAGGGTGGTTGTAGCCGTGACAGGCCGACCACCACGACGCAATGCCGTCGATCAGTTCGCGCCCGTCTTCCAAAACGATGTGGGTATCGTGCGTGGAACGCACCGCTTGCGGTAGCGGCGAGGTCTGCATCTGCGTGTAGGGCATCCAGATATGATTGTAGCCCTCAGTGAACCACGCGGGCCGTTTGGAATTGTCCGTCATGGACCTTGCGTTACGTCGGGTGCACCAGTGACGCCCAAACGGTCGAACAACGCGTCGTCATGGTCGCGGCCGGGGTTGCCCGTGGTCAGCAGCTTCGGCCCGACGAATACGGAACTCGCACCCGCCAAGAAGCAAAGCGCCTGAAACTCGTCGCTCATTTGTTCGCGCCCAGCCGACAGACGCACGACCGAGTCGGGCATCATGATTTTGGCAACCGCGATTGTGCGCACGAATTCCAACGGGTCTAGATCCGGCGCGTTAGCCAGAGGCGTACCATCCACCGGCACCAACAGATTGATCGGCACACTTTCCGGGTGCGGTGCCAAGTTGGCCAGTGTCACCAGCATATCGGCGCGGTCTGTTCTTGCCTCGCCCATACCAACAATGCCACCGGCGCAAACCTTGATGCCGGCCTGGCGCACTGTGCCAAGCGTATCGAGGCGGTCTTCAAAGGTGCGGGTGGTGATGATCTCGCCGTAGAAGTTCTCCGACGTATCGATATTGTGGTTGTAGTAATCGAGCCCCGCGTCGCGCAACCGCTGTGCCTGCTCATCGCTCAGCATGCCGAGCGTCGCACAAGTCTCGAGCCCTAATTCCTTGACGCCGGTGACCATCTCGCAAATGGCATCAACGTCGCGGTCTTTCGGGTTGCGCCATGCAGCCCCCATGCAAAACCGCGTAGCACCACCGTCTTTCGCTTGGCGGGCCTCAGCCAATACGGCATCGACGGGCATCAGTTTTTCCGCAGCCACGTTGGCGTGGTGGTGCGACGACTGCGGGCAGTAGCCACAATCTTCCGGGCAGCCGCCGGTTTTCACCGACAACAGGTTCGACATCTGTACTTCGTTGGCCGCGAAGTGTTCGCGGTGCAGGGTTTGCGCGCGGTGGATCAAATCCATGAACGGCAGTTCGAACAGCGCTTCCGCTTCTGCTGTCTGCCAGTCGTGGCGAACAACTGAGTCCGCGACGGCCAATTGGGGGTTGGTTTGCATGATGTTCTGGATACTATGAATTGGCTCACTTTGGTCAAGACAAACAGGGGATACCCATGGACCGCGACGATATCTGTTTTACCCCGGCAACGGAACTAGCGGCACTGATCCGCGACAAGCAATTGAGCGCGCTGGAGGCAACGAACGCCGTTCTCGCGCGTATTGAGGCCGTGGAGCCCCATATCAACAGCTTCATCACAGTCTGCGCCGATGAAGCACGCGATGCTGCCCAAGCCGCCGATGCGGCGATTGCCCGCAGTGATGATCTGGGCCCGCTGCATGGCGTACCGCTGGGCGTGAAAGACTTGCTCAACACCAAGGGCGTCAAAACCACCTTCGCATCGCATGCTTACGCCGACAATGTGCCCGATGCTGATTGCGTCGCCATAGCCAGGCTGCGTGCCGCCGGTGCGATTTTGGTCGGCAAAACAACAACGCCTGAGTTCGGCCACAAACCGATGACTGAAGCGCCGCTGTTCGGCAAAACCCACAACCCGTGGAATCTGGAGCGTACCGCCGGCGGCTCATCGGGCGGGGCAGGGGCTGCGGGTGCATCGGGGTTGGCGCCCTTGCATGTGGGCACGGACGCCGGCGGCTCGACACGTATTCCGGCAGCCGCGTGCGGCATTGTCGGCATGAAACAGACACTCGGTCTGGTGCCGCACGACATGAACGCCGAGACCTTTGGCCTGTTTTCGTTCATCAACCCCATGACCCGCACCGTGGCGGACGCGGGATTGATGTTAAGCACCATGATCGGCCCGCACCCAAGCGACATCCACAGCCTGGGCCGCGCGCCGGCAGGCGATGTGGCGAAAGCCGCGCGAGGCGAGGGGGACCTGAAAGGTGTGAAAATCGGCTGGCGCATGTTCTTGGGCAACGAGGTCATCGATACCGAGACGCGTACGATTTTCGAAGACGCACTAAACGCATTTAAGGATGCCGGCGCCGAACTGATCCCTTACGAAGGGCCGTTCACGCCGACGTTGCCGATCTGGAAGCCGATCATCTTCTCGTCGTTCGCCATTCGCTTCACCGAAATGATGGAGGAATTGGGCGACAAAATGACCGAGACTCTGCGCTACTGGACGAAGATGGGTGGCGATTTCACTGCCATCGACATTCAAAAAGCCATGCAAACCCGCACCGTCGTTTTCCGACAGGTGCAAAGCTGGTTCGATGAGGTCGATCTGGTGGTGACGCCGACGCTGACACGCCCGGCACTCCCCATCGACGCCGATCCGCGTGAACCCATTGAGATAGAGGGCCAATTGGTCGATGAGCCCCGCGCCGCGTGGTATCCGTACACGCATCCCTTCAACATGACCGGCCACCCGGCGATCACGCTGCCCAGCGGCTGGACCGCAGACGGCCTGCCGGTCGCGCTACAGATCACCGGGCCATGGTTGGCGGACGACAAGGTATTGCACGCGGCGGCGTGTTTCGAGCGCGCCCGTCCCTGGGCCGACCGACGGCCTGAGTTTTGAGAAAGTCATGAACGAGCCGGTGATACCACCACACGCCGTCAGCTTTTCGGCGTCAACCGGCCATCTACGCGCAGTTCGATGAAGGTTGAAGAATGACCCAATGCAGCCATTTAGCTAACTCGTCTGATGCTGCTTGGAGTCCATAAGACCTTGCATATGGGATGCAGCGCCAATTCCTGCCTCAGCATAAATGTTGAATACTTCGTCAATTCCGTTTTCACGGAGTTCCTTTTCCTGACCAGGGAAAAGTGCGGTGGCGACGATCGGGCCATGATAGCCGCGTTCACGCATGCGCTTTGCGGCGTCTAGATTGGCGTGGTGAAGCGGCATGGCCAAGAGAACCATCTCGATGTCCTGGCGCTGTGTCGTGAGGCGTGACCAAAACTCCGGACTTGTGGCATCACCAAGGACAACGTTTCGGCGATCACTGCAATTGCGCGCTACTTGCGCTTCGTCCAGATCGATACCAATGATTTTTTCCTCGGCGTGAGGCCCCATTTCATCATAGGCAGCCCGTCCGACCCGTCCCATTCCAAAGATCAAAATACGGTGTGCACCGAGGTCGATATCCTCATCGCCGGGCAACCGTTCATGACGCTCCAAATCTTTGAGACTCTTAGTGAAGTGAGGAATGATCCAATCGACAAAAACGTTGAGCGGGGACGACAGAACTAATGACATTGTCAAAGTCATGGCAATCACGGTTAGCCAGTCCGTCGGAAGCCAGCCGGTGCTTATGGCAATGGCGCCAACAATCAATCCGAATTCCGAAAAATTGCCGAGCACCAACCCTCCCAAAGCCGCGGCCCTTATCCGTAATCTGAAACGCGTAAATAGATAAACGAACAACGCCGTTTTGAAGGGCAACAGTATCAACAATACAAATGCCGCTGCCGCAGCCTCCCACGTCGGCAATCCGGTGAGCCCAATGGTCAGGAAAAAGCCGACCAAAAACACATCCTTGAAACTCATTAAGATGCTGGCCAGATGTTTGGCCTTTTCATGGTTTGCCAACAAAGCTCCGACAATCAACGCGCCCAAGTCACCCTTCATGCCCACCAATTCGAACAAAGCCGCCCCGCCCAGCGCCATGGTAAACCCAAACACAGCTAGCAGTTCTTTGTGACCACTGTGCTGCATCAGATACCGAAGCACATGCCGAGCGGGAATGAGCCCGACAAGCGCAATCGCCCAAAGAGATGGCAACTTCCCGGCCGAAACCGCCAGAAACACAACGGCCGCAACATCTTGCAGAACCAAAACGCCGATGGCGGCCTGTCCATAGCGGGACATAAGAGATCCACGGTCTTCCAGAATTTTGACGGCAAAGACCGTGCTGGAGAACGAAAGTGCAAACGCAACAATGAGTGCGCTCTTATAGTCCAGACCGCCGAACAACAATACCCCGGCCCAGCCCAGCGAAACCAAGACTGCGAAAGTGACGGCGATTGTTGCGAGCATATGCAAGCTCGTGCTTGCCCAAATCTCGGGCCGTGCCAAGGTGTTGACCCGTAACTTCAACCCAATGCTGAATAGCAGCAACGTCACGCCCATATCGGCGATGGCCAAAAGAAACTCATCATTTTCAGCGCCCAGCAAATGCAAGACGAACCCGGCTATCAGAAAACCCACCATTGGCGGCAGGTTGGTTCGGCGGACCAGCAAGCCGAACAAGAATGCCACGGCAATCCATGCCGGGTCACGATAGTCGATGGAAATGAGAAAGGAGTCCAACTTGCGTCCCTCAAAGCCTCAAAATATTTATGACTGTATGCGAAGAGCGGGGCAAGGTTTGCGGTGAATCATTAGAGAGAGAATTTGGGCCCCATAGCAGGACGTCGGCTCCTGGGCCGACCGGCGGCCTGAGTTTTGACGAAGTCACGGACAACCCGTTGATCCCACCACACACGCCGCCCGCTTTTCGGCGTCAACCGGCTACCCACGCGCAGTTTGATGAAGGTCGGTAAATGACACTAAGCTGCCATTTTCCTAGTTCTCACGATACAATGCCCCTAAGAATTTATCGACGACAATACCATCGTCAGAGAGAGGCATTTTGATTATCCGTACATTGAGGTGTTCCCGGTCTTGCCAAAAGACCGGGCCACTGGCGACGGTAATTTTCTTCTCGGTCGCCAGCATCGTTAAGAGAATGTTGTCATCTTCGTCGAACCCGAAGTCCAACTCACTCTTGCGTTTGCCGGTGAGTTCAACACCGTAAAGATCAACCGATTTTCCGCCCCACAGGCGGTACACAAAATCGTCCGTTCGGCCTGGTAAGAAATCACCGACACGGAGCCATCCGTACCAACCGTCAAATTCATCGAAAGAGAAATCCTTCCATGCCGGAAGCGAACCATCTCGAGATTTCGATTGCCACAACTCGACGAGCGACAGGAAGACATCAAACTCTGCAGCTGGCGTATCCTGGTCGTAGACGTGATAGGTCCACCCCAGTGCTTCCTCCCACAATGCCATCTGCCGTTCCTGCCACTGACCAATGAAACCATGATAGTAATGCGGCTATCGAACAGCAAAGATCTGAACTGCAGTAATCGGGATTGGCCGGTTATGGCTAAAAGCTGAAGAAAGCCAGACGAGAGGTTTACGTCTGGTGCTGGAGGCATAGCTGCCATGATTTCAACAGCTTCCAGATTTCCAAAATTTTTGACCGCTCGATCTTCAACACCGAACCACAGCTCGCTCATGATGCCCCACAAGCGACCTTGCAGGCCTTCGACATCTGATCGTTTGCGGGTTTTCGAAGAGAGGTTATGATTGGCAAGGAAATGAAGACAACCTCGGAACAAGAATCTCGAACAATGACGCCTTTGGATATCTCCTCCGAACCTGACCAGCGAACGCTTGGCACCCGCATCGACGGCATGGACCTGACAGGGCCGCTCGGCGACGATGTGGTCGCTGAAATCCGTGCACTGTGGATGCAGCACGCGGTCATCGTTTTTAGTGAC
>JABIPG010000165.1 GCA_018698795.1 Rhodospirillaceae bacterium
CTTCAGGCCGGCGAAAGCCTCAGCGCCATCACCGATCAATTCTTTCAAGCCCATGGCATCGCAGCCCATGCGTTACCGGCCAGTGACGATCCCGTTCGCACAATGATCCATGCCGCTGACGGGCGGCAATTGATCTTCCAAAACTATTTCGTCGAGGAACGCTGCAAACCTGAAGTCCGAGACTTTACTTATGCCGGCGCCACATCCGCTGTTGCTAACCCCGGCATCATTGCAGCGCTGCGCGATCCAGCCTTGAGGGCGGTGGTTCTTTGTCCATCCAACCCGTTCGTCAGCATCAACCCAATTCTTGCCGTGCCCGGCATTCGGGACGCGCTTTGTGCTTGCCCCGCTCCGATTGTCGGCGTCAGCCCAATCGTCGGCGGCGCCGCCATCAAAGGCCCATTGGCCAAAATGTTCTACGAGCTTGGCCAGCCGGCAAATTGCACCAGTGTCCTAGATCATTACCGCGATTTCCTCACCGGCTTTATTGTCGACCACGCGGATGCGGAAGAAGCGAAAGGCTGGGATATTCCAACATGCGTGACATCGACGATCATGAAAACTCTTGAAGATAGAGATGCCCTTGCCGTCGCGGCGCTTGAGTTTGCCGGCGAATTGGCCCGCCATGACCGGAAATAAAGGGGACGGCGCGATTTCAGACCAAATGCAGATATTTGCGCTCCCTAACATCCCTGCCATTCAGCCAGGTGATGATCTTTGTCGTATGATCATCGAGTACGGCCCAGCAACCCATGACATCATCGTCATCGCACAAAAAGTGATTTCCAAATCCGAAGGCCGTATCGTTCACCTCGGATCTGTCTCACCGTCCCAACAGGCCGAAGACCTGGCGCTGGAAACCGGCAAGGACGCGCGTGTGGTGGAACTGGTGCTACGCGAATCAGCAAAGGTCCTGCGCGCCGCCCCTGGCCTGATGATCGTGCAACATCGGCTCGGCTACATTATGGCCAACGCCGGCATCGATGCATCCAACGCCGGTGACGAGGACCAGGTCATTCTTTTACCGGAGAATCCGGACCGTTCAGCGCGGCAGATGGCAGATGCAATCAAAGACCAGACTGATGTGGATGTCGGCATCATCATCAGTGACTCCTGGGGCCGACCGTGGCGATTGGGAACGGCAGGCTTTGCGATCGGGCTGGCTGGTGTGCAGAGTGTTATCGACATGCGGGGCACACCGGATCTGGATGGCCGGGCATTGCAGGCGACGTCTATCGGGGTCGGTGATGAGCTGGCAGCCGCCGCTTCGCTATTGATGGGGCAGGCCAATGAAGGAAGACCGGTTGTGGTCATTAGGGGCTTGCAGTTACAGTCGAACGAAAGCTGTGCACAGGACCTTGTCCGGCCGGCCGAAGAAGATCTGTTCCGTTAGGAGGACAAACCCGAATGAGCACGACAGGTATTTGGGCTGTTGTTCCGGTCAAGAATTTCGAGCGCGCCAAAACGCGCCTTGCTGGAAGCCTGCCCCCCACCCGTCGCCGGCAGTTCTGCCGGGCCATGCTCTGCGATACCCTCAAGGCGCTTAGGGACGCGCCGTCACTTGGCGGAATCGTGGTGGTTACCAATGACCCCGATGCCATCGATATCGCGCGCTCATATGGTGCGGATGTTCTAAATGACCCAAACGAGTCCGGCCCAAGCGCCGCTGTTTCCTTGGGAGCTCAATGGCTGGCCAAAATTGAAAGTTGCACCGGGATGTTCGCGGTCATGGCGGATACGCCTCTGGTTACCGCAGATGAGCTCCAAAGCGTCCTCACCAACCACGGCCCGGCACCCGCCGTAACGCTAATTCCGGCGCGTGATGGCATCGGCACAAATGCGGCAATATGCTCGCCGACGAATGTTATCGCGTTGTGTTTTGACGGAAAGAGCTTCCCTTTGCATCGCAAGCTGGCAAAGATGCGTGGCGCTGAGGTGAACATCGTCCGGATGGCAAGTTTCGGCTTAGATATCGACACAGCAGAAGATCTCTCGGCATTCCTCGCGACACCGTCCAACACGTTGGCGGCAAAAGAATTAGCAGCAGATGCAGACGTCTTGACGGAGATCTCCGCATGAATGAGCTCGGGCGCATTGCACCGATTGAGAAACCTGATCGTCGGCTTTCCCCATCATCGGCCTATGATTTAGCCTCCGATCCTGCCCTGCTGGACGACCTCATACATGAAGCTACTGCGGTCCGCGATTCCGGCCACGGGAATATCATCACCTATTCCCGAAATGTCTTTGTCCCGCTCACCCACTTGTGCCGCGATGTATGCCACTACTGTACATTTGCACACCAACCCAGCACGATCAAAAGCCCCTATATGAGCCGTTCTGAAGTACTTGAAGTGGCCCGGAACGCAGCGGCAATGGGATGCACCGAAGTATTGTTCACGTTGGGGGATAAGCCGGAACAACGCTACACTGCGGCACGTGAGACTTTGGCGGACCTCGGCCACGAGACGACGATTTCGTATCTCGCTGAAATTGCTGGCCTCGTACACCAAGAGACCGGCTTGCTCGCGCATGTCAATCCAGGTGTCATCGATGAGGCAGAAATCAAGCTATTGCGTCAGGTTTCCGCTTCGCAGGGCCTGATGCTGGAAAGCACCGCCGAGCGTTTGTGCGAACGCGGCGGGCCGCATTTCGGCTCCCCCGACAAAATCCCGGCCCGGCGCCTGGAAACACTGCGGCTTGCGGGCGTGAATAAAGTGCCGACGACAAGCGGCATCTTGATCGGCATCGGCGAAACGCGCCATGAACGAATTGATGCGTTGCTGGCGTTACGTGATCTGCATGATCGCTATGGGCATCTTCAGGAAATCATCATCCAGAACTTCAAGCCCAAGCCCGCAACACAGATGGCGGATCATCGCGAGCCGGCCTTCGAAGATTTGCTGTGGACCATTGCCATGGCGCGTCTGCTCTTCGGGCCGGACATGAATATTCAGGCGCCGCCAAACTTGCTGGCGGAAGATCGTTCAAAAGTGATCGCCGCCGGCATCAATGATTGGGGCGGCGTGTCGCCGCTGACGCCGGATTTCGTCAACCCGGAAGCACCTTGGCCTCAGATTGCCGAATTGGCACACCAAACAGCACGGAGCGGCAAGTTACTGTGTGAAAGACTTGCGGTGTATCCGAAATATGTTGCGAATGCGGAAGCTTGGCTGGATGAAGGCGTCGTGGGCGCGGTACTCCGACACAGCGACGCGACAGGCCTGGCTCGGGAAGAGAATTGGTTTGCCGGCATGGGTGGCGATGTCCCTGTCCGAGCCCCCGTTGAAACCGCTGAAAATACCAGACCCAAGAGTGAAAACTCCATCGACTTAGCGCTTAAGCGCGCCGCGACCGAAGAACCGCTTAGCCTCAAAGATACGGTTTCACTTCTTAACGCACGCGGCACTGATGTTGAGCGGGTTTGTGAAGCGGCGGATGATCTGCGCCGCCGCGTTTGTGGCGACGACATCACCTACGTCATCAATCGCAACATCAACTATACAAACATCTGTTCGTTCCGATGTGCGTTTTGCGCATTTTCCAAGAGCAGCACAAAAAACGACCTCCGTGACAAACCTTACGTCCGGGAAAGTGATGAAGTTGTCAGCATGGCCGCCGATGCCATTGCACGAGGCGCCACGGAAGTCTGCATGCAAGGCGGCATCCACCCGAGCTATACGGGCGACACCTATCTCGGCCACACGAGAGCGGTTCACGATGCCTTCCCGGAACTCCACATTCACGGTTTCTCACCTTTGGAAATCTGGCATGGCGCCCAAACCTTGGAAATTTCCATCGCGGATTTCCTGAGTCGAATGAAAGCCGCAGGCCTATCGAGCCTGCCCGGAACAGCGGCGGAGATTCTAGATGACGAGATCCGCGATGTCATTTGCCCTGACAAGCTAAACACCAAACTTTGGCTTGAGATCCTTGAGACCGCGCATGGTCTCGGTATCCCGACCACGGCGACCATTATGTTTGGTCACGTCGAAAAACCGATCCACGTGGCGCGACATTTGCTGCACATCCGTAACCTGCAAATCCGAACCGGCGGCTTCACTGAATTCGTACCGCTGCCGTTTGTTCACATGGAAGCGCCCATCGCCTTGAAAAACCGTGCTCGCCGCGGCCCGACATACCGCGAAGCCATCTTGATGCACGCGGTGGCTCGGCTGACACTGCATCCGCACATCTCCAACATTCAGACGTCGTGGGTAAAAATGGGGTTGGAGGGTGCGAAAGCCTGCCTGAAGGCAGGTTGCAATGATCTTGGCGGCGTACTGATGAGCGAGAGCATCTCACGCGCCGCTGGTTCCGCACACGGTCAGGAATTCCGGGTCGATGAAATGCATGACTTGATCCATTCAATCGCTCGGCAACCGCGCCAGCGCCGCACAGATTACGGGAGTCTTTCACGGTGAAAAGTATTCTGGTTATCGGCGGCGGATTTGCCGGTTTGTCGGCGGCGCTCAATGCGGTGAGCGAGATTGAACGCCATGGCGGCGATATCACTGTGACGCTGGTATCTGAAAGCCCTTACATCACCATTCGCCCACGCCTATACGAACCATCGCCAGAGACATTGCGCGAACCATTGCTCCCGATATTGGAGCCGACCGGTATTGATTTCATCCAAGGTTTCGTCCGCACCATCGACGCACAAAATCATCTGGTAGGTATCGAGCAAGCCAATGGCGAAACCATTGAGTGTACCTATGACCAATTGATTTTGGCCACAGGCAGCGGGCTCCGTCCGCCAGATATTCCCGGTAATGCAGAGCACTCGTTTAACATCGACACCTTTGATGCCGCGATGGCATTCGACAACCATCTCCGCGACATCGTCAAATCACCGGAGCAACCGGGACATGATACGTTTGTCGTTGTCGGCGCTGGGCTAACTGGTATCGAACTGGCAACGGAACTTCGCACCCGCATCGCCATCCATGCGGATAGCGGCACTGCTGACCGCATAAATGTCATTTTAATTGAACGTTCGAATCAAATTGGAAAATCCTTCGGCACTGAGCCTCAATCTATCATTGCGGAAGCGATCAATGCGGCCCGTATTGATGTCAGAACCAATGTTAGTGCAACCAAAATCGACCCCCGCTCCATCTCTCTCAGTGACGGATCAACCATCGAAACTGCAACAACCGTGCTCACAACTGGGATGCGCGCCAGCCCGCTGACCGAACAGATTACCGGGGAGCGTGATAATTTGGGCCGCCTTATTGTGGATGATATGCTTCGGGTCCAATCGGTCGACAATGTGTTTGCAGCCGGCGACGTAGCGCGAGCATTGGTTGATGATCATCAGTTCGCAATGATGTCATGTCAGCACGGTCGAACCATGGGCAAATATGCAGGCTTTAATGCTTCGCACGCATTGATGGAGCTTGAGCTGAAACCATACCGCCAACCCAGTTACGTGACTTGCCTGGATTTGGGCCAATCGGGTGCCGTCTTCACCACCGGATGGGACCGACAGGTTGAGAGCTCCGGGGAAGATGCCAAAAACCGCAAACGGCTCATCAACACAGAATTGATTTATCCTCCCAAGGGAGATCGCGCTGAAATCTTGGCAGCTATGCGCATCGATGAGAAAACTGGGCGCTAGGAACAACTGATGGCGAAGAAATCTCAATCCGATCAATTTCAAGATCCGCACAAGGCGGAATCGGATAAAGACAATAGCCTTGAAGTTGCCATCGGCCGTGAGGTCAAAAGGTTCCGCGCGAATCTCGATATGACCGTTGTCGAGTTGGCCAAATTGGCTGACTTGTCGGCGGGCATGTTGTCTAAAATTGAAACCGGGCAAACCTCTCCGTCGCTTGCGACCATCAAAAAAGTTGCCGAGGCCCTAAATGTACCGGTCACATCGCTGTTTCGCCAGTTCGAAGAAAACCGTGATGCAAGTTATGTCCCGGCGGGTCAGGGGATTCAGATTGAGCGACGCGGCACCCGCGCAGGTCACCAGTATCGGCTGCTTGGCCATACAGTCGGCGGACCGGTTATGGCGGAGCCATACCTGATAACGCTGACAGACGATTCAGATGTATTTCCAGTTTTCCAACATGAGGGGATTGAGTTTATCCACGTGCTGGAAGGAGAGGTCGACTATCGGCACGGCGATAAGGTCTACCGTCTTGCGCCTGGCGACTCTCTGTTCTTCGATGCCGATGTGATGCACGGGCCGGAAGGACTGGTGTCACCCCCGATCAAGTTCCTCAGCATTATTTGCTATCCCGGAGCGCAATAGATAATTTTCCCCACAGGAAAAATATATTCTTGAAATTGATTTCCTATCTCAAGCCAGCTATGCTGGCTTCCAGGAATTGCAGGCAGGTTTCTGCATCATGATTTGGAGTTGCTATGTGTGGTATCGCCGGAATTATGTACAAACGAAAAGCCGAGGAGCAGGTCGGCAGATCGCTGATCGCCATGCTCGATGGGTGCCAACACCGAGGCCCAGATTCAACAGGTTTCGCCTTGTATCATGGTGCTGAACCGGGACGACTTCGATTACGATTTTTTGTCGGTGATGATGACGCCTCGGAAACCATTGCCCGCATCAAGGAAGAATTGGGTAATCACCAAGCGCGTCTGATCTCTGAAACCGAAATCGGTTCAACTTACGCAGTCTTGATCGACTTTACCGGCGATTTGCAGGCGCTCTCTTATGCCATGGAGCACCTGGCAAAAGTTGTATCCATCGGCGAGAGCCTGGATATCATCAAAGACATTGGCAGCGCGCATGTTGTCGACGACGTGTATGATGTCGATCACTTTAGCGGCAGCCACGGCATTGGCCATGTTCGCTTGGCCACAGAATCGGACGTCGCCCCCGAAGCATCTCATCCGTTTTGGGCCACCGGGTTTGCCGATATCGCCATCGTTCACAACGGGCAGATCACCAATTATTGGAAAATGCGCCGGCGTCTAGAAAAGCGTGGCTTTGAGTTTAATACGGAAAACGATAGCGAACTGATTGCCGTCTATCTGGCTGACAAGTTGTCGCAATCGGTTCCCCTAAACGACGCCCTGCGGACATCGATTAGTGATCTCGACGGCACATTTTCATTTTTGGTATCGACCAAAGACGAGATTGGATTTGCCAAGGATAATCTGGCTGCGAAGCCGATGGTGAAATTTGAGAACGACGACTTGATCGCCATCGCCTCTGAAGAAGTCTCTTTAAACCGGTTGTTTCCGGGACAAGCCCTCAACACCACAGAACCACCACCCGGGACATATGACACATGGCAACGATCGATTTAGCCAAGATTGCCGTCCGCGAAGCGAATGAGCTGATCCGCGATTTCGGTACCAACCGCGAGAATGTCGAAATCCTCAATCCGGATGCGAAACATCACATTGGTGTGGGATTGGTTGACCCTATTCGCGTGCTCGTCAGGGGGTCGGCAGGATATTTCTGCGCCGGTCTTACCGATAATGCGACATTCGAAATCGAGAACAATGTCGGCTGGGGACTGGCCGACAATATGTTGGGCGGCACAGTCGTCGTTCATGGCAATGCCGGAGCCATCGCGGCGGTTGCTATTCGGGGTGCAGATGTGGTTGTCCATGGCAATGTTGGCTCGCGTGCCGGCCAGGTGATGAAATCCGGCAATTTGCTTTGCCGCGGCAATGCGAATTTCATGGCCGGCTATATGATGTATGGCGGCCGGATCATCATCTTGGGCGAGTCCGGCGAGAAAGTTGGCCAAGACATGACCGGTGGAACCATTTACGTGGCCGGCAACGTCAGTTCTCTCGGCACCGATGCCCACGTGGTCGATTTGCCTGAAGCCGAACGCGACGAGATTTTAGCGTTATTGGATCATCATCAAATTCCATTTACCGGCACTTTTCAGAAAATCGAGAATGCGGGTGAGAAGTTGCGCTACCCACGCGAGGAACCTCGGGTCCGAGCCATGCCCTACTTCGTCGCGTCGGAAGGTGGCGATTATTGGAATGCAAAAGTTCAAGAAGATATCTACGCCAAATCCCAAATTGGCCGTTATCGAATCAGGGGTTACGGCACGACGCGTCCGTTGCCACATTTGACGGATATTGCATTTCGCAAAGACCTGACAAAAAGCGCTCTCTCAAGTGATGCAATCAGCCGAGTGGATATGGCCACCGAGTTGGGGGGGCGAAACGGCGGAAAACCGCTCAGCCTCAGCATGCCCGTGATGATCGCACCGATGAGCTACGGGGCTTTGTCGAAATCCACTAAGGTAGCTTTGGCAATCGCGTCGGGGTTATCAGGAATATCCGAAAATACCGGCGAAGGCGGCATGTCCGATGAACAGCGCGAAGCTGCCGATCAACTGATCTACCAATGCCTATCAGGCCGCCTGGGCTGGTCTATTCACGATATGCAGCGCGCCGAAGGATTGGAAATCTACATATCGCAAGGCGCCAAACCCGGCCTAGGTGGCCAATTGATGGCGAAAAAGGTCACACCGGAGATCGCCAAAATCCGCGGCATTCCAGCTGGCATCGATTTGCGCTCACCGTCTCGACATCCTGACGTCCTGGGCGCCGATGATTTGGTGATCAAGATTGAGGAATTTCGCGAAGCAACGGGATATCGCATACCCGTATCAGTAAAACTAGGCGCTGGGCGCGTCAAAGATGACATTAAGATCGCCTGGAAAGACGGCTTCGATTTCATCGAACTCGATGGACTGCAAGGCTCAACAGGTGCCGCCGGTAACGAAGTGTTGGAATACGTCGGCATCCCGACCCTTTCAGCCATTCAAGAAGCCTTGGACGCACTGGATGATGTTGGTGGCCGGGAAGATTTACCAATCGTGTTGATGGGCGGCATCAAAGACGGCGTCGATGCTGCCAAGGCAATCGCGCTTGGCGCACACGCTGTCGCAGTCGGCACGTCTGCGCTGATCGCCGGCGGCTGCATTGCCTGCCTGCAATGCCACGTCGGGCAATGCGTCGTCGGCATCGCCACCCAGGACCCCGAGCATGAAAAACGCTACAATATTCCACAGGAAGCACAGAACATTCACCAATATCTCGAATCCGTCCGGTGGCAATTGGCAGCCATAGCCGAGGCGCACGGCTATCAATCGATCCATGAGCTAAACAGGAATGATCTCGTTGCCCTAACGCCAGAGGCGGCGGAAATCACTAGGTTGCCGTACGAGCCGGCTGTCCGAAATGCAGCTTCTTCGGTGAAAAGGGCTTCGTGATGGAAGACGCCGTTTACAATCTGGATCGTGTAGCAACATCTCCCGCACCACGGGACCAGCCGGACGACGTAGGCGATGTCCACTTTGTCCCCGCACCCTGCCAAGTCGCCTGCCCTATTGGCACGGATGCCCCTTCTTACCTGGCTTATATTTGGCAAGGTAAGATTGAAAAGGCCTTTGAGGCCATCACCGCGACCAACCCTTTGAGTTCCATATGCGGACGGGTGTGTGATGCGCCTTGCGAGCCCGCGTGCCGGCGCACGGATTCCGACGGCCCAATCGCAATCCGCAATCTGAAGCGTTTCGTAATGGATCATCTTGGCGCCAATTTCCAATTGCCGGCGGTCGAACCAACTCGCAAGGAAAGCGTGGCCATTGTCGGGGGCGGACCGGCCGGATTGACTGCCGCCCAAGATTTGGCGGCTGGTGGATTCGAAGTCCATATCCATGAGATGAGCGACCGCTTGGGGGGGATGGCCGCATGGGGGATTCCAGCGTTCCGCCTGCCCGACCGAATTATCCAAGAAGATGTCGACCGACTTCTTTCACGCTATCCAGGCATCAGGGTTCATTTAAATTCCGCGCTCGGCGACAATGTTTCCCTGGATGATCTCAAAAACCATCATGACGCTGTCTTGCTGACGGTTGGCGCATGGTGGGGGAAAACGATGGAGATACCCGGCGCATCGCTTGCGAACGTGGTGGATGGTGTCGGATTCTTACGTGAGATCAACAAAGGTAATCGACCGAAGGTTCCGGAAAAGATTGTTGTGATAGGTGGTGGCGACGTTGCCATGGACGCGTGCCGCGTTGCAAAGCGGCTGCCTGGCTGCAAGGAAGTCGTCGTTGTGTATCGTCGTGGCCCGGATGAGATTCCGGCACGAAAAGACGAACTCGACGGAGCTCTAAAAGAAGATATCGATTTCATCTACCATACACAGCCGGTGGCTATTGCCTCGGATGGCGGCGCTGACGGCGAAAGCCTCAAGCTTCAATGTATCCAAACCAAACTTGGTGAACCGGAATTGGATGGCCGCCGCCGACCCGTCATTATTGATGGAAGCGAACACGATATTGATTGCGGCATGGTGATCATGGCCATCGGACAGCAAGCGGCTTGTGACGAACTCGACAAACTGAACCTCATGGACGGAGACCGAATCAAAACATCTTGGGAGAGCATGCGCACTGACGACCCCCAAGTCTTTGCCGCCGGTGATGGCGCCTTTGGTGGATCAACGTTAGTCATGGCCATGCAGCATGGCCACCGGGCCGCCTATTATGTTCAGGCCTTCCTTGATGGCGTTTCTGCACCAATTCCTTATCGCACGCCGTTCCGAACACGACGCGTGCCGATTGCGCAGGATTCTGACTGGGAGGTTTTGGCGCGCCGCGAAGCGGATTTCCATGGCCTGGGGGAAAACCCCGCTGCATTTCCAGAGATCGAGTCAACTTATTCGCCAACGGAAGCCAAAGATGAGGCCGCACGTTGTTATCGTTGTGATGTTGAAACAGGCTCATACGATTACACCGTATCAAGCCGAGAAGATATTTTCGTCATGGCGCGAGCGCAGGTCACCGACACAGCGTTACAAACCGCGCTTTTGCACAAGCGCCTTGCCCAGCGCCCTAACCCTTTCGAAGAAGGACGCCCCGCAAATCTGGATGATCTGGTGTTTTTGCCGGCCAATTTATCCCGCTTGGTCATCGACCCCTACCGCGATGCCTGCAACATCAAAACTCAGCTTTTCGACAACGTTGAACTATCATTGCCAATTGTGGTTGCCGGTTTTGACAATGCCCCGGAACAAACCCGCCATAACTTGGCAAAAGGCATGGCCATGGAAGGCTCGGCGTATCTAGGCGCCAAGCCAATCGATGCGTCTATCCCCTGGATTCAAGTTTGCACGGCAGCCACCGGCATTGACATCAATGCGAACGCCGTTGCGTTACGAACTCTCGATCAACTGCCCTCGGCAAATGAGCGTCAGTTGCCAATTGGATTAGCGACCGGCACAGATCAGCTCGAACAAAACATCACTCGTGCACTCGACAACGGACTCGATTTTCTACTGCTGGAAGCGAGCGGCCCAACCGATGGTGTCTGGCCGGAACTAAGTGGCCCCCCTGATCTAACGCTGTTGCGCGATACCATCGCCATTATGCGTGCGATGAACCGAGAAGAAGACCTGAAGATCATTTATCATGGCGGTATCCGAACCGGAACGGATATAGCCAAGATGCTGGCTCTCGGCGCGAACGCTATTGTTGTTGGCGCCGCCATGGCTTTCGCCTTGGGCGGTGAGATTGAGATGCAAGAATTCACTTTCTCCAACAGCGCAACAATCGAGGACCAAGCTGACGGCGCCGCATGTCTGTTAAGGGCCATGGGCGGCGAAGCATCAATTATGGCTCGCTGCACAGGAAAGACAGATGTGCATAACCTTGAGCCGGAAGACCTGCGCTCGATCACTTGCGCGAGCGCGGAAGCGACCGGCGTACCACTCGCCGGAAAAAATATCAGTGCCGGATGAACATCAACATTTGCAGAACCTAAGAATTTAACAGGCGAATACAGCCAATTGGGAGGCAATCATGGCGAAACAACTTCAAACGATAGCTAAAGAAAAAGGTATCAAATATTTCCTCGTCAGTTTTGTCGATTTATTTGGGAATCTGCGCGCAAAACTGGTTCCGGCCTCGGCGATCAATGGCATGCAAAAAGATGGTGCTGGGTTTGCTGGATTTGCCGCTTGGCTGGACATGAGCCCGGCCGACTCGGACATGTTTGGCATTCCCGACCCGGAAAGCCTCATTCAACTGCCTTGGCAACCGGATGTCGCATGGTTGGCTAGCGATTTGCGAATGGACGGCAAACCCGTAGAAGCCTCTCCGCGTGTTGCTCTTAAACGCCAAATTGCAAAAGCCGAGGCCCAAGGCCTTTACATGAAAACCGGCGTCGAATGTGAGTACCATCTGATCACTGAGGACGGCTCGGAGATTTCCGACCCACGCGACACCCAGGCCAAACCCTGCTACGACCAAAGCGCTTTGATGCGTCGCTATGATGTTGTCTCTGAGATTTGCGACTACATGTTGCAGTTGGGCTGGGGGCCCTATCAGAACGATCACGAAGATGCCAACGGCCAGTTCGAAATGAACTGGGATTATGATGATGCGCTAAAGACAGCTGACCGGCATGTGTTCTTCAAATTTATGGTCAAATCTGTTGCCGAAAAGCATGGCTTTCGAGCGACCTTCATGCCGAAACCGTTTATGCATTTGACGGGGAACGGCTGCCACACTCACGTTTCCGTCTGGAACAAAACCGGCCGAAAAAACCTTTTCCTCGACACTAAAGACGAGAACGGCCTGAGCGAATTGGCATATAAGTTCCTCGGCGGCATCATGCACAACGCAACAGCGCTGTGCGCGTTCTATAACCCGACCGTAAACTCCTACAAAAGAATCAACGCGCCACGCACCCACTCCGGCGCAACATGGGCGCCCAATACGGTAACCTGGACCGGCAACAACCGCACTCACATGATTCGCGTCCCCGACCAAGGTCGGTTCGAGCTACGCCTCATGGACGGCGCAACCAACCCCTATCTATCGCAAGCCGCAACATTGGCTGCTGGTTTGGACGGCATTGCCAATGACCGAGACCCGGGCAAGCGCATAGATGTCAACATGTACGAAGAGGCCGACAAGGTGAAAGGCGCCAAACAACTTCCCCTGAACCTGCTCGATGCCATTCGGTTGGTTGAAAAAAGCAAGGTTCTGCGTGACGCGCTAGGTGGTGACGTCATCGACAGTTACGTAAAACTGAAAATGCAAGATTGGGTGTCTTTCAAGAATCATCTCAGCCAATGGGAAATGGACAACACGCTCGATTGCTGATCTGGCGGGACCATGTCAACGAGTTGAGGGCGGAACTTGATTGCAGTCCGTTCTCAAAAACCAGGCTCGAGACGAAACGTAGGGGCGCTGTCACAGGTAAATGAACGTGCCTGATCAACAGTGCGCCAAAGACAAAATGCCTTAAGCCGGAGATGCGCATTTGCTATCAGCGAATACGGCAATAATTCGACTTCGGTCAAATCGCCTTAGGTGCTTACTGCCCGAAATTCAAATGACCTCGTCCAATGCATTTTCCAACCGAGCGACAGTTGCATCCACATCGTTCAACTTGTCGAGGCCGAACAGGCCTAAGCGGAAGGTCCGAAATCCTTCAGGTTCATCACATTGCAAAGGTACGCCGGCAGCGATTTGCAATCCCACACCAACAAACTTCTTTCCCGACTGAATGTCGCCGTCTTGGGTATAGCTGACGACAACGCCAGGGGCGCCAAAACCCTCGGCCGCAACGGACTTAATCTGTCGTTTTGCTAGAGCGGCACGAACCTTATCGCCCAATTCTTGTTGCCTTGAGTGAATCACATCAAACCCAATGGCTTTCGTTTCCTGCATGGAGGCATGGAATGCGACGAGGGCGTCCGTCGGCATGGTGGCATGATAGGCGTGACCACCATTTTCATAAGCTTCCATGATCTCCGTCCATTTTTTGAGGTCGCAGGCAAAGCTTGTGCTCGCGGTTTCGCCGACAACCTTCCGCGCCTTCTCATTCATCATCACGAGCCCCGCCGCCGGCGAAGCCGACCAGCCTTTCTGCGGCGCACTGATCAAAACGTCGACACCCGTCTCTTCCATGTCGATCCAAATAGCGCCGGAAGCGATGCAATCGAGAACGAACAAGCCGCCATGGGCGTGCTGTGCTTCGGCCAAAGCCTTTAGATAGTCGTCGGGCAAAATGATGCCGGAAGCGGTTTCGACATGAGGCGCAAACAGCAAATCAGGTTTATCGGCTTGGATCGCAGCGACAGCTTCGTCAATGGGTACTGGCGCAAAAGGCGCTTGATCTCCCTCCCCGACCTGCCGAGCCATAAGCACGCGACAATGATCGGTGATTCGACCGGCATCAATGATCTGACTCCAGCGAAAACTGAACCAGCCATTGCGGATGACCATGCATTTTTTGTCCGTTGCCAATTGACGGGCGACGGCCTCCATCGCGTAGGTTCCTCCGCCCGGGACGATGGCGACGGACTGTGCATTGTAGACGTCCTTCAGCGTATCGGAGATATCTCGCATCACAGCCTGAAAGGATTGGGACATGTGATTTAAGGAACGATCCGTAAAAACTACAGAAAACTCCAACAGCCCGTCAGGATCTACTTTCGATATGGTATTGCCCATTTTGCCTTCCCTACTCGTCATCAAAACAATTGGTTTTTTTGGGCCGATCTCGTCACAGAGATTCAGACACATCGTGGTTAGATGTTATATCGCTTCCCATAGATGGTTTAAACGCCGGTTTTCGGACATCTATCCACTAATTTCGTTTCAATGGTGAGAACAGCAGAGAGCCTCAGAGATTAAGCCTAGACTGTCGAAATCATCATCGTGCAGAAGATCCGCCGTCAATCGTGAGGACGGTCCCGGTGGTGTAACTGGATCGATCAGACGCCAGGAATGCGACCATATCGGCGATGTGTTCAGGTTCGCCGGGGGGGAATTCCTGATCCAATGTCTCTTCCCATCTCTCGGCGTCGCCAAGAAATTCATCCGCTTTGGCACGCGCCAAGGTGATCAAGCGGTCGGTTTTGATCAGACCGGGGTTGATAGCAACCACACGGACCCCATGTTTGCGGCTGGTGGCGCCCAGCGCCTTGGTCAGCGCCATAAGAGAAGCGTTGCCGGCGGAACCGGCGATATAATCAAAGGTCGGTTTGTCGCCCGCCGCACCGATGACATTTATAATGACGCCGCTTTGGCGTTTACTCATGGCATCAAATGCCAGACGGCATAGATTGATGTAGCCGAAAACCTTCAGGTCCCAGGCAGCGCGCCATGTTGGTTCGTCAATGGCTAGGATCGAGCCTCCCGGAATAGCGCCAGCGTTGTTGACCACGATGTCCACATCCGCACATGAGGCGAACAAATCGTTCAGTTGGGCGGAATTGGATAAATCGCAAGGATGGATACTGACCTCAACCCCATAACGAGCGCGGATCTCTTTGGCCGCTATTTCGAGTTCTGTTTCGGTGCGGGCTGCGAGATGTAAATGGCACCCTTCTGCCGCTAAGCGTTCAGCACAAGCCCTGCCAATACCCTTCGATGCTCCGCTCACCAGCGCGCGCCGGCCTCTAATTGCCAAATCCAATGCGATTGCTCCCCGCCAAATTGATTAAGGTGTAATGAAAAGTACCTTCAACCTACATGCGCCGTTAACTCAGGGAAATCGGTCTTTTCCGCACTCTAATCTTCCGTCGGCGACAGGATACCGATCTGGTGGCGAAGCCATGCGTTCTCGAGCAGCAGAGAAACTCAAATGCTTTGACGCTGTCCTAACAAGTGCTTTGAGGCAGTCCTAAATCGCAAACTTCTCGCGTTGGACTTTTTCTCGATCCTGCACATACGTCCGCGCTTGCCCCGCAACACTGGCGGCACTTTCGAGACAGTCTGAGATAGATAATCCGCCCAAATAATTTCCAGTGACGAACATCCCTGGAACTCGATTGGATATATGTTCCAAAGTCTCTGCTCGTTCCGCATGGCCGAGAGAATACTGCGGCAATCCTCTGGGCCAATGACGTACGCGCGCGATCACAGGTTCGTCGTGAATGCCGAGAAGGCCGGAAAGTTCATTTCGTACAATATCGATAAGTGCGTTTGCCGGCTGGTTGCCCAGGTCAGGGTTGCGCGCGCCCCCGACATACGCTGCTACGGCGACATGGTCATCGGGCGCGCGGTTTGGAAACATGGTTGAGCAAAACTGCACACCGTTGAGAGCACTACCCTCCGACGTCGGGGTCAGAAAGCCAAGGCTGTCCAATGGATGGTCAACTTGCGAACGGTGGTAGCCAAGAAACACGACGGCCAATGGCGGCGCAGAAATTGCGCCCGCAGCTTCGGCCCCTCGTACATCAATTTTTTCCAGTAGTGATGCCGCGACATGCGGTTGCGCGGCCAAAATCACACTTTTAGCGGAAAGCGAGCCATGGCTTTGTGTTTCAACAGAAAAACCTGTCCCGACACGCTTGACCTGCCGGACAGTGGCCCCTGTACGTACGATCTCACCGAGGAATTCGGACAACGCCGTCGGCAGACTTCCAACTCCATCACGCCACGACATCAGCCGACGCCCTGGCATGCGTTTTCCATCACGGCGCGCTGCCAACATTCCCTGAGTTACCGACCCATGAACCTGCTCAAACTCCGCGAATTTCGAAAAAACAGCGTCGATGGAAAGGTCATCTGGCCGGCCCGCGTAAATTCCACCAACCAATGGGTCCATAACCAATTCAGTGAACTCACGCCCGAACCGCCGAGTGCAAAATGCCGTCACTGTTTCGGGGTCGCCGTCAATTTGGGGGCGTCGCCGAAGCAACGGCTCCGCCATCATGCGAAGGCGCCCCCCGATGCTCAGATAACCAGACCGCACGAAACCCAACGGCCCCAACGGAATCCCATGTAGGATGCCGTCTTTGAGCAGATAGCGCTGTTCAATACCGTCACCGAGATGACACAGGTTGGTGTCCAAACCCATGGCTTTTGACAGGGCCATCGCTTCGTCCGAATTGCCAGCAACCGTACTCGGGCCATGCTCCATCAAAAAACCGTCAATCCGCTCGCTAAACGCATTGCCGCCGGCCCGTGCCTGACGTTCCATAACGATGACACGAAGACCGGATTGTGTCAGGTGGTAAGCGGCCGCAAGGCCAGAAACACCGCCGCCGACGATGGCTACATCAACACTCATTCGCCGCCGTCCATATCCGCCATCATCTCACGCATCCGTTTTTGCATGCCGCTGCCACGCCCTTTAAAGCGTTCACGCGCCAGTGAGCCGATGATCTCCGCCGTGACTTCTACGCCGCCATCAGCCCGCACGCGATCTTCGGCTCGCTTGCGCACAAAGCGCCGCACGAAAGATGGTATCCGCTGCAACCAAGCTTGCGCCTCGTCGGTCCACTGCAAGGCGGCGCCACTATCGGGCATCGGTTCAATGACAGCCCCGCCCTTGGGCTCATAGGCACAAAGGAAATCTTCGCCCATCAGGTTGTCGTCTCGCGCCAAAGGCCGCGCCCGGCAGCCGCCGCAAAGCTTGGCGTATTCACACGCGCCGCATCGGCCTTCTAATTTAGGTTCGCGCAGCGCTTTAAACCCGGCGGCATCGTGCCACAAACTCACAACGTCGCTTTTCCGCAAGTCGCCGACTTCCGCCTCCATATACGGACAGGCCGTGACTTTGGCCTCCGGCGTAACCCGGAAATAGCGCGTGCCGGCAAGGCAGCCCCCCGCCTCGTACCCGTGTGCCGCCGTCACTGGCCAGGCCGGATCGAGTTCCAGGGCCATGCGTTTGAAATGCGGCGCGCATTTGGCGCGCACGATCAGGCCTTGCTCATCGTGGGCGGCTTCGGTGACGCGGCGCAGCACGCGTTCGTAAGTCTCAGCGGAGACACCGGTGAACTTTTCACCACGTCCCGTACAGACCAGAAAAAACACATTCAGCACAAAGGCTTTCGCCGCTTTGGCGAAATCAATCATGTCATCGAGTTCGTGCGCGTTGTCTTCGGTGACGGAGAAATGAATTTGAAACCGCAACCGGTGACGACGGCACGCATCAATCGCGCCCATGGCCTTTTCCCAAGACCCGACAGAGCCACGAAAGGCGTCGTGATGGGCGGGATCAAGCGAATCGACACTGATGCCCGCGCCCTGCAGGCCCGCCTGCTTGAGCGCCAAGATGCGTGCATCATCCAACAACGTACCGTTGGTGCCCAGCACTGGCATCAGACCACGTTTCGTCGCGTGCGCGATCATCTCTTCCAAGTCGCGCCGGAGTGCGGGCTCACCGCCTGTAAACACCACCATGGTCTCATCGCTGAGGCTGGCGATGCCGTCGAGGGCGCGCTTGACCTCGTCAGTGGTCAGTTCTCCATCAGCACCGTCCAATCGCGTACCGGCATCGAGATAACAGTGCTCGCATCGCAGGTTGCACTTGCGCGTCAGGTTCAGCGCCACCAAAAACGGCGGCGGCACGTCACTGCTTGGTCGGGTCTTAACCGGCGCCGTTGTCATCTTCGGACCCTTCGGGCACCGGACACATGGTTTTGCGGATTTCACTGATTGCTTCTTCCGCCAGTTCCAACGAGATGTCGCCGAGTTCGCGTTCGCGCGCCAGGTCTTCAACATCGGCTTTGACGGTTTCACGCACCATTTCTGGCACGCGCTGCACCCGCGCCAACGCGGCTGCGGACCACGACGGACCATCATCATCGGCCAAATCGAGAAATGGCCGCACATGCTTGGCGGAAACCGTGTCGGCGTTGTCTCGGCGTGCGCGTTTGACGGCCCGCAGGCGAATATTGTCGGCGACGGCATCGTCGGCCACGCTGGCAATCAACTTTTCCGCTGCCGCACTCCATTCCAGGTCGCCTCGGTCGTTGGGACCGGCATCACCAAACCCCGGCATGGCCTTCGACATTACGGCATCGACGATATCCGACGTAATATAAGTATGGCCGATCTTGTGGGCGTGGCGAATGACCATGCGTCGCGCCATGTCCCGAACGAAACTGGGTGCACGCGAGATTTTCTGCTCGGCCTCAACACTCCATGACACGGTCTCTTCGGCGACGACGTCAAGCGGCGGCGTGTATTCACTCTGGGTCAGCCAGATATGGCAGGGCGCCGTGCGCAGCAGGTTTTCGGCATTGCCGCCGATATCCATCTCTTCGTCGGTATGCACACCGGTCTTGCCGACGATCAACAGGCTGGCGCCGACCTCTTCGAGGTATTGCTGGACGGCTTTAAAGGGTTTGCCATCGAGCAGCTTGCAGGTGATTTTTGCGCCCAGGTCCTGGGCGACGCTCTCGGCCACATCCAAGTGTGACTGATAGATTTTGGCGATGCCATCGTCGATTAGTTCTTCATGCAGTTGTTCTTGCTCTTTGAAGCGAAACACCTTGCCGGCTTCTTCCGACAATACGCCGGCGATCTTGTTGAAGGCGACATAATGGTAGTAGGGATCGTAGGCGGCGACGGCATGCACCTCGCAGCCCAGCCGCGTGCCGATATCCAGCGCCAGCATCAGCGCACCGTAAGAATGCGCCGAGCCGTCCAGGCCAACAACGATCGGTCCGTCCGCAATGGAGCGTGATGGATCGCGTGCCACAAAGGTATCGATAGGCGAACGCCGCACCACGCGTTCGCAAACCGTGCCGATAAGGCTACCGGGCACCGCACCCACGCCAAGCGAGCCCAACGCCAACACGTCGTAATCGCCGCTTCGCGCGGCTTCTACGATTTTCGTGTAGTTTTTACCTTCCGGACTGAGACGCCGGAATTCGACATCATGGCGCGCACAGACCTCTGCGCCGGCATCGTGATAGCTGTCGGAAATGATATTCAGGCCGCGCGTGATCAGGTCGTCATGGACGTCGCGCTGGTAGGCCATCTCTTGCTCTTCGAGATAGCGCTCGGGCAAGCCGCCCTCCATCATCTTGAAGCGGCGGTCGTGCAACATGGCCGCGTAAGCGTGAATGCCGCTGATCATACCGTCGGCGGATTTCGCCAATCGCGTGGCCTCTTCCAAGGCCCTGTTGGCGTGATCAGAGGCGTCGAGCGCTACGAGAATGCGTTTCAGTGAAACTGGCGACGACGCCGTGCGTTCGTTGTCTTCGATGTCTACTGCCGGAACCGATGCGGTCATTGAGCCATCCCCCTATCCGATGTCTCTTGATAGTCTTGATGTCGTGGTCGTGATATTCGGGGTCGCCATGTTCCGGCCGGCCAAAACCCCGTCCATCAGTGCGTAAGCCAATAGCCGACGAGAGCAACAACAACAACCACGTTCACCGCCGCACCGGCGAGGATGAACCCATCGAACAGGTTCAGCCGTCGCCTTACATTGGAATTCGCCGGTTTGCTCTCGCCGTTCATATCGGATCAGTAAGCTAGGTTGACCGTGGCAGCACCGCCGCCCTTAACTTCAACTGTCCCTTTCTTTTCACCAAGCACACCGTGGAAAACCTTGATGGTGTATTTACCCGGCGGAACATCTTTGATCTCGAAGCCACCGTCTTTGCCGACCACCGCGTAATAGGGGTTCTTGGCAACGAAGACGAAAGCATGCATGAAATCATGAGCATCGCATTCGACCTTCATGGCAGTGCCTTTGCGCAGCTTAATTTTCTTTTTGACGATATTGCCTTTTTCCGGCTGCGAGACGTTCATCACGGTGCGCCGGGCGCGACCGATAAGCTCGTAGGTATGGATGTTGTGCAACACAGGGTCGGAGTTCACAGCCTCAAGCTCACCACCGTTCTGCATGACAGACAGATAGGGTGCGAAGGCGCACTTCGCTTGATCCATGGTGATTTTCTTGGTGCCAGAAGGGAAACTTTTTCCTTCCTTCACTTTGTCCAAATAAACAACGGCATCAAGCAGTGCGTCGCCGTTGGCGCGCACGAACGGCACGTCGCGATTGCCGGAGCCGCAGACTTCCGGGTTTTTCGAAATCGTATAGCTCTTGGATTGAGCCTTGGCGCCACCGAGGCTGACTTTGCCCTTTACGGAGCCACCACCCTTGACGTCCATTACCTTGTATTTGGCGGCTTCAGCCGACGGCGCCAAGGCCATCGCCAATGCGCCTACCGCGACAAATTTAAACACTGTTTTCATTGATCGTTCCCTTCGATTGTCAGCATGTAATTCTTGTGATTATCACACAGAGGCGACGTGTGCGTCGTTCAATTCACCAAGCGCCGCGATCGCCACTTGCCATTCGCGCTTGCGGTTGTCTTCACCCAAAACCTGGAGATACCGCTCCGCCGTAGCATCGGGGTTGAGATTGCTCAACAGCCGGGCCGTCTCGCGGTGATGGTATCCTTCGAAGGCGAATGTAAAATCCGCCAGCCTTTCTAGTGCCGCATCGTCCGCCGCACTCGCCAGGGCTTCCGCCGCCGCCAGGCGAACGGTCGAATCGGGATCACTTAACATGGCGCTCATGCGCTCGCGTTCGACGCGGCCCGATTTGGCCAGAGCACGCACAGCCTCCAAACGCAGGAAGCTTTCAGCATCGTCAAGCGCAACATTGAGCGCATGCGTAGCCTTTTTACCGCCGGCCCCCGCCAGCGCGCGCAGTGCAAGCAACCGGCGGTTTTCATCCTTGCCGTTGAGAAAACCAACCAGAATGTCTTCGACCGTTTCGGGAAACTCATCAAGAGACGTCGCCATGCGTGACAACGAGTCGAGTGCGTTGACGGCCAATTCCATATCCGCCCCTTGCGTTTGGGCGATCAAGGCCTCTGCCACTTCGGCACGAGGCACGTCACCCAAAACTTTTGCGGCGAAACGCCGGGCATCCAATGGAGCTGCGGTCTTCGGGATCGGGTCGAGTTTACGCTTTTTCAATTTCCGCTGCGCCAGGCCCAAAAACTCCAGATCTTTGGGAGATAGTTCGACTTTGTCTGACCCGCCCTTTACGACTTGAAGCTCAGGCGAATCGGCACCGAGTATAGCTTCCAAGGTCGAGGACGGTGTCGGCTTCGGCTGTTTTTCAGGCAAATCATCCATGGCGGGCTCACTCTCCTCACCATGTGTAACATCTTCGGGCGTTTGGGTTTGCGCCGCGGCGATTTCCACAGCGGGATCAGGCAACTCAGGCTCTTCCGCCAGCTCACCCTCTGGATCGTCCACTGGATTGTATTCGAGGTTCAGCGCTGCAATCAGCACCCCACCGGCGGCATTCGGCCAATCGCCTGCTGCAGCTTTCCCGGCCAATCCTGCCAACGATTCGAGCCGGATTTGCCGATCGGAATCGGCAATACATGCCGCCAATGCATCTACAGCCCTCGGATCGTTCACTCCGATCAGCGCACGCACCGCGGCCAACCGGACTTCCATGAAACGCGTCCCGTCCATGGCCTGCACAGTCAGATCATCGACCGCGCCTTCCGGATCTACCACCGCCAACGCTGCTGCGGCTGCGGCAGCGGTTTTTGGCGCATCGCCGCCAAGAAATTTCACGATCATCGGCACGACGCTTGCGTCCGGTAACAGATCAGGCTGATCGGCCAAAACAGCGAGGGCTGCACGGCGGACCCGATGTGCCTTATCTTCAAAGGCGGCTTTCAGGCGATGCGGCTGCGCGGCGCCGCGCAGTGTGATTGCAAGGGCGCGCATCTGGTCGGCGGGATCATCGAACAGTGCTTCCAATTCCGGCGCATCGGGCTCGCGCGATGCCAGAGCTTCAGCAGCCAAAACGCGAACCTCGAGCGAGTCGTCTTGCAATGCCTTCGCCAGGGCATCCCGGGCGGCCGTAGCCGGGGATTGGGCAAGGTAACGGATCACCCGACGACGCAACCGCTCATTCGGCGCGTTCAGCGCACCGACCGCAGCTGCAACACCAGACTCACCTAACTTAACCAGATTGCGGAAGCCAACCTCGCTCAGGTCCTGCCCCATTTCGTCTTGCATGGCGGCTACGATATCCTGGACCGCTTCTTCACATCCGAACTCACCCAGCGCCTCGATCGACTTGACTTGCAGGTCAATCCAGTCGTCCCAGCCGCCTTCGTAATACTCGTCATCGCCCCAAACAATTTCCTCGTCTCGCGACCGAACCATGCGACGCAGCCATGGAATCACCTCGTCGGAACGCAAGGCGACAAGCGTTTCCAGGGCGGCCGTCTTGACCTCGCCGCATGGATCGCCGATGAGGTTTTCCAACAAAGGCCCCGCTGTACGTGGATCGCCCAGCTTTTTGAGAGCGGCAGCCGCGTCGGTGCGGACATCTTCGTCCTCATCGCGCAATGCCTCGATCAAGGCATTGACGGCATCGGGGGTACGCAGTTGGCCTAGCGCCGTCGCAGCAGCGCAGCGATGAATATCAATACCGTCTTTAAGAATGCCGGTTAGCGTGCTGAGCACGTTGTCTTGGATTGTCATGCGGAGATCAGTTTCCCTGGATTTACACTGGTTCTAAATGAAGCCTGGATCATACGGTTGAAATCGAGAAACGAAATTGATGTACGTCAATAAATGAAAAAAGCTCAAAAAAAACCCGGTCCGAGCCTGAGCCCGGACCGGGAATGATTTTTCGTTAGATGATGTCGCGAGGTGCGAAGGACATGGAACGGAAGGTCCGCTTATAGGCGGATTCACCGATCTTCTTCACTTTCGCTACACCCATCTTGTAGTTGTAGTTACCACTGATCCAGTCGACGATCCGGCCCTCAAGGGCGTTCGCCGGCTGTTCGGTGTGCAGGAAGTCCATATAGATGACGCCCTTCTTGATGTGACGCGTCACGTGCGCCACGCCGGTCACTGCGGCACGTGTCAATTCCACGTTGCCGGCTTTCATTTGACCGGAGAAGGAGTAGTCAGAACCTTCCACACCGATAACCACCTCTTTCAAGGAGGGTACGCGATCAGAGTAGACCATCAGCTGGTCGCCGCTCTCGATGCCGCGCTCTTTTGCGTCATCGGGATGCATCTCGACGTAGTTTTCGGGCCAGCGCTGCACCACGTACGGACGGCGGCGGTCGTCGAAGCCGGATTGCCAACGTTCGTTGGTACGGCCGGACGTGCACCACAGTTCGTCGCCCTTCGGATTCATCCATTCCCAATAGTCAGAGAACAAGCCCCACGGGGATTTCTGGATGTTACACCGACCGGTCTGCGAGTTGAAGTGGGTCAACTTCTTGTTGTACATGTTGCCAGCTTGCGGCCCTTCGGGATCAAGCTTGCGCTGCGTATCGTGCAGACGCTTTGTTCCCATGAGCGTGCCGTCTTGCTTCATGAACACCGGGCCCTGAATACCGTTGGTCCCAAACTCGTTCATTTTCTGGTGCAGGGTCTTGCCCTCGCGGTGAGCAGCAACCTTGACCATGTGGAAGTCCTTGCGGCTGCCGCGCGAGAAGCGTGACATTTCTTCAGCAACATCGTTGGAGTTCTTCCAATCGAAGCCTTCGAAGCCCATACGCTTGGCCAGGTTGGCGATAATCCACCAATCCGGTTTGGCTTCGCCCGGCGGATCATAGAACTTGTTGTAGAGCCGCAAGCGACGTTCGCCGTTAGCCCGCATAAAGTCCTCTTCACCCCAGGTAGCGGCGGGGAAGACGATATCCGCAAACTTAGCCCCGATGGGATCGACCAGATAGATATCTTGGTTGATGACCACCATACCGCCCGAGTCGGCACGCGCCTTCAGCGTGTCGATGATGTCTTCCTTGTCGTAGGAATACACCTGGTTCGGGTTGGCGAGGGTCAGCTCGTGGAACTTCTTAGCCAATTGCTGCGAACCGCACATGGATTGGATCCAGGTGTTACCGATAACATGGGCAAATCTCGTATGCCCCGACAGCAGCCAAGTATCCGTATCCAGCGCGCGACGACGACGCCCCGGCACCTTCATCGGCGACTTGTTGCGCGGGTACTTTCCGCCGCGCTGGCCGCCACGCTGGTGACCACCGGCCCGACCGACAACCTGACCCGGACGCCCACCGGCGCCGCAGATGATCGACAACGACGAGATAGCGTTGGTGTTGCCGGTGTTGTTGGACCAGTAGAAACCCTTCTCGATCATGAAGGAGCTCTTGGGCCGCTTGCCGCCTTTCGGCTTGGCCAACCATTCGGCAGCCGTGCGGATCTTCTTGACGTCGATCCCGGCAACCTTGGCCGCGTGTTCGGGCTTGAACTCGTCTTGGCTCATGACCCACTTTTTCCAGTCGGCAAAACCCTTGGTCTGGAACTTGCCCCAGGTCGAACGCCACTGCCATGGGGTGTTGCGCGTACCTTGGCCGAAGCCGGAGTTCGAACCCCACTTGTCGTTGACCCAGTTCTTGATCCAGTCGGAATCTTCCCAACCGTTTTCGACGATGATCCGTGCAATAGCATTGACGACCAACAGATCGGTGCCCGGCGTAATGTCGAGCCACATGCCGCCGTTCTTTTCGGCGTATGCGACACCGGCGGTACGGCGCGGCACCATCATGATGACCTTCTGGCCGTTCTGAATGCCCTTCATGATCCACTGAGTCCACAAGATGGTTTTGGTCTCGTAAGGATCGGTACCGCAGATGAGCAGCGATTCGGCGTTCATCCAATCTTCGTAGGACGGACCGAAGTTATCGAAGCCCGCATCGCGGAAACCCGGCGTCGAAGACACATCCGACGGCGTATCGTGGAAGGTGAAGTTGGCCGTATTGACGTGCCGAAGCGCGTATTTGGTGATGGCGTAGGTGTTCTCCATGTACTGATAGGAGAAGGTCTTCACGCCGTAAGCCAGTTCACCGTGCTTTTCGAGCACGTGGTTACCCACCGCAGCCGCGATATCGAGGGCAAAATCCCACGGTACCGGCTGGAGCGTGCCATAGATACGCACCATCGGCGAGGTCAGGCGGTCACGAGTAGGCGTCTGCGGGTTGTAGCACTTCTGAGCGATACAGCCGCCGCGCAAGGAGGAATCACCGTCCGTGTTGACGAACTTGGTGTCCTTATCGGGGATGATCACTACGTGGTGCGGCTCACCTTTGTGCAGCACGATGTTGTGCTGATTAGGGGCCACCCACGGGCCCAGCGGTTCTACCGGGAAGTCAGCGCCGAAGGCATTTTGGTCGGCCTTGGGGCCGCCATCGTGTTTACCGGCAACCGGCCAGCGGTAGACCTTGTAGCCGCAAGCGACAATACAATAGTCGCAAGCCGTGGAGATGACGTCCGCGTTCTTAGGCGGCAGCGGAACGTCAGTTTCAGGAATATAATAGGGTGTCGACATTGATCGTTCCTCCTTAGCCCTGCAAGTTGTCGTAGCGGCCGAAAATCAGGCCGAAGACACCGACGGCGAAAATGTTATCGCCTTCCAGTTCCAGCAAAATTTGCGGCAGGCTCTGATAGGCCTGGCCGGAAATAAGAATGCCGTGCCGGGTCAGGTCATAGGTGCTGAGATGCAGCGGGCACGCGCCCAGGGACTTGGTATCGGCCTTGTATGTGCCGCCCAAGGGTCCACCCTGGTGAGTGCAGGTGTAGTTGAAGGCAACCACGTCGCGGTTGGGACCGATGCCGCCACCCGACTGCTGGCCGAGCTTGACCAGCATGGATTCGGAGTACGCCCCCTCATCCGGGTATTGGAAGTCAACCGGCTCATCTTGCTTCAGCTTGCTGAGCTTGCCGATCAGCTTGCGAGGATAAGTGGCGACCTGGGCCGGCACCTCCTTCGCGAACGGCGTGCCAGCGTTCATGGCGACCATGACCGTCGCAGTGGAAACACCTGAAGTAAACAGGAACTTCCGTCGCGACATTAGACATTTGCCGCCTTTGTGTTCGGTCGAATCGGTGACCGCTTGTGCCGATGCCTCTTGGGCCTCGGCGATGGGGGTGTGAAGTTTCGTATCCATTTCAGATACCTCCCTTACTGAGCTTCGGCTACATCAGGCAACGGGGCATAAGGCGGCAGCTTCGGCTTGGCCATTTTGATCTCTGGCCCGCTGAACGCCTCAATGAACGCTACCAAGTCGTCGACTTGCTTCTCGGATAGGCCGAGCGGCTTGATCAACTTGGTTTTGTTCTTGGCAATCTTGCCGTCGGTAAACTCGTTCGAACCGCCACCGGCGTTGTAGAAATTCACCACTTCCTTCAAATCCCAGAAGGACCCGTTGTGCATATAAGGTGCGGTGTACTTCGCGTAACGCAGGCTAGGCGTACGGAACTTGCCCATGTCGGATTTCTCCTTGGTCCGGAAATAGAGACCGGGATCATCCTTCAATTTGCGGTACAGTTCCTGAGTCACGCCTTTGGCATAGATCTCATAACGGAACGTGATCTGCGCCAAGCTATCTTCATTCCAACGACCTGCTGGCGGCACGCCGAGATTGTAGAACTTCTCGTCGGTCGTCAGCGCACCATTGTGGCATTCGATGCAATTGGCCTTGCCATTGAACAACTTCATGCCGCGCACCTGCTGCTTGGTAAGGGCTTTTTTGTCACCCTTCAGGTACTTATCGACGGGCGTATCCTTTTGCACCAAGGTCCGCTCAAATGCGGCAATCGCGCGCCAAGCATCACCGATGCGGGGCCACGGTGTGCCAAACACTTCACGGAACAGTCCACGGTACTTCGGGATAAAAGCCAAGCGAGCTTCCATCACATCGGATTCACCATTGCCGGCAACGGCGCCGGTTGCGGCACTCTTAGCTTGTTTTTCCAACGAACCAGCTGACGTAGCCCAGAAAAATCCACTGAGATAGGCCGAGTTGATCACGGTCTGGCTGTTGCGCCAGTGTACCGTGGCTGGATAGCCGCGCGACAAATCGTCCGAGAAGCCCCAGCCCTGTTCCGGCTCGTGGCACTGCACGCAACCGGTCGAGGCATCACCGCCGAGACGGGGATCGAAGAACAGCATTTTGCCAAGCTCGATCTTTTTTGGCGATTGAGGGTTGTCAGCCGGGATCGGCGGATCGCCCAATGGCGCCAACGGCGGGTTTACGTCCGCCAGGGCTGCTCCAGCCGCGATCACGGACACACCGTAGATCGCCATGGCGAGGAGCAGGGTTTTGCTCTGTAGGGTTTTCATATCCATATCTCCTCTTAGTTCTTGGCCTTGCGCCAATCTTTGATCACCGGGTAGTCGGTCGGGATTTTGTCCTTCCAAACGTACGCGGCGCCAGTGAGCGGCTTGCCGGAGAGGGATTCAAGGAAGGCAACCAAGTCGCCCTGCTCGGCCTTCGACAGGTTCAACGGCTTCATGCGCGAATCCTTGTTCGGATCATCGCCACCGCCTCTGTTGTAGAAGGCAACAACCTGTTTCAAGCTCTTCATCATGCCGTTGTGCATATACGGAGCCGTATATTTGAGCTCACGCAGGCTCGGCGTCATGAATTTACCGATGTCAGAACCGTCCGCTTTGTGCGTGCGAATGTGCGCACCCACGTCACGGCGTTGGTTGTAGATATTCTCAATACCCATAAACAGGCCGAACGCCACATAGGTGGTATGACGCATCGGGTTCTTCCAGATTTCCGGATTGTTCGGAACACCAGTGTTATAGGGCTGATCATCGGTGAAACGCGGACCAGAGTGGCATGCGGCGCAACCGGCCTTGCCCTTGAACAACTCAAACCCACTTTGCGCCCGGGCCGACAGTTTGCCGGCATCAAAAGCGGAACCCGTGGAGATCAGCGTTTTCAAGTATTCGGGAATAGCCTTACGCACAGAACCGTTGGACGGCTCACCGTAACCGGCTTCCTTGAACATCTTGACGTAAACCGGATCTTGCTTAATGCGCTCCTGCATGAGGCGCATATCCATGTTCATCATCCAGTCCTCAGTGAGACTTTCACGAGTCACATCGTTCAAGTTGGTGCCGAGACGGCCATCCCAGAACCAAGCCGCGCGATGCGCGGTATTGATCAATGACGGCGCATTTCGGAATCCGCCTGAGCCGGGATAAGCCTTGGCCAACGGCAAGCCGTCGGCAAAGCCCTTGTCAGGCATGTGGCAGCTGGCGCAGCTAATGGCCGCATCGCCGGAAAGCCGGACATCGAAAAACAAACGTTTCCCGAGGGCCGCTTTCTTGGCATCGACTTTCAGCTTCGGCACCGGGCCGAACGCCTTGTTGTCAGCAGCTTCAGCGATGCCGGTCAGCACCAAGGAAGCGATAATTGCAAGCGCACCAGCACAAGCGCCGGTGAGCCATTTTTGAAGAACTCTGGGTTTCATTTAAGAACCTCCTCCCTGAGCGGATGAGTCCAAGGGGTAATCATTCACGTACTTAGGTGGGCTTACATTCCGCAATAAGTATGCCAATTTTCCGGCCTTTTCCCTGTTATTTTTATTGATTATTTTCAATGGATTAGAAGCAATTTTGGTGCTCTTGGAAAACACCCCATCATCCAAAGTATCGGATCGTTGCAACGTCTTCAGCGACGCTTATACGATTTGTTCAAAATCGCTTCGTTGATATCGATCAGTTTTCGGCGTTCATCTCGAAGCTACGGCGTTGGCGACGCACTGCGAGAACGAAAAGCAACGCCGCCAACAAGGCCATGCCTGTCGGCACCCCGTAGAGCACCGCTGGGCGAGCTTCGGGCTCCAGCAGCAGCCAATACCACGTGCTGAAGGCGTGTCGCCCACCTTTCTCACCGGCTAGGCCATCCCAATTGCCGAAAGCGATGGGAATATAGCGTCCAGCTTCGAATTGCAGATCTGCCTCGTCTTCCGTGGCGAATTTACGGCGAAACACGACGCTCCATTGCCCGTCTTTCCAAGCGCCACTGCCGGAAAGGCCGCTGTCCGTTCGGGGTGCAGGCTTGGCGCCTGGGCCAGTGGCATCCAGGATCGCCGCGATAGCCGGCACCTTGGGCTCGGCACTGGGCGCACGCCAATACCACATATTGACCGGATGCTTCTTGTCACCATGACGGAACCACGGCTTTTCGCTGGTTTCCGGAATGACGACTGGGAACTGCACCGCGACCGCATCGGCGGTGGGCGGCACATCCTTTAGGCGGTATTGCTTTTCAAGCTTATCGCCGGGTACCGAGTAGGTCCGATCATCGACATCGAGCCGGATGGCGACATCGGTGTCATTGAACAGAACACGGGCCACAACGGTATCGTTCAACGACCAATAGAGGCGCGGCTCCTTAATAATGTTCGGCACCATCGAGAACGCGGTTGGTGCAGCCATATCCCACGCGGGATCATCTGAAGATGTCGGCAAATCGCCTGCGACACGAACGCCGCGCAGGACGGTTTTGGCTGGGTCCACGGGAACCGCCGTGTCACGCAATGTCATCACGTAATTGGCGATGTCCCAGCGGTCGTTTTCTTTCATCACTGTAGTGTGTTCCGGCATCGGCGTGCTACGGATGCCGGTGGAGATGCGTTGAAAAACATCCTGCGTGTCAAAGGTGGCGCGCCAGGTGCGCGGACGAGTCAGGTTGCGGGGCCAGATGCGCTGCTCCCAGTCATCTTTCAACACCTTGCCCGACGTCACATTGCCGCGCCCCTTATCGCCATGGCATTGGACGCATGCCTTGACGAACAGTTCGCGACCACGTGCTACCGATTCAGGTGTGCTCGCAACGCGCGTCCCCTCGGCGATGGGCTGATGTTCAATTTCCTCCTCTTCCCACTCGCCAAACACCTTGATCTGGTGAATGAGCGCATCAATCTCGGCCTTGGTCAGGATGTCCTTCCAGGCCGGCATGGAGGTGCCGGGAAGACCTTCCGCGATCGTGTTGTAGAGATCTGCGTCAGTCGGAAACTCATCGTCCGCGTGGGTGGTCTTGTACTTAAAGGAAGCGAGCGTGAAGTCGCGCGGCAAGGGATACATGAACTCCGCCGCCGGCCCCATGCCATCACCTTCGTCGCCATGGCAGTGCGCGCAGCGTTTTTGATAGACGGCGGTCACCTGTTCTTTACTCAGCTTACCGTCCGCGGGCGCCGTATCGTCGGCTTTTGCGGAGGCATCGCCCTCTTCCTTGGTTTCCAGTTCCCACGACCGCGGCACGTGACCTGTATAGTCGTAGAGGAACAAGATAATCTTCCACACCTCGTCCTCGCTCAGCATTTCGTGCCACACAGGCATGGCTGAGGCCCAAGGTGCCGCATTGCGCGGCAAGCCGGGCCCGCCTGTGGTGATGCGCCAGAACAAGTACGATTCCTGCAACTGGGCAATGGTGCCGACATCTTGGAAATTGGCCGGGCGCGGATTAAAGCCATCAGCGAAATGGCCGCGGCCATCCAGCAAATCGCCGTGGCAATAGATGCAGTTCTTGTAGTAAAGCTCGCCGCCCTCACCGACCATTTCGCGATATTCGTCACTGCCCTTAGCGGCTTTTTCACGCAATGGGTTGGTAAGCTTCAATAGGTTGAAGCTTTTGCCATAGACGCGGATTGAGCCCGGCGGCGCGGGATGCACGGTGCGCAGTTCCACCGGCGCATCCAGGTTGGGCTTGACCTGGTCGTAGGAAAACCAGCCAACGCCGACAACCAAAAGAACTCCGACGACAGCCCGCAGCGCCGCCAAATTCGGCTGACCCAAAAGTGCGCGGATTGGCGCCGCCATCTGCTTGGCCGTTTCGTCGTTGAAGGTCCCGACCATGATGATGCCGATAACACTGAAGATCATGTACTGGATCAGCAGTGATTTCGGCAACGGTGGTTGCAACCCGTAAGCGAAGGCCAGATACAGGACAACCGCAGCCAATACGGAAAGCAGCAAGGGATGGCGCAGGAAATTCATGGCTACTGCCCCCCGCCTTCGGGAAGGTTCATCAGGTAGTCAACAATCAGGTTCAATTCACTGATCCGCATCTGTTCGGCATAATCGGGAGGCATGGTATCGGCCTCAAAACCCTTGGCGATGTCGGCGTTGGGCTCGAGGATCGCCTTGCGCAGGCCTTCGAGGCCCAGGCGTTTACCGGTGCCGTTCAGTTTCGGGCCTGTATCGGCGCCCGATCCAGCGAGATCATGGCACGCGCCGCAGGTAAACTTCTCAATGGCCGCTTCCGCCGTTTCCGCCGGACCTTCATCGTCTTCTTCATCCGCGTCGGCCTCGGCGTCACCGGCTTCGGGCAAAGACACCGTCGCCTCCACGCCGGCACGGCTTTGCAGGAACGCGATCAACGCATTGATCTGTGGCTCTGACAGGGAAATCGGCGCACCGGAAACATCGGGCATGGGGCTGACTTTGTCGTCACTGCCTTTTTTGCCGAAGCCCGCGACCACGTAAGCCGAAGGATCGACCATGGATTCACGCAGGTAGGTCTCGATCGCCTCGGCGCCATCTTGACCCTTGGCTTCGCCGGCATAGCTCGCGTCTTTCAAGCGTTCGTCGAAGGCGGTCGCCAGATCCATTTCCAACAGGTCCGGCGCACGGCCAAGATTATTGTGGCAAAGCGTGCAGGTTCCCTTGCCGGAAAACAGCTTCTCACCCCACGCGAGCATGCCGGCCATATCCATTTCACCGGCGACGATGGGCTCGTCGTCTTCCGGCGGATTGGATTGCACTTGCGGCAAAATATTGGCGAACAAAGTGTAGCAAAGCAGCACGATGACGCTGAAGCCGATGACGCGAACAAAAATCATTCCGCCGCCCCCGAAGACTTCTGTTGTTCGGTACTCCCCAACTGGCTGAGCCAGAAAATGAACACGATCAACGCCATGAACAGCAGCGTAATAATGGTGATGGTATTACCGGCTTCGCCGATGGTCGGGATATAGGCTTCCGCGGATTTGTCCGGCATCACCGTATAAACGTGCCAATGGGTGCGCAGGCTGGAGCGGATATAGCCCATCAACGCCATCAACCAAGTGAAAGCCACCGGCAATACGAACAGCGCATACTGCGAACGCGCCGACATACGGCCCCATCGCACTTCCGTTTGGGTCGCGCCGCGCAACATGAAGAAATCGATGATACCAGCGAAAATGATGATCGACAGTGTCGTCACCACCTGCGGCACGGAAGCGCCGACCTTATAGACGGTGGGCGTGAAATAGCCGTAAATCCCGGCACCAATGATATTGAGACAACCAACGACATACAGCGCCACGATCAACGCGTTGCCCATCGGCGCCCAGGACACGGTCGGGATGCGGCTGGAACGGTAGAACATCTGAAATGACAAAAACGTAAAAACCAGCATCAGGTTCACGGCGATATTCTTCGCCGGCATGATCCCCAGCGGCCCCAGCATCTTGTGATGCGTGCCGCCCAGCTGCTGTACTTCCTGCGGGGTGAGAATGAGCGAGTGCGGCGTCACCCAGACCAAGAACCCGCCAACCAACACGACAGCGATATATTTCACGTACGATCCGTAGTCCGCGCCGCGTTCAGTCCGCCCAAGCCCACACCAGAGGTAATAATTGGCCGCCAGCAAAATGGTGCCGATCAGCACCGCCTGGATGATAAACAACCAAGCCAGTACGCCGCCCATAGCCGTGATGCCCATTTGCTGACTGTAGGCGTAAATTTCCGCCATCAGCCAATAGCCGGCAAACGGCAACGGCAAAAAGCCCGCCACGGCGATGATGTTGGATGTATAGCCCATCCAATCGTAATGGCCGCGTTCGCTATCGCTTGATACGCTCAAGAAACGATAAGCCGCATAGGCTCCAACGATAGCGCCGCCATAGGCGATGTTGGCTAAGAAGCGGTGCAGGTTGAGTGGGTTCCAAAGCGGGTTGCGGGTCGCTTCCCAGACGGTTCCGGTAATAACACCCGATGGGTCAACGCCCGCCGGCGACATCATGAAGCTGGCCCAGGCGTTAGCCACGAACATCAGCGTCAACCCGATGGTATTGAGCGCTAAGCCGATGCTCATGTGGTACCACTTGCGGTCACCGTAACGCAGCGCCTTCCAGGAATAGAAATAGATATACAAGAACACCGATTCGAGCACGAACAGGATGGCGTAGATAAGCGTTTGCCCTTGAAACACCTTGAGCAGGAATCCCATCAGGTGCGGATAAAATAGAAACAGCGCGAGGGTCAGTCCGCCGCCGGCAAGGGCCGTGAACGAATAGGCCGCCATGGAAATTTTCATGAACTCGTGCGCCATGTCGTCGTAGCGATCATCCTTGGAGACGACACCGACGAATTCGATACACAGCACAAAAAAAGGCACCGCCAGCACGAAGGCCGCTAAAAACAGATGCATCTGCGACAGGCCCCAGACCAGGGTACGGCTATTGATGCCGCCGATCTGAGGGTAGTCGCCGCGCGTCGGCTGCACGAATGCAGGCGCCGAACCGGCAGTTGCGTCGGCGCCTTCCGCCGCAATGGCCAATTCCGGCAAGGCCAATACCGCCACGCTGGCGGCTCCGGCGGCCCAGACGGCCAATGCGATCCAAGGCAGAAGACGGGGGGCCCTCATGACGGCATCAGGGTCCATCGAACCGGCAATCCCTGACCTTCCATGATCAACCAATCGATGCCGTAGAAATAGGCGGCCCACAAGGCGACCCCCAAAACAAAAACCATCCAGCGGTTCGCCACCATGTCTATTCCGTTTCCACTCAATGCGTCGGCGCCACGCCATGCGCGTAGATCAACAACCACCAGAAAAACACCAGCGCAGCAACGAAACTGGCGGCGAAAACAGCGGGACCCAATTTAGAATGTCGCAATGTGTGGACCTCTCCCGGGCGGCTTTCTTTTTGATTCACACCAATCCATCGCAATCGCCGGGCCAACTTGTAACGTGCTGATGGAATATAATTTTATGCCTATTTAACAGCACCTTACACCCATTCAGAATTAAGAGCTCGCCTTGTCTTCAGGTGGCTTATGACACATTTTGTTATATTCATACGGGGCATTTTAATGAAACGATCATTTGCCAGCAGACAGATCATACTCACGAATTCGCCGATCCAAGCGAGGTCTGCTGATCCCTAAAATGTCGCACGACTTGCCCTTGTGCCATCCCGTCTGGTTGAGGACATGAAGGATATGTTGCCGCTCGATCTCTTTGAGAGATGCTGATGAAACCCTAACTTCGGGATCATTGACGGTTTCATCGACAAGTTCGTGGAGATCGTCTTGGTTCGTGATTTCCGCCAGCTGCGCAATACTGAGGCTACTTCCTGGCGCCATCACCACGGCCTTCATTAATACGTTTTCCAGTTCTCGGACATTCCCCGGCCAATCCTTGGCGGCGAGGATCTCCATGACCTCGCTGGGCACGCGGCGGATACCTTTGCGCAAATCTCTATTGATTTTTTTTACCAGATGCTCGACCAACAAAGGGATATCCTCCCGGCGATCGCGAAGCGCCGGAAGACTGATCGTGACCACGTTTAGGCGGTAATAAAGATCTTCGCGAAACTCTCCTTTGGCAACTTTATCTTCCAAGTCGACATTGGTGGCCGTGACGAAGCGGGCCAGGCTGTGTTTCGTGGTGGAGCCCCCGACCGGCATGTATTCGCGCTCTTCCAATAGCCTCAGAAGCTTGCCTTGCATACGCGGCGATAGCTCCCCAACCTCATCGAGGAACAATGTGCCATCGCCAGCCAGTTCGACTTTGCCTTTCCGGCTCGATACCGCCCCTGTGAAGGCGCCTTTCTCGTGGCCAAACAGCTCGCTTTCCAAGAGTGTTTCCACCAGCGCGGCGCAGTTGACGGCAACAAACGGCTGTGACGCATCCTGACTGACCTTGTGAACGGCCCGCGCCACCAACTCTTTTCCAGTACCCGATTCGCCAAGCACTAAAACAGTGACTCGGCTTTGCGACACCATACCAATGCTCTTGAACACTTCTTTCATGGCACGGCTGCGGCCAATGATCGTGCCACCGACATCGCTTGAATCGAGCACCAATGCGTCGCCTGATTCCTCGGTATGCATGATCAACGCGCGATCAATAGCCGCTTCAAGCTCGTTTATGTCGATGGGTTTTTGGATATAGTCGACCGCACCGCCGTGCATGGCAGCGACCGTACTGTCCAAATCGTGGAAGGCGGTAATCATAATGACCGGCGTCGTGGGATATTTCTCGCGGATGTCTTCAAGCAACGACAACCCGTCTCGTCCAGGCATGCGAATATCGGAAACCACAACGTCGGCAGTATGATCGGCCAATGCGGATAATCCACTGTCCGCGTCACCTGCAGTACCGACATCAAAGCCCCGCTCACTGAAGTGTAATTTCAGCGTTCTGAGGCTCGTCTCATCATCATCAACTATTAGAATTCGGGGCATCACTCGGCGATTTATCGGTGGGCAAGGTGGGCAAAGTAAACCGGACCACTGTCCCTTCACCTTGATATGAATCAACTTCGACCGCGCCGCCATGCTGTTCGACAATACGTTTCACGATCGCCAGCCCAAGGCCTGTTCCTTTCGCTCTCGTCGTGAAAAACGGCTCCAGAACTCTGTCGAGAACGTCGGGTTGAATGCCAATTCCGGTATCGCGCACGCTAACCTGCACATTAGGGTCGTCACCGCCCATAATCATAGTGCTATCGATGCGCAGCATGCCGCCGTCGGGCATGGCTTGCAGCGCGTTTCCAATGAGGTTGCGCAGCACGGCCAAAACTTTGGAACGATCACAATAAGCTTTCGGCACATCGCTGCCGCCATGACGCTGGACGTCGATATCGCCCGCCGAAATGCGCTGGCTATCGGCGACGATCGCTTCTTCAACAATTTGGTCGAGATCGTGCCAATCTTGCTGCAACCGATCAGGTCGAGCGAAAGCCAGCATGTCACGCATGATGTCTTCCATATACTGAACCTGATCGAGGCCAATACGGCAATGTTCCCAGTCTGCCGTTTTCTCCGATTCTGCATCTTGGCGGCGGAACAAAATCTGTAGATTCATTTTGATCGTGGACAAGGCATTTCGCAGATCGTGAGCGATCATGCTCGCCATCTGCCCCATGGCGCGAAGACCCTGGGTTTCAGCGATTTCCCGCGATCGTTCTTCAACCTCTTTTTCCAGCTGTTCGCGGTAAGCACGGGCCAGAGAAATATCGCGATGCACACCCAGCAGCGAAACGATTTTGCCCGAGTCGTCATGAATCGGGCTCATGGTCAAATCGACGGGATACTCGTCGCCATTCTTGCGCCGGTTCCACAACTCGCCGCGCCAAGAGCGCCCTTCCTCAACGGCTCTTCGCAGCGCGTCGAGGACCGCACGAGATGTCTTTGGCGAAGCCGTCAGCCCGGGCGTTTCGCCAATTGCATCCTCGGCGCTGTAACCGGTGGTCTTTTCAAAGGCCGGATTGACGTAGTAGATGCGGCTATCCGAATCCGTCAACACGATCGCATCAGCGGCATCGGCAACCGCCTGGGCGAAAGCGCGAAGCTCATTTTCCGACGCACTGACGCGTTCCGCCATGCGGTTAAACTCGGCGGCCAAGGCACCGATTTCATCGGCGCTCGAGACATCAACGCGATGGCCACGATCACCCCGAGCAAACTGTTGCACGCCATTTTGCAATTGTTTGAGCGGCGTGGTGATGTGCCACGCGATAAAAGCACCGCCAACACCAACCACCAAAATACCGAACACCCCGACCAACAGAAACGACCCTAATGAGGTTTTCAGGGCGATATAGCTCTCATCGGGCGACTGAGTGACCACAATGTTCCATGGCGGTAGATCAAACGCACTGCGGAGATCGTTCACCGGGCGCACGGGTACGATACAAGCCAATCGCTGCCAGTACGGCCATGCCCCGGCCTCCTCCAGTGCAATCCAATAGGCATCCGCTTCAAACTGCGCCATTGAAGTTGGGTTTTGCGGCGGTCGCCGGCGCCCCATGGCGCGAACCAAAAATGCGCGGGCAACGCCGGCCAGCGGCGCGCCGGCATAATCAACAGCATGAACCGCACCTGTGGCGCCGAAACGAACCGCGTTCAACTCTTTTTCAACATCGGCATAATCGAACTCAGCGGTAACGAAACCAACGATATCGGTGCCTGCCCAAATCGGTGTGGCAAAGAGAATTTCACTTCTTTCCCGGTCCAAATCCACGTAAACGAAATGCTTATCGCGCTTAATCACCGCTAAATACCACGACGCTTTTTCCGCTACTCGAGCGGCAGGCGGACTGCTGGCGGCAAGCGCGTTCGCATAAATGTCAAAGACCGTCAGCCGCAACAAGGCGGGCCCTTCCAATCCTTTCAATACAGAGAGCCGATGCGATAGTTGCGGATGGAGGGTTTTCATGCGGGCTGCTGAAGATTTGCTCGCTTTCCATTCCTGCTCGACGCGTTTTATCCGCGCTTGTCGCCATTCCAACGAATAGCGTCGATAGAGGACAAATTGCTCAAGCGCCACTTCGGTCGTCAATGAATCGGTCGCCAAGTCACCAACCAGTCGGCGTTGACGTTCGAACGTGTCGCTGAATTGCTCGGCTGTGCGCGAACCGATCTGACAGAAGGTCTGGCCCAGGGTTTCTTGAATGGCCTGGATACCCGTGGCGTAAACCACCACCACACCGGTGGACACGGCACCGACCGCACCGAGAATGAACCAAAGGACCAGCCGCCCCCTGATTCCGACGGGCATCCATGAGCGGCCACCGATATGATTTTTGGCTAGCGACACGCCTCGTCAATCCTTTGTTCCATTCGGCGAAGATAGGACTCGATCGATTCCCCCGCCTGCTGCGGAATGAAATAAATCAATTTGGCCGCGACGATAAAGGGTCTTCGGCTTTGTTCGCCGGCCGGTTGCTGTTCCGTCAGAATTTTTCGAACATATCCCAAATGATTTTCCGGTGCGTCGCAATATCTTTCCAACGCGATGGTTCCAGCCCGCCACTCGGCAAACCGAAAAACCATGAGCAATGAAAGACATGCCACGGCGAAAACAATCAATATCCTTGTTGTGCCTGTTGGCACGGTTGCGCTCCGACTTCGGGGTTGCGACGGCTAGACGACAAGCGCACTACGATAGGTCTTGTCCGCGATGTCAATCGGTCGTGCTGCCGCCAACAAGCTAATGGGCGATTTACGGCGATAATTTTGCCAAATATCTTTGCCAGAAATACGGAACGGTGCCTATCGACCGTTGTGTTTGCGCCATTCCGCAAAATCAGCCTTGGCTTGCGTCGATGTCGCAGGATAAAGGCCGATAACGGCCTTGCCGGCGAAGACCTGCTCGGTAACGAAATCTTCGAATGCCGTCATCTCGGTCGCTTCATGGGCAATATCATCAGCCAGATGCAGTGGGATCACCACCACGCCTTCGTTATCACCGACAATGACGTCGCCCGGAAACACCGCCACATCGCCACAACCGATCGGACCGTTCAGTTCGATAGCCTGATGGATGGTCAGGTTGGTCGGCGCGGACGGACGATTGTGATAGGTCGGAATATCCAGTGAGCCGATTTCCGGCGCATCGCGAAAGCCGCCATCGGTGACGACGCCGGCAACGCCACGCTTCATCATGCGCGTCACCAAAATCGAGCCCGCTGATGCGGCACGCGGGTCTTTGCGGCTATCGATCACCATGACGTGCCCCACCGGGCATTCTTCGACACCGACACGTTGCGGATGCGTCGGGTCCTGGAACACGGTGATGGGGTTTAAGTCTTCGCGCGCCGGGATATAGCGCAGCGTATAGGCCTGTCCGACCATGTTCTGGGCCTTTGGCGCCAACGGGCGGACATCTTGGATAAACTGGTTCTTCAACCCGACCTTGAACAGCGCCGTGCTGATTGTCGCCGCGCTCACGTGCACTAGTTTCTCACGCGTAGCCGCGCTGAGTTCCGTCGTCGTCATCTCAAATCTCCGCTTAGAATATATCGGGCTCTTTCACGGGTGCGCCGAAATCCGTCTCCAGATAGTCGAAATCGCAGCCGGTGTCAGCTTGTTTGATGTGGCGCGAGAACATCCAGCCAAAGCCGCGCTCGAATCGCGCCGGCAGCGGTTTCCATTGCGCACGGCGGCGCTCCAGTTCGGCGTCGTCGACATCCATCTGGATCAAACGCTGGTCGACGTCGACCGTAATCATGTCGCCGGTTTTGACCAGTGCTAAAGGACCGCCGATATAGGATTCCGGCGCCACATGCAGGATACACGCACCGTAACTGGTGCCGCTCATGCGCGCATCTGAAATGCGCAACATGTCGCGCACCCCTTGTTTCACCAATTTCGTCGGCACCGGCAACATGCCCCATTCCGGCATGCCGGGGCCGCCCTTGGGGCCGGCGTTGCGGAGGATCAGCACAGTGTCTTCCGTGGCGTCGATGTCTTCGTCGTTGATGGCGGCCTTCATAGCCGGGTAGTCATCGAACACCAGGGCCGGGCCGGTATGCTTGAGGAAGCGACTATCCATGGCTGAGACTTTCATCACGCAGCCATCCGGCGCCAGGTTTCCCTTCAACACCACCAGCGCACCGGAATCGTAAATCGGATTGTCCGTGGTTCGGATGACATCGTCGTCATAGACCTCTGCGTTGGCGATATTATCGCCGATGGTCTTGCCGTTCACGGTCATGGCTTTGCCATCGAGATGCGGCTCGATGCGTTTCAGCATACCTTTCAAGCCGCCGGCGTAATAGAAATCCTCCATCAAATAGGTGGTGCCGTTGGGGCGAATGTTGGCAATCACCGGCACTTCGCGGCCGATCCGGTCGAAATCTTCCAAACTGATATCGAACCCGGCGCGCCGCCCCATAGCCACCACATGCACGATGGCGTTGGTCGAGCAGCCCATGGCCATGGCAGCGGCGATGGCGTTCTCGAACGATTGGCGGCTCAGAACATCGCTGGGTTTCAAGTCGTCCCAGGTCATCTCGACGATGCGCCGGCCTGTTTGGGTGGCGAGACGAATGTGGTTGGCGTCGGGCGCCGGTATCGAAGCGCCGCCCGGCAAGATGAAACCCATGGCCTCGGCGATGGAGGTCATGGTGCTGGCGGTACCCATGGTCATGCAATGGCCATAAGAACGCGCAATGCCTTCCTCAACCTCGGTCCAGTCGTCTTGGGTGATTTTACCTTCACGCAGATCATCCCAGTACTTCCACGAATCGGAACCGCTGCCCAAGGGCTTGCCTTTCCAGTTGCCGCGCAACATCGGTCCGGCCGGGAAGAAGATCGCCGGCAGGTCCATGGAGATTGCCCCCATGAGCAGACCTGGCGTGGTCTTGTCGCAACCGCCCATCAGCACGCAGGCATCCACGGGATGCGAGCGGATAAGTTCTTCGGTCTCCATGGCCAGAAAGTTGCGATACAACATGGTGGTCGGCTTGACGATCGGCTCTGAGAGCGAAATCGCGGGCAGCTCAATCGGAAATCCGCCGGCTTGCAAAATGCCGCGCTTCACATGTTCGATGCGATCCTTGAAGTGCACGTGACACTGATTGATGTCAGACCAGGTGTTGATGATGCCGATAATCGGTTTCCCAGACCAATCCGTGGCGTCGTAACCCATCTGCATGACGCGCGAACGATGCCCGAAGGCTCGCAAATCCTGGACACCAAACCAGCGGTGGCTGCGCAGGTCTTCGGGGGCTTTCCTGTTCCCACTCATGGTTTATGCAAACCCGTCAGCCAGGGCGAACATAAAGCCGATCAAAGCCAAACCGATCAGGACGCCGACGATGCCCGGACGAATGCCGTAAAAGCCGCTATCTATTCCTTCGTGGTCTTCGAAGTCGTCATGGAAATCTTCTTGGTGGTCAACGTTACTGGACATGATCGTCTCCTACTCACTCAATACCACTTAACTCAACGCCTGGGGCATCCACAGTGCGATCTGCGGAAAGAACATCACCAGCAGCATACCGATGATCTGCAAGGCGATAAACGGGATAACGCTAACGAAAATTTCCTGCAGCGTGACGTCTTTCGGCGCCACCGATTTAAGCCAGAAGCAAGCCGGGCCGAACGGCGGGCTGAGGAAATAAATCTGGATGTTCATGACAAACAGAACGCCGAACCAAACCGCCGCCCATTCAGGGTCCATACCCAGTGCAGGTGCCAAATCACGCACCACTGGTGCAAATACCGGCACCGTGATGAAGATGATCGCGATCCATTCCATGAACGTACCGAGGATGACCAAAATCGCCATCATCACGAAGATGGTGCCCAAGGGGCCAAGGCCCGCGCCCTTGATCAGTTCGCGCATGAAGTCAGCGCCGCCAATCAAATTGTAGAGGCCGACAAAAGCAACGGCGCCAAGGATCAGCCAGATGATGGTGCCGACCACCGACATCGTGTTGGCGAGACAGTCTCTAATAAGAGCGTAATTGAACTGAAACCGGACAGCGGCCACGCCAATCGCACCAAACACACCCACGGCGGCGGCTTCGGTGACACTTGTGATACCACCGTAAATGGAGCCCATGACACAAGTGATCAGCACAATGCACATGCCGACCGCCCATATCTGATGGCGGCCTAGTTTGGTTTCCTGACCGGTCTTCTCCGCGATTTCAGCCGCCGTCGGAGCCAAAGAGTGATCAAAATTACAGCGCAAAAGGACAAACGAAACGTAAAACGCCGCGAGCATCAATCCGGGAATGAAGCCCGCCGAAAACAAGTCGCCGATCCCCACATTGGCGCTCAGACCGTAAACAATCATGACGATTGACGGCGGAATGAGGGTTGCCAGCGCACCTGATGCGCAAATGAGGCCAATCGTCAGCTTCCTGTCGTATCCCAATCGTAGCATCTGCGGCAACGCAACAAGGCCGAGCATGACGATCTCACCGCCCATCACTCCCGACATGGCAGCGAGAATTACAGCGACGACAGTTGTTTGTACGGCAACACCGCCGCGCAATCCGCCGGCGAAAATCGACATGGCGTCGAACAGGTCCTGCGCGATCCCGGCACGCTCCAGGATCGATGCCATCAATACGAAAAACGGCACCGCCACTAATGGGTATTTTTCCAGTAAATCCATGGCATTGGTAGACACCAGATACATGCCTGTGTTGCCGTAGAAGAGCAGGGCGCAAATGACGGAGATAATCAACGTCACGATACCAAGAGGCATACCGGTCATCATCAGCGCCAACAGGGCGCCGACAATCGCGAGTGAGATCGTAGCAATACCAACGGATTCCCGATCGATCCGGAATTGATCGATAAATCCGCCACTCGCCTCAAGAATGGATTCGTCTAGGCCAAACCACACGCTCTCAGAACCACCGTAATGGCCAAACACCTGCAAAAGGAGCCGCAAGGAAATCAGCGCAAGAACGGCCAGAACAACGATCTGCAGATAGTGGCTGCGGAAGTGCCGGCTCAAGTTAACCAGCAACTGAACCAAATACAGGAAAAGGCCTGAAAACAGGACGGTCTTGAGAATCATCGGCAACGGCGAGTTCCACGCGGTGCCGCCCCGCTCCACCAGCTCAATGCTTTCGAGGGCACGGATCAGCGTATCCGACACCAGCATGTAGAGGGCGAAGACTCCGACGACCATGGCAAAAACATCAAGCCACCACCGGACCCTGTCCGACGCCATCAAATAAAATACGGTAATGCCGATATGGCGCTTTTGCAGTGTGACGAAACCCGCCGATAGCATCCAAGAGGTGGCACAAAGCACCATCACCACCTCGAACGCCCATTGAGTGGGTGAGTTGAACACATAACGTGCGACGACTTCCCAAAGGGTGCAGAAAGCGGCAAGCAAATACAGATTGCCGACTGCCAATCCTAAAAATCGGCTGAAATGATCGACGGACCGGTTGAATGTCGCACCCACCGGCGCACCAACCACGGTTTCGGTGTATCCAGACATTCTTCCCCCCTTATAGAAGCGTCATCAAAGAAAAAGGCATAAACGAAAAAACAACGATATGGAAAAAAAACCGCCGCGCCGAAAAATGGCGCGGCGGTTGTCGTCAGGCGATTACTTCAACAAGCCAACACTGCGCATGTACTTCAGATGCGCATCAAGGGCTTCTTTGGCCAATGGTGATTTCTTGGCGAAATCGTGCCAAGCACCAACCGCGATTTCACGGAACTTGGCGCGCTCAGCTGTCGACCAATCGATAACCGTGATATCCTTGCCGGCGCGTTGTTTGGCGGCAATGGCGCGGTCTTGCAGGTCGGCTTCACGGCGCATGGCGTCGTAAGAGGACGCATACCAGACTTCGAGGGCCGTCTGGCCTTCCTTGCCGAGCTTTTCCCAAACCTTTTTGTTGACGATGAACTGCAGCACGGCCATGGAATGGATGCCCGGATAGATCGGGAATTTCGCCACTTTGTACATACCGGATGCATTGTTGTTCACGTGAGCCGACGCATCGGCGGCGTCGATGACGCCTTTTTCAAGTGCGGTGTAAACTTCCGAGAACGGCAGAGACACAGGGGCCGCACCGGCGCGTTTGAACACTTCCGCCGCCAAGCCTTCGGGCGAACGCACTTTGACACCCTTCATGTCGGCAACCGTCTTGATTGGAATGGTCGACACGAAAGCTTCCTTGGCGTATGGGCCACAGCCGACAACGTGAACTTTGCCCTTGGTGTACTTGTCATACAGCTTTTGCAGGATTTCCTTGCCGCCCGCATGCATGCA
>JABIPG010000032.1 GCA_018698795.1 Rhodospirillaceae bacterium
GCATTTGAGGAACCGCGAAACCAGACGCCGAAGGTTGTTGGCAGTGGACCCGATTTCGCCTAAATCTCGCAAATCCTTGGCCCGCGCCGTGGAATAACTATCGAGACGCCGAAGCATGTCGGAAATATCCCGATCTACGTAATGCACAAGCCGTTCACTCAGCATTCTACCCTTCCGACCCGTCCAGACCAGTGACGGATGCACGCGTTGATCACCCCAGACCTTAACGCCTTTACGAAACAAACCAGGATAGGCCGCTTTGCCGAACGATGCCCCCCAGCCCCAACGTACGAGCTTCTCACCGATATAATTATCGACGAGAATTTCGTGCCAATCGTCCGACGTTGTTTCTATGGTTCGGCGAATTTCCTCAGCCAGTTTTGCCGGCACCCGCTCATCGGCATCAATCTCAAAAATCCAATCTCCGGAGCACGCTTCAATGCCTGCATTGCGGCGCTGACCCTCGGTCGGCCAATTGCCGGGAACGATCCGATCCGTCGTCTCACGAGCGATATCCTCGGAACCGTCCGTGCATTTGTCGAGCAACACAACAATCTCGTCGGCAAAGTCGAGCGTCGCCAAACAATCGGCTAACTGGCGCTCCTCGTTATAAACACTGATCACTGCGGAAAGCCTCACGCCGCTGCTCCCTTTGCTCGTTCGGCCAAAGCCGCAAGGGCATCGTAGACGCGCTCGACACCAAGTCCATCCATTAAAGAATCGGACGTTCGATGATCGAAACCGTCGGGGTGGATATCGTCAAACGACTGAGGTGTTCGCACACTGTCCGATAGCGCACCGCAGGGCCCGTAAAGTTCCTCACGGCTGGGCCCGAACAATCCAAGTGTCGGCACGCCGGCGGCGGCGGCAATATGCATAAGGCCTGAATCATTCCCCACATAGAAGGCGCAACGTTTCAGGCAGGCATGGATGTCCAGCAACCCGACCTGCCCCAATAGATCGATCCGCTGTTCAGCGGGAATGGATTCGATCAGACCGATCGCTTCCGGGCGCTCTTCCGGTGCACCGAACAAAGCAATGCGCCCACCCGGCAGAAGGCCATCAGCACCTGTGACTCTCTCGCACAGTTCAGCGAAATTTTCCGCTCGCCAGGTTTTGGCTCGCCAGTTTGCTGTCGGTCCGATGGCCAAAACCGGTGGGCCTTCCGGGATCAACTGCACGGCTTTCTGGTCGTGGATATCGTCACTCCAGAGCCTGGGAAGCGGCGGATTATCTTGCAACCCCAACACCCCTGCCAACTGCCGGATGCGGTGCCCATGGTGCTTGTGTTTGTGCATATGAGCTTGCCGTTTCGCCGCCAACAGATACGTCAGCGGCGCGCTACGCAAATCAACCACCAAATCCCAAAACCGTGTCACAGACGATGCCCACAACCGCAACCAATGTAACGATGCGACCATTTTTTCCATGACGATCACGCGTTCCAGCCCGGGCACCGTTTCAAACAGTTCCGCCGCCGCCGGTCCGCACGCGACCGTAATCCGGGCACCTGGATGACTTTCAACCAGATGCCCAAGCAATCCAGTGGAAAGCACCGCGTCGCCGATACGTGTAGCTGAAACAAACAGAATGCGCATGCGCCGTTATACGACTGCACCTGTTGCATTTCCAGGGGCTTTTGCAGAGGCATTCATCATCGCTCGACCGGCTTTGTACCCTTGCATCAAGCGGCAAAACACCCCACCTTTGATCTTAGGATTTGAGGGACAATCATGAGCCAGCAATTTTTCGCCATCCTTGCAGAGCGCGGCGTCATTCGCATCACCGGCGAAGACGCCCGCGAGTTCCTACAAGGTTTGATTTCCAACGACATCAACCGTGTCAGCCCTGGGCAGGCCATTTATGCTGCCCTTCTGACGCCGCAAGGCAAGTACATGTTCGATTTCTTTGTCGCCGAGCACGACGGCGCCTTGCTGCTGGAGACCGAACGTTCACGCATCGCCGAGCTGATTAAACGCCTGAACATGTACAAGCTGCGCGCCAAAGCCGACCTACAGGACGTATCGGACGCATGGCGCGTGGCCGCTGTTTGGGGCGAAGGTTCGCTTGAAGGATTTGGATTGCCCGGTGAACCTGGGGCGACAATCGCCCGCGCTAATGGTCTCGCTTTTACAGACCCCCGATTGCTCGATGCCGGCGCCCGCCTGCTGCTCAGATCAAGCGATCCGCTGCCCGAAGCTACCGATGCAGGCGCTGAAGGCTATGATGACCATCGGCTGGCACTCGGATTGCCGGATGGAAGTCGGGACATGATCTTGGATAAATCCATCTTGTTGGAGAGCGGTTTCGACGAACTGCACGGTGTCGACTGGAACAAAGGCTGCTACATGGGGCAGGAGTTGACGGCGCGTACCAAGTATCGCGGCCTCGTGAAAAAGCGTCTGGTGCCGGTGAGCATCGACGGCCCCCTGCCCGCCTCCGGTACTGACGTAACGGCGGACGGCAAGACTGTCGGTGAAGTTCGATCTGGATTGGGTGGCAAGGCCTTGGCCTTGATCCGCCTGGAAGCCCTGGAAAACAAAACTGCTGCCATGCGCGCCGGTGATGCCACCGTCACCCCGCATCGCCCGCCTTGGGCGGAATTCTGAGCGGAACCCAGGAGTGGCTTCGCCGGACGACATTTTCAAACGATCCCCTGAATTACTGACGCCTGTTGCCTTGGCTTATGAGCGTCGCTTGAAACGCTTTGGTGACACACCAAAAGGCGTGTTTTGGAAAAATGCCGAATGGCAGCGTCGACGCTATGAAATTTTAGTCCGCATCTTCGATGACGCCGCAAATGAAGGCGGCGTTACCATCCACGATTTCGGCTGTGGCTATGGCGCGCTTTTTGATTTCTTGGTCGATCATCCGGCCATGCGATCCAGCAGCTACATCGGCACCGATATGTGCAAGGGCATGGTTGAGACCGCGAGCGAACGTATCGATGATCCGCGCGCGCTGTTTGTGCGTCACCTAACGGCAACCGAAACCGCCGATTTCACATTTGTTTCCGGCACTTTCAACATGCACATGGGTGCCGACACCGAAGAGTGGGCGACGTATGTACGCGAAAGCTTGCTAAGGCTCTGGAAACGCACGCGGCGTGGGCTCGCCTTCAATTTGCTAAGCATTTCGGCGTCGGAGAAATATGATGGTCTCTATTACGCCACGCCCGAAGACTATCTGGAATTCGCCCGCGAGCATATGGATCCAAGCGCCGAACTGATTGTTGAGCCACCGCTTCCGGATTTCACCATCTTTGCCAGAAAACCCTCAGAAACCTAGTCTAGCTCGGCTTTGATCTTTTCTGCCACGGCGCCGATTTCATCCATGTCACCGGGGTTGAGGCCCCAGTTCATCAGCAGATTGTCATCCAAGTGGCGGGGAATGATGTGAAAATGGGTGTGGAAGACTGACTGCGCCGCCGCCGGGCCATTCGCCTGGACAATGTTGATACCGCCGGGCTGCACAGCCCGCTCGACGGCCGGGGCAACCTTGCTGATCGTCGCCATGGCAGCGGCCGACGCATGCGGGGGCGTGACGAAAATGTTTTCCGCGTGATGTTTCGGGATCACCAGACAATGGCCCGGTGCTGCGGGATTGATATCCATGAAAGCCAGCGACGCATCATCCTCAAACACTTTGAATGACGGGATTTCGCCCCGGATGATCTTGCAGAAGATACAATCGTCGTCGAGTTGAATATCGTCGCCCATGCCAGCTCTCCGTTTCGCAATTGAATAGACCGCACGGTGGCTCGGCGCCAAGACCCTGTCAAGAAGCACCCCGTACCATTCCCATGCCAGCCATGCATTTTTTGCATTTGTTCGACCCGAGGCATGAGTTTAAACACTGCGTCACATGTTGCAGCGCAGCATCAAGCCGGTACGGAAAGCCGTGCCGGATGTAAAAGGAGAACCCTTATGGGCAGAAAAAACCACAAACTGAAAAATCAAAGCTGGGTCTACCTGGTCGGCGCCTTCACGATGTTGATCGCTTTTGGCATCGCCATCGCTTAAGCAAGCGCCGACGAGGAAGACTCAGAAAGAACCGGCGGGCTTAGGCCCGCCGTTTTTTTGTGCCCGCCCCCATAGGGCCAATAGCCGCGTCCGCCCGTTTTAACGGTTCTCTACCGACTGCTCAGAACCGCCGTCGATGGCTGCCTGCGCCGCCGCCAAACGCGCGATGGGTACGCGGAAAGGCGAACATGACACATAGGTGAGCCCAATCTCGTGGCAAAAGCGCACTGAATCCGGGTCGCCGCCGTGTTCGCCGCAAATACCGAGCTTGATGTCAGGCCGTACTTTGCGACCCTTCTCACAGCCCATGCGCACCAACTCGCCAACACCTTCGACATCGATAGTCATGAACGGGTCCACCGGCATCACGCCCTTGTCGTGATAGACCTCCAAAAACGGGGCCGCGTCATCGCGCGAGAAGCCAAACGTTGTCTGGGTTAAATCATTGGTGCCGAAACTAAAGAATTCCGCCGTCTCAGCGATGGCATCAGCACGCAGACACGCGCGCGGCAATTCAATCATCGTGCCGACCAGATAGGAAAGCTCGACGCCTTTTTCTTTCTCGACCGCCGCCGCCGCATCATCAACAACCTGTTTCAACATATCGAATTCCGGCCGGTCGACGATCAGCGGGATCATCACCTCCGGCACCACCGATTTTCCATCTGCGATCATCGCCGCCGCCGCCTCAAAGATGGCGCGCGCCTGCATTTCGTAAATTTCCGGATAGGTTATGCCAAGCCGACAGCCACGATGGCCGAGCATGGGATTAGACTCATCAAGCTCCAGCTTACGCGCTTTCACTTGCGAGACATCGATACCGGCAGCGGACGCGATCTCTTCCATTTCTTCCAAGGTATGCGGCAAAAACTCATTCAAGGGCGGATCCAACAATCGGATCGTTACCGGCAGCCCTTCCATAATCTTGAACAGATCGAGGAAATCCTGGCGCTGATAAGGCAACAGTTTATCCAGAGCCGCGCGCCGCGCGCGCTCTGAGGTCGCCAAGATCATTCCGCGCATATGCACGATGCGCTCGGGCTCAAAGAACATGTGCTCGGTACGGCTCAAGCCGATACCTTCAGCGCCGAACTTGCGCGCTGTTTCGGCGTCGGCAGGTGTTTCGGCGTTGGCGCGCACGCCCAGCACCCGCACCTCGTCGACCCAGCCCATCAAACGGCCGAAATCCCCCGTCATTTCAGGCCGCAAGGTCGGCACTTCGCCCAACATCACTTGGCCGGTGGAGCCATCGATGGTCAAAACCTCGCCCTCGGCGTACTCCTGGCCCAGCGCCATGAGCTTCTTGTTTTCGTAATCGACCCGAAGGTCACCGGCGCCAGAGACGCACGGCGTGCCCATGCCGCGCGCGACAACGGCAGCGTGCGATGTCATGCCGCCACGTGTGGTCAGAATACCCATGGCGACGTGCATGCCGTGGATATCTTCGGGTGAGGTTTCAGTGCGCACCAAAATCACATCTTCGCCGCGCTCAACCCAAATCTCGGCGTCTTCAGCGGTAAAGACGATTTTCCCTGCTGCCGCACCGGGGCTGGATGGCAGACCGTGGCCGATGATGTCGCGATCGGCATCCGGATCCAGGGTCGGGTGCAGCAGTTGGTCCAACTGCGCCGGATCAACGCGCTGGATCGCCTCGGTTCTGGTCAGTAGGCCTTCGTCCACCATGTCGCAGGCGATCTTCAGCGACGCCTTGGCCGTGCGTTTGCCGTTACGGGTCTGCAACATCCATAGCCGCCCCTGCTGGATGGTGAACTCCATGTCCTGCATATCTTTGTAATGACGCTCTAACTTGTCCCGAACGCCGTCCAATTCCTTGAACAGTTCGGGCATGACCTGTTCCATAGAGGGTAAATCCGTCCCTTGCTCAGCCTTCTCGGCTTCGGTCAGAGGCTGCGGTGTGCGGATACCGGCAACCACGTCTTCGCCCTGAGCGTTGACGAGGTACTCACCATAGAAATAGTTGTCACCGGTGGATGGGTTGCGGGTGAAGCAGACGCCGGTGGCGCAATCTTGGCCCATGTTGCCAAATACCATAGCCTGCACATTGACCGCCGTGCCCCATGCCGCCGGAATGCCGTGCAGGCGGCGGTAGGTGCGCGCACGGGCATTCATCCACGATCCAAACACCGCACCTATGGCACCCCAAAGTTGCTCCGTCGGGTCCTGCGGGAAGGGCCGACCGAGATTTTCCTCGACCATGGCCAGGTACTGCTCAACCAGACGTTTCCAATCGTCGGGAGAAAGGTCCGTATCAAGATAGACGTCGCGGTCTTCCTTCATGTCCTCAAGCAGGTCTTCGAACAGATGGTGGTCGACACCAAGTACGACGTCGCCGTACATCTGGATGAACCGGCGGTAGCTATCATAAGCGAAGCGCTCATCGCCCGAACGCTTGGCCAGCCCAGCAACGGTGACATCGTTGAGGCCCAGGTTCAGCACGGTATCCATCATGCCCGGCATCGACGCCCGCGCGCCCGACCGCACGGAAACCAGCAACGGATTCTCCGCGTCGCCGAACTTCGCCTGCATAATGCCTTCGATGGCCGTCATGGCCGCCGTCAGTTCCGCATTCATACCGTCCGGGTAATTGTTTTCGTTCGCGGTGAAGTGGGTGCAAACCTCGGTGGTGATGGTAAAGCCCGGCGGTACCGGCAGGCCCAGCCCCGCCATTTCCGCCAAGTTGGCTCCCTTGCCACCCAACAGTTCACGCATCGCAGCCGAGCCTTCGGCCTTTCCGTCACCGAATGCGTAGATCCACTTGCTCATGGTATTACCCTTCGAGTTTGGAGAAATCCGCAACACCCTCGAGTGCCACCCGGATTTCGTTCAGCAGCTTCAATCGGTTCTCACGCAACGCCGCATCGTCGGCATTGACGGTCACTTCGTCGAAAAAGGCATCGACCGGCCCGCGAAGCGCGGCTAAAGCGGCCATGGCGCCGGCGAAATCTTCTTCCGCCACGGCCTTCACAATCGCTGGGCCAGACTGGGCAAGACCTGCATGCAGGGTGCGCTCTTCATTTTGCTGAAAAGCATCCGCATCCGCCGCGCCGTCATAACGCCGCGAATCCTTTTTCTCTTCGATTTTCAAGATGTTGGCGGCACGCCGGTAGGCGATCAGCAGGTTTTCGCCGTCCTCGGACGCGAGGAATTCTGACAACGCATCGACCCGCGCCATCAACCGCACCAAGTCATCCTCACCGCCCGCGTTATCCCCTTGGGCAAACACCGCATCAATCGCATCATGACGCACGCCGCGCTCTTTGAGATGCACTTTGAGACGATCGGC
>JABIPG010000065.1 GCA_018698795.1 Rhodospirillaceae bacterium
CAAAAGCTGCGCGGCGAGGAAGGCGGTGGAGCCGGTGTGGTCGTAGTCGGGGGCGACCTCGACCAGATCGATGCCGACGACGTCGCCTTTTGCGGTTAACCCCTGGAGGATTTCAAGCATTTCGTAATACAAAAACCCGCCGTGGCTGGGTGTGCCGGTGCCGGGTGCGATGGAGGGATCGAAGCCGTCGATGTCGATGGTCAGGTAATATCTGACATCTGCTGGAATTCGCTCAAGCACACCGTCGCGGCCAAGCCGCCGGACATCGCGGACGGACAAGATGTCGGAGCCGGCGGCGCGGGCCGCGTCGTAGTCTTCACGGTTGGATGAGGAAACGTTGCGGATGCCCATTTGCGTGAAGCCGGTGACGTGCGCCATCTCTGATGCACGCCTGAGCGGGTTGCCATGGCCGTAGCGCACACCGTGGCGCTCATCGACGAAATCCAAGTGCGCATCGATATGGATGATGTGCACCGGTGGCTGATCATCAAAGGCGCGGATGCACGGGATATGCACCGAATGGTCGCCGCCGAGGACCACCGGCAGCGCGCCGGCTTTGAGGATTTTGCGCACGCCAAACTCGATGTTGTCGTGGCTTTTAATGGTGTCGGTGTGGATCATGTCGGCGTCACCGATGTCGACGATGCTCACTTGATCGGCGGGTAGGTAGGTGACGTCGTCCTCGAAATCGTAAGCGCCGCCGTGGCCGAAGGAGAATAATGTCGAGGCCTCACGAATGGCGCGCGGGCCGAAGCGCGCACCGGGGCGGTACTGGGTGCCCATGTCGAAGGGTGCGCCGAGGATCGCCACGTCGGCGTTGATGGCGTCCCAATCGAGATGCGGCGGTTGTTTGCCGAACGTGCAGTGGCCGACGAAGGGCAGGTTCAGCCGGCCGGCATCATAATCGTGTTCAGACATGTCCAATCCTTACAACTGCCAGCGCTGCGACAAAGGCAACGTTTATCAGGCTGGCAACAATATAGAGATAAAGTGCGAGCTGCATATCTTTAACAGTCACCCGGGCGCGGCCGTCACCGATCCAGGGGTCCTCAACCACATGATCGGTATAACGCCGGGGCCCGGCCAAGGCGAGGCCGAGCGCGCCGGCCATTGGTGCTTCCGACCAACCGGCGTTGGGCGAGCGGTGTTTGCCGGCATCGCGCAGCATCACCTTAAGGGCTTGGGCAGGGCTGGCTTTTGGCGTGAACACAGCGGCCAGGGTGATGAACAGTCCGGCAAGGCGCGCCGGGATGATATTCAACACATCGTCCAATCTGGCCGCCGTCATGCCGAAGTAGCGGTAACGGGTGTTATTGTGGCCAATCATCGAATCCATGGTGTTGACGGCCTTATAAATCGCTAAGCCCGGAAAACCGAACAATACGTACCAGAACACGGGCGCGACGACACCATCGGCGAAGTTTTCGGCTAAGCTTTCGATGCCGGCGCGCGCCACACCGTGTTCGTCCAGACCGGCCGGGTCACGCCCGACAATGTGGCTGACCGCCTCGCGTCCGGCCTCGACGCTTTCGCCAAGCCCCACAGCGACGGCGCGGACATGATCATAAAGCCCGCGCCCAGCGAGCAAGGCGATCACCAAAAACAGCTCAATCGGCCACCCCCAAGGGTGGGTCAGTGTCAGCCACGCGACACCGGTGGAGAGAACGCCGACCAGTGCTACGATGAAAACAACCACTAAGGCGCCGCGAATCAATCGGTCGATATTGCCGCGTTTGTCGCGGTTTAGTCTCTGGTCGAGAGTGTCGATCAAACCGCCAATCCAGGCGACAGGATGTTTGATGTAGCGAAACAAAAGCGCCGGATCGCCGATGTAGGCATCAACGAGTAATGCCAGCAAAAGCAGGATCAGCGGATCAAGCCCGGCATGGGCAAATTGAGTTGCGCCTAATGGTCCAAAGGTAAACATCAGCGAATCATGCCGGGGCGCTGTGGGTTTCGTCAATGCCTGCTCATCATTGGTTAATAAAAGAGGGTGTATTTTGAGGCCGGTTATGGAGTACCAATAGGCATGGAATTAGCAGACGCAGGTCAAGCGCTTGTAGAAGCGTTGCGGCAGTTTATCGCCGTTGTGCCAACCTGGATGATGGTGGCGGTGGTATTCGTCGTTGCCATTGTCATCGGTGTGCTTGTCGGTATGGCGGTTAGTCGCCGTGGGGCTAAGTCAGCAGCGCCGCGCCCGCAAGCTGTCGCACCACCGGTGCGTAAGGCTCTGCCGGCGCCAGAGAATCCTGCAGTCATTGCCTACCGAGAATTTCTTGAAGCCAAAGAGATTTCGGCCAGTGACTTAGACAGTAAAGTACGTGAATTCGCTGTCGCCTTGAAAGACATGCGCCAGAACTTGCGTGATCTGACGCCCGGTGACCCGGCCCGCGATGTTGATGCGGAGGCGGCGCGCGAAGCCTTGGAATCAGGTAAGTTTGGCGATGCGGTGGCGTTGCTGACGATGCTCGGTAATGATGAAGGCCAGGATGGCGTTCGGGCTCGGGATGCGGCGGCTAAGCATCTGTTGGCGGCGGCGTTGGCGAAATCCGTGGCGGGTGAGTTGTACATGGCGCAAATTGATCCCAAAAGCGCCGCAGTGCAGTTCGCAGAAGCGGCGGAACTGTTGCCGGATATGCACGAGGAAATGCTGGCTGAAGTGCTCAATAAACATGGCACTGCAGCTTATCAGTCCGGTGATCAAGTTGCGGCGATCAGTTCATTTGAACGTTCCTCGGAATTGCTGCAGCGCCGGCTTGGTAAGAACCATCCGGATGTTGCTGCGGCGCTGAACAATTTGGCGTTGCTGTATTATTCGCGCGGCGATTATGAACGCGCCGAACCCTTGTATCGGCGATCTCTCAGTATCGATGAATTGACCCTCGGTGAGGACCATCCCGGCGTTGCCACGGATCTCAATAACTTGGCGTTGCTATACAAGAAACAAGGCAGTCTGGAAGCAGCTGAGCCGTTGTTGAAACGCGCATTGGATATTAAGGAAAAGAATTTCGATCCCGGCCATCCGAGCCTGATCACCGGATTGCGCAACTATGCCTCGGTGCTCAAGGGCTTGGGCCGAGAGGATGAGGCCAAAGTCTTCGAGACGCGCGCCACCACCCTGCCGCCGGCCAGAAGGGGGGCCGTCGGGTAGGGCTTTTCACCTGCGTCAAAATCTGTATAGTCCTGCGTGCTCGACCGATCCACCGGAGGCGATGACCAGTGGACAAGTCAGCGGATGCTCCACCAACAGAGCATTCTCCGATAACGCTCGAAGGCAAGGACCAAGCGCATGACGGACGAACCCGCCGTAATGATTTGCGGCCACGGCAGCCGCGACGACGCCGCTGTTGAAGAATTTAATTCCCTCGCCACCCATCTCCGTGAACGACTGCCCGGCAGAGACGTGGAAAGCGGTTTCCTGGAATTTGCTACACCGGTTATCCGCGAAGGCCTGGAGAAGTTGAAGGCGCGTGGCGCCAAGAAGATCATCTGCCTACCAGGAATGTTGTTCGCCGCCGGCCACGTGAAAAATGATTTGCCCTCGGAGCTGAACAATTTCGGCGCCGAAAACCCGGATATCGAAATGGTGTTCGGACGCGAATTGGCAATTGATTCCAAATTGCTGGCTGCTGCGCGCGACCGTATCGAAGAGGCAGAGAATGCCGCTGCTGGTGATGTTGCTAGGGAAGATACATTGCTGATGGTGGTTGGACGGGGCACCAACGATTCGGACGCCAATTCCAACGTCTGTAAGGTGGCGCGGATGTTGTGGGAAGGCATGGGCTTCGGCTGGGCCGAGGTCAGCTATTCGGGTGTTGCCTTCCCGTTGGTCAATGAAGGGCTGGAGCGCGCGCTAAAGCTTGGCTACAAGCGCATCATCGTGTTTCCGTATTTCATGTTTACCGGCATTCTGGTGCGACGAATCTACGCCTGGGCTGATGAAGCGGCGGCGGCCAATCCCGACGTTGAGATCATCAACGCCAGCTACCTGAATGACCACAAACAATTGATCGATTGCTTTGTTGATCGCTTGCAAGAAGCCGCTGTTGGCGACAACGCCATGAATTGCCTGTTATGCAAATACCGTGAACAGATCATCGGTTACGAGCACGACCAAGGTGCAGCACAGGTCGGCCATCACCATCACGTGGTGGGTGTCGGCACCGACGGCCATGGCGCGGCGGATCACGGAGTCCATCATGGCCATCACCATCACGGCCACCATCATCACCACGATGATGATGGTAAGGACAGCTGAGCGGAAATTATCGTGTTCGATTATGTGCGCGACCCGGCAGAGATATATCGGCGCTCCTTCGCGACGTTGCGGGCGGAGGCGGATCTTGCTGCCATGCCGCCCTCACTGGTGCCGACGGCGGAGCGGTTGATCCATGCCTGTGGTATGCCGGAGATACTGAAGCACTTAACCTGGGGTGGCGATCCGGCCAAAGCGGGCCAGGCGGCGCTTAAGGCCGGTGCGCCGATATTGGTTGATGCTGAGATGGTCGGTGCTGGCGTTATGAAGGCACGATTGCCGGCGGCCA
>JABIPG010000266.1 GCA_018698795.1 Rhodospirillaceae bacterium
CTCTGCCGATTACAGATACCGAGCCTTCTTCCGATCACCGTATTTGGGGCAACATTTGACATACTCGGTCGTGCCTTTATGCTTTGATGAGATGTTCAAAAGCGACACCATCACTGTCCGCAATGCCCGTAATGTCCGTCATATTCCCAATGACGTGGGCTATAAACTTCGAAATAACGCCCCAGCGAAGCACGAGCGCCGAAATCGCGTGACTCATTTCAGTTGGGTTTTCACGGGCAAGCATGCCATGCCCCACGCCGAGCATCTCATTCCTTTCCGGACTTAGGTTAAGGCTCAGCGAGCGCTTTTCCATCGCCTCTCTATCGCCCGCGTATGCGCGGCGTCACCTTCTTGTATTCAAGAAAAAAGTAGTTCCGGAGTATCTAATGCCTAAACTTGCTGAAACCGCCGAAGACGTCTCTTTGATAGCCTTTGGCTTCATGGCGTCCAAAGCCTTGTTTGCTGCCCTACATATCGACGTGTTCACACACTTGGCTGAGGGTGCGAAAAGCTGTGCCGAGATATCTGAAGTAACGAATGTCCCCGAAAATCGCATCATCACGCTTATGACGGCGCTGGGTAGTGTCGGCCTCGTCGCAAGAGACGGAGAGCGTTATGCTAATTCTCCGGGGGCGGAAGGGTTTTTATCTCGAGCGTCAAAATACGATTTCGGTGATTATCTGCGTTACCAGATCGATCAGCAAATGTATCCCTTCCTTGGTCAGTTAAATGAGGTTCTGGACGGCACCCTGGGGCCCGATGCCGTCGATTCTTACCAGCACTGGATGTCCGACCCAGACCAGGCTGCCTTGTACAGCAACGCACAGCACGCGGGCTCACTTGGCCCGGGCCGAACCATAGCTCGAACGATCGATTTGACGGGAGCAAAATCGTTGCTCGACGTCGGCGGCGGAACGGGCGCCATGACCATTCGCTTGTTGGAGGCGAACCCGGAACTGACATCGACGATTATCGATTTCCCCAATGTCAGTGAAATTGGGTGGCGCTTCATTTCAGAGGCCGGGATGGTCGACCGAGTCCGTTATATTCCCTCGAACGCACTCAAAGCCGAATGGCCGGGAGAACAAGACGCGGTTCTCATGTCCTACCTGTTCAGTGGTGTCCCTGGGGAAGAAGTGCCGGTACTCGTGCAACGTGCCTTCGATTGTTTGGCGCCGAACGGTACCTACATGGTGCATGACTTCATGGTTGAAGAAGACCGCTCCGGTCCTGCCCAAGCAGCCCTATGGCAGCTTCAGCACATGGCCTTTACGCCTGATGCCCATTCCGTAACGGCGGGCGGGCTGAAACGAGAAATGACTAAAGCCGGCTTCATCGATGTTCACGATGACCAGACGATTCCTGGCCTAACGCATCTTGTTCACGCAAAAAAGCCGAGTTAAGTGGTGGCCCGATCCGAATTTAATTTTCATTGGTCGTTTCGTGTCCGCTACAGCGAAATCGATGGGCAACGTGTGGTTTTCAACGCCCATTATCTTACCTACTTCGATACGGCAATCACCGAGTATTTTCGTGCATTGCCTTACGATTACATAGGCCAGATTGAGCGCACCGGAGAGGATTTTCATACGGTCAAGACCGTGGTTGAGTACAAACAGCCCATCGGTTTCGATGACGACATTGAAGTCTATGTGCGGATGGCTCACATAGGGCGATCTTCTCTTACCTTCGCATTGGAGATTTATCTCAAAAACCATGAGACCATGAAGGCATGCGGAGAGGTGGTTTGGGTCAATACTTGTCAGCGAACACATACATCAGCAGCACTACCCCAAGAACTCATCGACAAAGTGAAGGCCTTCGAAAGCTTTAGTGCCACCACTTAGGTTTCCGCAACCACTTGTCTCCTGCCGCCTTGGGTCAGAAGCAGTAGGTTCACAAAACCCGAGGAGATGCCCGCTTAACGACACCTACTGGTTTTATGCACTGGCATTTTTTAGTGCTGCGCTAATTCTTCAAACGGTACCCGGTCTTGAAAATCCACCAGGTGATGGCCGTGCAAATACCCAAGAACAGGAAGATCATAGCAATGCTGATAGCAATCGAAATGTCGGCGATTTCATAGAAGCTCCAACGGAAACCGCTGATCAGGTATAGCACCGGGTTGAGCAGCGTCACCTTTTGCCAAATCGGCGGCAGCATGTCGATGGAATAAAAACTGCCGCCCAAGAACGCCAACGGCGTGACGATCAGCAGCGGTATCAACTGCAGTTTCTCGAAGTTGTCCGCCCAAATGCCGATAATGAAGCCGAACAGACTGAAGGTGATTGCCGTCAGCACTAAGAACAACAGCATCCAGAACGGATGGGCGATTTGGACCGGCACGAATAGCCCGGACGTCGCCAGGATAATCAGCCCCAAGACCACCGATTTCGTCGCCGCGGCTCCGGCGTAACCCACCACGATCTCAAAATGCGACACCGGCGCGGAAAGAATTTCGTAAATCGTGCCGGTGAATTTTGGAAAGAAGATGCCGAACGATGCGTTGGATATGCTCTGCATCAACAGTGTCAGCATAATCAACCCCGGCACGATAAAGGCACCGTAAGGGACGCCGCCGATCTCGGTTATCCGTGATCCGATAGCGGTGCCGAAAACAACGAAGTACAACGACGTCGAGATCACCGGCGAAACGATGCTTTGCAGCAACGTACGTTTGGTGCGTGCCATCTCGAATTTGTAGATCGCCATCACGCCGCGCAAATTCATGGCTCACTCCGGACCAGGCCAACGAAAATGTCTTCCAGCGAACTCTGCTTCGTCACCATGTCCTTGTAGCGGATGCCGGCGGCGACCAGATCCGCCATCAAGGCGGTAATGCCTTTGTGCTCGGCATGGATATCGTAGGTATAAACCAATTGCATGCCGTCACTGGTGAGTTCCATATCGTAGCTGCTTAGTGACGCCGGGATTGCGTCAAGCTTGTGTTGCAGCTCCAAGATCAACTGCTTCTTGCCGAGTTTGCGCATCAGTTCGACCTTGTCGTCGACAACGATGATCTCACCACCATTGATGACGGCGACCCGGTCGGCGATTTCCTCGGCTTCCTCAATGTAGTGGGTGGTCAAGATAATGGTGACGCCTGTGTCGCGCAGCCCGCGCACCACCGCCCACATCTCTTTCCTGAGTTCCACGTCGACGCCGGCCGTCGGCTCATCAAGAAACAAAATACGCGGCTCGTGCGACAACGCCTTGGCGATCAACAGCCGGCGTTTCATACCGCCCGAAAGGGTGATGATTTTGGCGTCGCGCTTATCCCACAACGACAAAGAGCGCAGTACGTGCTCAATATGGCTGGGGTTAGGCACTTTGCCGAACAGCCCGCGACTGAAGCTCACACTGCCCCAAACGGTCTCAAAGGTATCGGTGGTCAGTTCCTGCGGTACCAACCCGATCATGGCGCGGGTTTTCTTGTAATCTGTAATGATGTCGTGCCCGGCGACGCTGACGCTACCCGCACTCGGGTTGACGATACCGCAGATGATGCTGATCAACGTCGTCTTGCCCGCACCATTGGGGCCCAGCAATGCCAGGATTTCGCCTTCTCGGATATCCAAGTCAATTTCGCGCAGCGCCACGAAGCCCGACGCGTAGGACTTTGAAATACCGGCAATGGAGATGATATCTGTCATGATCCGGTGATAGGCGTCAGGCCCGCCGGGAGCAATGAAAATCGTCGGTCGCGAAACGTACTCAACCTTACGCTTGCCGCTGGGCGAACCAGCGGCTATGAGTTCGCACCTGCAACAATTCTCGTCGGAGGAGCCGTACCATGACTGCCATTATCGATATTTACGCCCGCGAAATTCTGGACAGCCGCGGCAACCCGACCGTCGAGGTCGATGTCACATTGGAGACTGGTGTCATGGGCCGCGCAGCCGTGCCATCCGGCGCATCGACGGGCGCGCACGAAGCCGTCGAATTGCGCGATGGCGACAAAGGCCGCTACGGCGGCAAAGGCGTCTTGCAGGCTTGCGACTCGGTCAACGGCGAGATTTTCGACACACTTTCCGGCCTCGATGCGGAGCAACAGCTGCACATCGACAACGCAATGATTGAACTGGACGGCACCGAAAACAAAAGCCGCCTCGGCGCCAACGCTATTCTCGGCGTCTCCATGGCTTGCGCCAAGGCAGCGGCGGAGGAGGCGGGTTTGCCGCTTTACCGCTACATCGGCGGCACCTTCGCCCACACGCTGCCGGTGCCGATGATGAACATTATCAACGGCGGCGAACACGCCGACAACCCCATCGACATTCAGGAATTCATGATCATGCCGGTGGGCGCAGCCGGTGCGGCCGATGCCATTCGCATGGGCTCGGAGATTTTCCAAACCCTGAAAAAAGGCCTGAGCGATGCGGGCCACAACACCAACGTCGGCGATGAAGGCGGCTTCGCGCCGAACTTGAGTTCCACGACGGATGCCCTGGATTTCGTCATGAAGGCTGTTGAGACCGCGGGCTACAAAGCTGGCGACGATGTCATGCTGGCCATCGATGCCGCATCGACTGAGTTTTACAAAGGCGGCAAATATGAATTGGTGGGCGAGGGTAAATCGCTGGACGCCGCCGGCATGGTCGCCTATTGGGCCGACTTGGTGGGCAAGTACCCGATCATCTCCATCGAAGACGGCATGGCGGAAGACGACTGGGATGGCTGGAAAGCCCTGACCGATGAAATTGGCGCCAAGGTGCAGTTGGTCGGTGATGACCTGTTCGTCACCAACCCCAAGCGCCTTGCCGATGGTATCAACAAGGGCGTCGCCAACTCGATTTTGGTCAAGGTCAATCAGATCGGCACGCTTTCGGAAACGCTGGAAGCGGTCGAAATGGCACACAAGGCCAACTACACGGCAGTTATCTCGCACCGTTCAGGTGAGACCGAAGACGCCACCATCGCCGATATCGCAGTCGCCACCAATGCCGGCCAAATTAAAACCGGCTCACTCAGCCGATCGGATCGCCTTGCCAAATACAATCAGTTGATCCGCATTGAGGACGAATTGGGCCCCGATGCGCACTTCCCGGGCCTGGCAGCGTTTCGATAAACACAGCCAAATCGGCGTTTTTCCTGGAAACTCGAATTGAACGACCAAATATTGTACCCTAGATAAAGTAGATTCGAGGTTATTGGTGAGGGTACATGTCGGATCGCGGCACGCCGCCAACGATTGAATTGACAATCGGCATTGAGTTGCCGGAACCATTCCGGCACGCTTATGCCTACTGGTTGAAGTTAACGCCGCCCGGTGCCCCAGGACCAACGGTCGACGATTTCCATATCGATGAACTCGAACCGCGCATTATTCCTTGGTCCGTCTTGGTCGATGTCATCGCTGAACCGCTGGATTTCAAATATCGGTTCTGGGGGACGGAGCGATCAAACCTGATCGGCTCGGAGATGACAGGCCTGACGACTGCCGCCATCCCTACGCCCCACATGCGCGACGCGAATATTCGGGAGTACACTGATGTCTGCGAACGCTCGAAGCCTCTGCTGTGTCAAACGCCAGTGACCACGGGTTCGGGACGCCGAGCCGTTTTCCAATCGATCAGATTACCTCTCTTTGATGACCAAGGACGCGTATCGCGAATATTCTCGGCAATGAACCACGACCGGATCGATGATGTCAGTTATGAGTTTTACGGTACAAAATCGGGATTTCAGTAAAGATCTTTAGCCAATGATCTTGTACGCCTTCAATCGGTAACGCCTTGTTAAGACCCCCGGCGCTATTCTGATTTTGGGTTTGGGACTGTGGGTTGATCGTCAATGGCAATCCATGGTTTATTATGTCGTTCTTCCACGACACTGTTAAAAGATTGAAGCATTTGGCCGTCCCGTTTTTCGGGGTTTCGGTCACGATTTATTTTGCCTACCATATTTTTCAAGGTGATCGCGGGCTGCTGGCCTGGTGGCAGCTGCAGAAACAAGTGGTCAAAGCGGAAGCCACGGCACAATCCACCGGCGGCAAACGCAGTTATCTCGAAAACCGCGTCAAATTACTTAATCCCCACAGCCTCGATCCTGACATGCTCGAAGAGCGTGCGCGGCTGATGCTGAACTTCGGCCATGCCGATGAAGTCGTCATTCTTGATCCAGAAAGGAAAATAAGATGAGCGCTCCCTATGAGACACTGGCTGAGACATTAGAGCCCCCATTCGTCGCAGCGATCATAAGCGATACGGCAATTGTTTCACACCTGACGGAATGTGAGCGCCGCCCATCGGACGAGATGGTGAGCCTTGCCCCTGCGCAAAGCGGATTTCTCGGGCTAGAAACGACGAAAGATGACAATGGGCGATGGATATCCGTCTCCTACTGGCAAGACATGACCGCATTCAACACCTGGCGCGGCACCTGTGCCGAACGGATAGCCAGTGTGTTTCCGGAAGCGCCACTAGAAAGCCTTTGCCATATTCGAGTTGCAAATGTCGACGAACCCGTGAAGCGACCGCGCAACCGCCATCTACGTGCGGACGAGCCGGTTCCCACGAGTTCTTTGCCGTCAACGCGCACACGCTCTCTGTTAAACGTCATTCCTTCCATTGCGGGGTTGTTCGGCCATGTCCATGCTCGTTGATCTCGAAAAACCGCCGTTTTTCACGGCTGTCTATTTAACGCCACCAGCGGACGTCGATCCGGGCTTGTTTTCAGAAGCGGCATCGACCCTTGTCTCCACCGCTATGCTATTGTCTGGATTTGTCGGTTTCGCAGACGACGAGGGCGCACAAGATCGAAAAGTCAAAATCGTCTACTGGCGAACCTACCATGCCATGCGCGCCTGGCGCCGCACGGCTCGTGATCTATTGCCGCATCGTATCGAAATGGAGGACTGTGTCGCGTCTGAGGGATGCCATTGGCAATGGTTCGAACACAGACAAATTTCACGCAATCTCCCTCGCGGAAAGGCTGCATAATTCCAAATTAACTGTTTTACAATTAATTTAATACCAAAATCGCACATTCAATGACGTTATAACGCGAAATTTTGTTGCGCGCTTAACTGATCCTTCCTAAATTGAGCTAACTTGAGTGTTAATTCGACGGACCATAACCACGGTCGCCACCCAAGTGAACGCCGATTTAGGGAGATCACGATGGCAAAACCAGCCAAGACGCCAACCAAGACGTCAGCCAAGCCAGCATCGAAACGAGCGCCTCGGAAAAAGGCCCCGGCAAAACCGACGCGAGCCGACACACCGGAAACACTCCTCGAGTATTACGAACAAATGCTGCTGATCAGGCGCTTCGAAGAGAAAGCCGGGCAACTTTATGGCATGGGTTTGATCGGTGGTTTTTGCCATTTGTACATCGGCCAGGAAGCCGTTGTTGTCGGGATGCAGGCCGCCTCTAACGAAGGTGATTCAGTCATTACCAGTTATCGTGACCACGGCCACATGTTGGCTTGCGGCATGGACCCGAAAGGCGTCATGGCGGAGCTCACGGGTCGGCGCGGCGGTTATTCAAGGGGTAAAGGCGGCTCCATGCATATGTTCAGCCGCGAGAAAAACTTCTACGGCGGGCACGGCATTGTCGGTGCGCAGATGCCGCTCGGCACCGGTCTAGCTTTCGCCCACAAATACAAGGAAGACGGTGGTGTATCCCACGCTTACTGCGGCGATGGCGCGATTAACCAAGGTCAGGTTTACGAAGCCTTCAACATGGCTAGCTTGTGGAAATTACCGGTGATTTACGTCATCGAAAACAACAAGTATGGCATGGGAACATCGATTGAACGGGCATCTGCCGTTGTTGAATTGGTTGATCGCGGTAAATCTTTCGATATTCCGGGCGAACAGGTCAATGGCATGGATGTATCAGAAGTTCGGGCCGCCGCAGAAATGGCATCTGAATGGTGCCGGTCGGGCAAAGGACCGTTTATCCTCGAAATGAAGACATACCGCTATCGCGGCCACTCGATGTCGGACCCCGCCAAATATCGCTCTAAAGAAGAAGTATCCAAAGTGCGTCAGGAAACTGACCCCATTGATACGTTGCGCGAGCGAATTTTAGGAAGTGGCGCAGCCGACGAGGCACAACTCAAAGAAATCGACCGCGAAGTGAAGGTTCTTGTTACTGCTGCCGCTGAGTTCGCGCAGCAGAGCCCCGAGCCCGATACGTCGGAACTCTTTACGGACATTCTGCTCGAGGCCTAAGGCCCAGCATTCAAGGGAGATACGAAACATGGCCATTCAGGTACTGATGCCGGCGCTTTCGCCGACCATGACCGAAGGCAACATCGCCAAGTGGTTAAAAGCTGAGGGTGATTCCATCAGCAGCGGCGATGTGCTTTGCGAAATCGAAACAGACAAAGCCACCATGGAAGTCGAAGCGGTCGACGAAGGTACGCTCGGCAAAATCCTCGTTGCTGAGGGCGCGGAGGGCGTCGCCGTGAATACGCCGATCGCCGTCATCTTGGAAGAAGGCGAGGATGCCAGCGCCGCGGATAGCGCGACGAGTTCAGCGCCCGCACCGCTCGCAGAGCCGGCCCCTGCGGAAGCTGCGCCTCAAGCGCCTCCCGCCGCAACCCCAGCGGCACCGACAGCTCCGGCGCCAAGTGTTGCCGTCGTTCCTGAATATAGCGGCCCTACCAAGACCCAAACCGTACGCGAAGCCTTGCGCGATGCCATGGCTGAAGAGATGCGCAATGACGAAACAGTGTTCCTGATGGGCGAGGAAGTCGCTCAATATCAGGGCGCCTATAAAGTCAGCCAGGGCTTGCTTGATGAATTCGGTGATAAACGTGTCATTGATACACCGATCACCGAGCACGGCTTCACGGGCCTTGCCGTCGGCGCTGCCTACAATGGCTTGAAACCGATTGTCGAGTTCATGACCTTCAATTTCGCCATGCAGGCCATTGACCAGATTATCAACTCGGCCGCCAAAACGCTTTATATGTCCGGTGGACAGATGGGGGCGCCGATGGTGTTTCGCGGCGCCAACGGCGCGGCGGCACGGGTCGGCGCACAGCATTCGCAGTGCTACGCGGCTTGGTATTCGCAGGTTCCCGGTCTCAAGGTGGTCTCGCCCTGGTCAGCTGCGGACGCCAAAGGATTGCTGAAAGCCGCCATTCGCGATCCCAACCCCGTGGTCTTTCTGGAAAACGAAATCCTCTACGGCCAAAGCTTTGAAGTCCCCGATGACCCGGACTTCACCGTGCCGATTGGCAAAGCCAAGATCGAACGGCCCGGTAGCGACGTTACCATCACAGCATTCTCGATTTGCGTCGGCCATGCATTGGAAGCGGCGGAAAAGCTTGCAGCCGAGGGCATCGATGCCGAGGTCATCAACCTGCGTTCGCTCAGGCCGCTCGATACCGCAACCATCGTGCAGTCGGTACAAAAAACCAACCGCCTGGTCAGCGTTGAAGAAGGCTGGCCGTCGAGCGGTATCGGTGCCGAACTTGCCGCACGGATGATGGAAGAAGCCTTCGACTATCTCGACGCGCCGGTGAAGCGGGTGTGTAGCGAAGACGTCCCAATGCCCTATGCGGCCAACCTGGAAGCGCTGACGCTTCCCAATGCCGACAAGGTCGTGGCAGCGGCGAAAGCCGTTTGCTACGCCGAATAGGCCGGGAAGGGAGAACACATCATGCCAGTTCAAATTCTGATGCCGGCACTGTCGCCGACCATGACCGAGGGAACACTCGCCAAATGGCTGAAAGCCGAAGGGGACGAAGTGGTCTCCGGCGACGTGCTCTGTGAAATCGAAACCGACAAGGCAACCATGGAAGTGGAAGCCGTCGACGAAGGAACGCTGGGCAAAATCCTGGTCGCAGAAGGCACCGAAGAAGTTGCCGTCAATGCGGTGATCGCCTTGTTGCTGGAAGACGGCGAGGATGCCTCGGCGCTGGACGGCGCCGATACTGCCGCTGCACCCGCGCCTGCTGTGCCACAAGCTGCTCCACAAGTCGCTCCACAGGCCGCTCCCGAAGCGCCGACTTCTACACCGGTTGCAGAGCCGGCACCTGCCGCCGCTCCTGCGCCTGCTAGCGGCGAGCGGGTTTTCGCCAGTCCGCTGGCGCGCCGCATGGCGGGACAAAACGACCTCGATATCAACGCCATAGCCGGCACCGGCCCGAAAGGCCGCGTGGTCAAGCGCGACATTGAAAATGCGATGGCATCCGGCACCGGCAAAGCAGCGCCAGCCGCCGCTGCATCATCGGCACCGTCAGCCCAAAGTGCACCTGCAACGCCGGCGGCGCCCGCAGCACCGGCCTTCACCACCGACGACCCGGTGCTGGCCAACATGCCCGAATTCGAAACCATACCGAACACGTCGATGCGCAAGATCATCGCCACGCGTTTGACGGAATCGGCTCGCGACATTCCGCACTTCAACATCAGCATTGATGTCGAGCTGGATGCGCTGTTGGCGCTCCGCAAGGAACTGAATTCCAAGGACGGCGCCGACTACAAGATCTCGGTCAACGACTTCATCATCAAAGCCGTCGCCGTGGCGCTGAAACGACATCCGGCCTGCAACGTCGCTTATACCGACGATGCGATCTTGCAGTTCAAGCGCGTCGACGTCTCCATGGCGGTGGCCATTGAAGGTGGGCTGATCACGCCGATCATCAAGGACGCCGGCTCCAAAGGCTTGGCCGCCATTTCGGCCGATGCCAAAGAACTCGCGGGCAAGGCACGTGACGGCAAGTTGCAGCCGGAAGAATTCCAGGGCGGTACATTTACCATTTCGAACCTGGGTATGTTCGGCGTTAAATCCTTCAACTCGATCATCAATCCGCCGCAGGGCGGTATCTTATCGGTCGGCGCCGGCGAACCCAGAGCCGTCGTCAAAGGCGGCAAGGTCACTGTCGCCACCATCATGTCATTGACACTGGCGGTCGATCACCGCTGCATCGACGGCGCCTTGGCGGCTGGCTTCTCGAAAGAACTGAAAGCGATCATCGAAGATCCCATTCAGTTGATGCTCTAGGGCACCCGGTAGAGCGCCAGCGCCATGGAGAAGATCAACCTCGCCGACAAGTTCGCTCTATTCGACGATCATTGGTCGCCGAAAGTGGCGGGGCAGCTTGATGACTACGAGATCAAGCTGGTGAAGCTCGAAGGCGACTTCGTTTGGCACAAACACGACGACGTCGACGAGATGTTTATGGTCATCGACGGCACCATGGACGTCGCCTTCCGAGATAAAACCGTGACCCTGGAGGCCGGCGAGTTTCTGGTTGTGCCGAAGGGCGTTGAACACAAACCCTATGCGGAACACGAGTGCAGCGCCATGCTGTTCGAACGCAAGGGCGTCATCAATACAGGCAATGCCAGCGAGGGCGACCTCACGCAGCGGCAAGTTGAGAGGATATAGACCATGGCGGACACCAATTTCGACGTCATCATCATCGGCGGCGGGCCGGGCGGCTACGTAACCGCAATCCGCGCCGCGCAATTGGGCTTCAAGACCTGCGTAGTCGAGAAACAGCACCTGGGTGGCATCTGCCTCAACTGGGGCTGCATCCCGACCAAGGCGCTGCTGCGCTCGGCGGAAATCCTCAACTACATGAAGCACGCCGGTGATTATGGCTTGAGTGCCGATAATGTCGGTTTCGACATAGAAAAGGTCGTGGCGCGCTCGCGTGGTGTCTCCAAACAACTCAACGGCGGCGTCGGGCATTTGCTGAAGAAAAACAAAGTCACCGTCATCATGGGCACGGCCAAACTGAACGGCCCCGGCAAGGTCGATGTGACAGGCGAAGACGGCAAAGCGCCCAATGGCAATAAGGTGGCCAGCCTGAGCGGTAAACACATCATCGTCGCCACCGGTGCGCGCCCGCGTGTGTTGCCCGGTCTTGAGCCCGACGGCAAACTGGTCTGGACCTACTTCGAGGCCCTGAAGCCCGACATCATGCCCAAATCCATGCTGGTTATCGGGTCCGGTGCCATCGGTATCGAGTTCGCCAGCTTCTACCAAACGCTCGGCGCCGACGTGACGGTGGTCGAAGTGCTGCCGCAAGTGCTGCCTGTCGAGGACGCCGAAATTGCAGGCGTAGCCCGCAAGCAGTTTGAGAAGCACGGCCTCAAAATCATGTCGGGCGCGAAAGTCACCAAGCTCGACAAAACCGCCAACGCGGTCACCGCCACCATTGAAGACGATAAGGGCAAAACCAGCCAGATCACGGTTGATCGCGTTATTGCCGCTGTCGGCGTGGTCGGCAATATCGAGAACATCGGACTTGAAAGCACCAAGATTAAAACCGACCGCGGCTGTATCGTCGCTGACGGCTTTGGCCGCACCGACGAGCCCGGCGTCTATGCGATCGGCGATGTCGCGGGACCGCCGATGCTGGCGCATAAGGCCGAGCACGAGGGGGTCATCTGCATCGAGAAGATCGCCGGGTTCAATGCGCACCCGATGGACAAAAACAAAATCCCCGGCTGCACCTATTGCCACCCACAGGTCGCCAGCGTCGGCATGACCGAACAGGCCGCCAAGGACGCAGGGCACGCCGTCAAAGTCGGGCGCTTCCCGTTCATGGGCAACGGCAAGGCCATTGCGTTGGGTGAGCCCGATGGCTTGGTAAAAACCGTGTTCGATGCCAAAACCGGCGAGCTGTTAGGCGCGCACATGGTCGGCGCCGAGGTCACCGAGCTGATCCAGGGCTTCGTCGTCGCCATGGGGCTGGAGACCACCGAGGAAGACCTGATGCACACAGTCTTCCCGCATCCGACGCTTTCTGAGATGATGCACGAGTCCGTATTGGACGCCTACGACCGCGTCATCCACATGTAAGGGGAGGGCCTTATGGCCAGCCTGAGCGAAGATCAAGTCGCCTCGTACCACAAGGACGGCTTTGTCATCCCTGACTTTCAACTGCCCGCTGCGACCGTCGCCGACATGCGCGCCGCCTATGATGCACTGCTCGATGCCAACGCCGACACACCGGGTTTTGATCCTGATTTCATTCTCGGGCCACACCTGCCGCAACCGGGCGCGCAGGGCACCAAGGGTGACCCAAGATGGCTGGCGTTCGCCCAAAACCCCGATATCTTGCACATGCTTGCCCAAGTCACTGGGCCGGACTTGATCCTGTGGGGGATGACCGTATTTGGTAAACCTGCCCATCACGGCAAGATTACACCTTGGCATCAAGACGGCGACTACTACCCGATCGAGCCGCTTGAGACGACCACAGTGTGGATCGCGCTCGATGACGCCACGCCTGAGAACGGCTGCATGCGCTATATGCCGGGTTCGCACAAGCAGCGCCGCATCTTCCCCCACCATTGGGATGAGCGCCCCGACTACACGCTGACGCAAGTGCTGGACGACGACTATTACGACGAGGACAAAGCCGTTTCGGTCGAGCTGAAAGCCGGCCAAATCGCGTTGCACGACGTCTACATGGCGCATGTTTCCGGCGCCAACAAATCCGACCACCGCCGCTGCGGGCTGGTACTGCGCGTCATGCCCGCCACGTCGCACTACAATCACGCCAAGGGCAAAGCCAGTGACAACCCAACGCACGACTACGCCAAGCGCGCGCTCTTCTTACTATCTGGCGAAGACACGTCCGGCAAAAACGACTTCAGCATCGGTCATTAAGGTGGCCATTGAATTTCGCCCCTTTGAACCTAGGTTAAGCATATGACAAACGTCGAAAACCTGCCCCAGAAACGCGGTCGTCTGCGCCACCCGGAAAAGGCCAAGAACGCACCCAACCCGATCCCGCGTAAGCCCGCCTGGATCAGGGTCAAGGCGCCGACGTCAAAAACCTACAACGAGACCCGCAAGCTGATGCGCGAGAAGAACCTGCACACGGTGTGCGAGGAGGCCTCGTGCCCGAACATCGGCGAGTGCTGGTCACGCAAACACGCCACGGTGATGATCCTGGGCGATATCTGTACGCGGGCCTGTGCGTTCTGCAATGTCGCCACCGGCAAACCTCGTGCCGTGGACGTCACGGAGCCCGAGAACCTGGCGATCTCAGTGGCCGAGACCGGCATGGCACATGTGGTGATCACAAGCGTCGACCGCGACGATCTGGCCGACGGCGGGGCAGGACAGTTCGCAAGCTGCATCACCCGCATCCGGGAAACCGCGCCCAACACGACGATCGAGGTCCTGACCCCTGATTTCCGCGATAAGCCCGGCGGCCTGGAAACCGTGATTGACGCCGGCCCCGATGTCTTCAATCACAACCTGGAAACCGTACCCAGGCTGTATCCGACGATCCGCCCAGGCGCGCGCTACTTCCATTCGCTGCAATTGCTGGCAGAAGCAAAAAAGCGCGATCCGAACGTCTTCACCAAATCCGGCATCATGGTCGGGCTGGGCGAGGAGAGGGACGAGATACTTCAAGTCATGGACGATTTGCGTTCAGCAGACGTGGATTTCCTGACCATTGGCCAGTATCTGGCGCCGACGCCGCGCCACGCCGCCGTTGAACGCTTCGTGACGCCCGACGAGTTTGCTGAGTTCAAACGCATCGGCGAGGCGAAAGGGTTCCACCTCGTGGCCTCCACGCCACTGACGCGATCGAGCTACCACGCCGACGCTGACTTCGCCAAATTGCAGGCAGCCCGGAAGGCGGCAACCGGGAAATAAGTGCTGTTGACCGGAAACACCGGTGCCAGAACCACCAGTGAATGTCTGAACTTCGCAAATTGCAGAAGGAAAAGCGCTCACAGATATTTCGACGGATTTTGACGGAAGGGCGGCCATAGAACTTGGGGCAACCATACGCAATCACCACAATGACGCAGAAATCTGATTAGGAATCTGAGAACTAATTTTCGAATTATTCCATTATTTATACAAAACTTTTATTATACAAAAACCTTGAAAACCGGATATAATTTTCCCCAATAGGTAACAATTTCCGGGCGCTTCATGAGAGCCAAGTTCGACAAGGCCCTTGCCGAGCTCGTTTTCCGTGGGGAACACGATCACTCGATTTACCAAGTGGCCGCACCGTTATTGACTTCGGCGACTGGTTGGCGATACGCCGCCATCGGTCGTTTGGACGATAACGGCAAGCGTGTGGAGGTTCTCGCTGCCGCCGACGGCGGGAAAATGCAGCAAACTTGGAGTTACGATCTGGCAGACACGCCATGCGCCCATGTCTATGAAAGCGATATTTTCGATCCGTATTGGTTTGTCGGATCCGGCCTGATCGAGAAATATCCAAACGACAAAGCCTTGCTGGAAGGTGAGTTCGTTGCCTACAGAGGTGAGCTTTTCTTTGATGATCGCGGCCAACCCGCGGGACATGTTTTTTGCATGCACGATGCGGAAATGTCTGACGATGATGAGACCCGATGGTTTTTCCGGATGCTGACCCAACGCATCGGCGCAGAGTTCAACCGAATGAATTCTGAATTAGCTCTGAGGGTACAGGGCGAACGCTCCGAGCGAGCAACGCAGGCGGGGCGGGTTGGCGTTTGGGAATGGGACCTGGAAACCGACCAAGTGTATTTTGCGCCCAATCTCGAGAAAATGTTGGGCTGCAATGACGGCGAACACATCAAACACATCGATCAATGGATCAAACGGGTCGATCCCGAATTTGGCCAACCCATGCTTGATGCGGCGCAGGCCTTCCGCGAACAACGCCGCACCGGCGAGATGGTCGCCGAATACAGAACAACCCTTGAGGACGGAACGGTTCGGTGGTTTGAGGCGAGATCGCATTCGATTGGTGGCGAAAACGGCCAGCCATTGAAGTTGATCGGCACCGATACCGATATCACCGAGCGCAAACAGGCCGAAGACAGATTGCTGGATGCACTTAAACAGGTGGAAAAAGCCAATGCGGCGAAGTCGGATTTTCTTGCCAACACCAGTCACGAGCTGAGGACGCCGCTGAATTCAATTATCGGTTTTTCCGATATGCTTCTCGGGGAAACGTTCGGCGCTCTCGGCAGCGAGCAAAACAAAGAATACATCGAGATCATCAACAAATCCGGAAAGCATCTGCATTCAGTTATCGGCGACATTCTCGATTTGGCGAAGGTCGAATCCGGCGAAGTCGATATCTCGGAAGAAGCGATCGATATTCGCGATTTGATCATCGACGCTCATGACATCGTTTCTGATCAAGCTGCGAAGAAGAGCATTCGGCTTCCGATAGACCACCAACCGGCTATACCGCTGCTGATGGGCGACAAGTTAAAAATCCTGCAGGTTCTGCTCAATCTCTTGGGCAATGCGATAAAGTTCACCCGCGATGGCGGCACGGTCTCGACCAGCGCATTCGTGAACAATGACGGTTTTTTTGTGATCGCGGTGGAAGATTCCGGCATCGGCATCGCAAAGACCGATATCGCCACAATTTTGGAGCCGTTCAGCCAGGCCGGCCATGCGTATACGCGCAGTAGCGATGGAACAGGCCTGGGATTGGCAATCGTCAAATCGTTCATGGAGTTGCACGGCGGGACATTGCAGTTGGAAAGCCAACTTGGTGCCGGCACGAAGGTAAATGCATGTTTTCCGGCACACCGCATCATAGCCATGTGCGCAGCATCGAACATCTAATATCCCATTTGGAGTGAGCGAGGAGGGGGGCTGAGATAATCCGCTCACGCCCGTCACTAGCACCGACTTGCTTCCACTTGCATCCAGCGCCCACGATCCCCATGTTGAACTCTGCGGCAAAGGAGCGCCCATGGCCCCGACGAACGCGGTAATCAGACTGATATCACCGTGCCTCGGCATCTGTGAGATGACCGACAACGAGCCCAAGCATTGCAAGGGCTGCCGGCGCACGACGCAAGAGATCGGCGCGTGGCGCTTTGCCAGCATGGATGAGCGCATTGACATCCTGATACGCCTCTATGAGCGTTGGCAGGCCGCTGGCGCGCCCCCCAAAGACGACACCAAAGCACAACTCCTGCATGCGGAAATGATGGAACGGTTCCGGCTGGCCGGGTTTTAGGGCGAGCGGCTCTTCAAAGCCGTGGATCTTTCGATCAGGCCTCATATCGCTGCATAATCGCTTGTGCTCGCATCTCCAAAAAGGCAAAAATTCCAAGATAGGCCGTGATCAATCGTCATTGATGACACGGTCACGCTATCCGGCCACACTGTTCGTCCCTGATGGCCGAACGTTGACCGCTTTGCGCGGAATTGAAATTGAGAACAGCGGTTTTGATGATTGACACCCCTCACGACGGCGGACTGGAAGGATGGCTGAAAGAAGCCATCGACGTGATGAGCGACGGGTTCGCCATCTACGATTCCGACGGACGCCTGGCATATTGCAATGAGAGTTTCCGTCAAATTCATAGTTATCCCAAAGCCGACACAGAACCGGGTCTCGCAACCTACAACAGCCTGGGCCAGCTTGACGTGGCGCACTCAAAAGATACCCGAACACCGTTCACGTTTGCCGAGCGGGTTTCGCAAGTTCGCAATGAAGGCGCCACGGAGATTATCCAAAGTTTCGGCAATCGGGTCTATGCGCGCCATATGTCCGTCACGCCTTCGGGAGGGCTCACCAGTATTGTCACCGACATCACCGAATTGCGCCGCGCCAAACAAAAGGCCGAAGACGCCGACGGGGCGAAATCCGAGTTTCTCGCATCTATGAGTCACGAGCTTCGGACACCGTTAAACGCCATCATCGGCTTCGCCCAATTGATCGCCGCTGAGACCTTCGGTGCGCACAGTAATCCCAAATACCTAGAATACGCCGAAGATATCCAAGGCTCGGGGGAGCATCTGATCGCGATCGTCAACGATATACTGGACCTGTCCAAAATCGAAGCCGGAGAGATCGATTTGAATCGGACGGAATTCGAGCTCGCGAACGCCATCGAAGAATGCGTCAAACTTTTCAGATACAACCGCGACGTAGCCTCTAAACGTATTCAACTTCGCCTATCGGATGAAACACCGCGCCTTGTCGCGGATGACCGGATTTTCAAGCAAATCATGATCAACCTGCTGTCGAACGCGGACAAATACACACCCGCCGGCGGTCAAATCGTCATCGCTTCACAGCTGGGAGAGGCGGGCTCGATCATCCTCAAAATTCAAGATACCGGGATCGGAATAGCGTCGGAGGATATCGAGCGGGTACTCGAACCCTTTGGCCAAGCGCGGATGAATGCCTCCATCACTCACAATGGGACCGGCCTAGGGCTTTCGTTGTCGAAAAAATTGATGGAACTGCATGGTGGTACCCTTGAAATCGACAGCGAGCCAAATGTGGGCACGACGATAACTCTCGTGTTTTTTCCAAACTAGAGCATGTTTCGAGAATACGGAGCCGCTGAGACGCGGTATTGCGTGACGTGGCTAGGAAGGCCGCGCGCTGCGATGCTGCCGCATCGCGAGGGCGGCTGACGACGTCCATAGCGCGCAATACAGCGCCTTTGGTGATCAAAACAGCCCTTTGGCATCGTATTCTCGAAATATGCTCTCGCTGGCATTGATCCGTATCAGCGCGAATTCCAGTATTTCCGTTATTCTTCCACCGTACGCCCCATGTGGGTGGCGCCGAGAATGCGAAGGGGACAGAGCATGTCGCCCGCGGAAACCGAAAACCTCATTGCATCCATTCATGCGATCTCCACCGGGTCGGGCGAACAGCACAAAGAACATCGGTACGGCAGCCGCATGCCGTCGTTGTGGTGGCTTTTGACATCGCAAAAATGGATAGAAATTCCGATTAACCTCTATGTACTTGAGCACCGCGACGGGCTTGTGTTGTTTGACGCCGGTATGGACCCAGCAATCGCTATCGATCCCAATTATGTGTCCAGCGCCATCGGGCGTTTTTTCATGCGTAAATTGTTTCGCTTTCACATCGGGCCAAACGACACGCTCACCTCTAAACTGCAGGAATTGGGATTTGCCGCTGAAGACGTCTCGAAAGTGGTTGTTTCCCATCTGCACTTCGACCACATCGGCGGTATCAAGGAGATAGCGCAGGCGGAACTGCTGGTAAGCCGTGAGGAGTGGCAACAGTTATCCGGCCCGCACCCGGAGCGGGATTTCATCTTTCGCGAACACATTGAACTGCCCGGCGCCAAATGGCATCAGATCGATTTTCAACCATCCAACGATCTGCTGTTCGACCCCTTCGGTGGATGTCACGATGTGATGGGCGACGGCACAATGGTGTTGCTGCCGACACCTGGCCATACACCGGGTTCCATGTCGATGCTGGTCCGATCAGCCGGTTACCCACCGCTTCTGCTCGTCGGCGACCTGACGTATGAAACAGATCTGCTGATGAATGACCAGGTGCCTGGAACCGGAGATGTGGCGTTGCTGCGATCGTCGTTCGCGAAAGTCCGTGGCCTAAAGGCGCAATTGCCCGGGCTCATGATACTCGCTTCCCACGACCCCGAAGCGGACAAAGACCTAGCTGCGGTGCGGGCCCCCGATCCGCAAGCCAACATCTAAATTCACAATCGCGACAGCGCTTCAGGCGTGGCAATCAGTACGTTGTAGACATACATGTCATCGGGTCGGTTGTCGCTGGCCAGCAGCACCGGCGCGGAACCATCGTTCTGTGGCAGGCAGATGATGTATCCCAAATCCCGAATCAATCGGAACAAACCATCGATGTCAGAGCCCAAGCTCTGCAAGCCGGTCACGTTGACCTCCAAAATGGCGAAATCGACCAAGCCTTGGATGAAGACACTCCGCGCCGCCTCCAAAATCATGGCTTCCGCGCCTTCGGTGTCAATTTTCATGAGCCGGACGCGCTCAACGTCGTGCTCATGCAGCAACGAATCGAGCCGGCATGAGCGCACCTTGTCGGCGCGCGGATTTTGGCGGGTTTGCTCGTTGACCGGATGCAGCGCCGGGTCCCAAAGGGCATGACCGCCATCGTTGTCGGCGTTGAAGAAAATCTCCGTCTCGCCATCTTCGCCGGCAACCACGGCATTGACGGCAACGACGCGCGCAAGATCGTTCTCCGCGATGTGATAGGAAAGCTGCTCGAAGTTCTCGGCCATGGGTTCAACCGCGATGACTTGTCCTTCATCGCCGACAATAGCGGCAGCCAGCATTGAGAAATAGCCGATATGTGCACCGACATCGACGAACGTGTCGCCGGCCCGAAGCACACGCATGAGAAAGAACTGTGTAGCGCGCTCGTAAGCGCCGCTTTCATGCAACTCGGCCAATATGTTGCGATGAACGGGCGAATCCTGGTCGAAACGCATGGATATCTGGCGACCGGCCATATTGACGTGGGCGTAGATGGGATTCATGCGTCGCTTTGCTCCAGTATTGCGGTCGCGATCTCATTCCACTCTTCATCAAGGCTGCACGATGAGGCCGGTTTAGCGGCGCGCACATACCAATACCCGGCATTGGCCAAATCGCCCTCGACTCGGTGCAGATAGGCATGCACCCAACAGCCGTCAGGCCCGGCGACGCCTTGCGCCAGCGCATGCGCACCATGCCAGTCACCCTTAGCCGTCAACCAAAGTGCGTGGAGCAGCGGCGCGATTTCGGGTGCGATTTCCGGCGGCGGGTCAGACTCGTTAAGCGTAGCTTTGAATTGTGCGAGGTCCATAGCCGTATAATATGCCTCAACGGCGGATCAAACCATCCCGTACTCGGTCGGTTTTGTAATCGCCTTGATTCTCACATAAGTTCAATCTGAGCAAAGTTGCTACGACCAGGAGATATGGATCGGCATGGGCGACCTCAGATTTTCAATATTGAACCGCGGCGTGTTCACCAGCCTCGTGGTCGGCACCGCCCTCATCGCGATCAATCATTGGTCTGTTGTCTCAACTGGCGGCCTGCCACCTACGTGGCAGATGACCCTGACCTATCTGGTGCCATTCTTGGTGTCCGTCACCAGCAGTCACATGACCAGCCACGAACATGCAAATGCCGCGGGGGCAAATACCGTGGGGGCAAGCACCGGTAGCGATGCATGACCATGCGCTATCCGCATCAATCGCTGATCGAGACCACGACATCGCTGTTCACGGCCGGCGGTCTGGATACGCCCATCGCGCGCGTTGTGGCGGAGATTTTGGTGGAGGCGGACCTGCTGGGCTATTCCACCCATGGTTTACAGTTCGTTCCGGCCTATATGGCGGCGCTGGAGGCGGGCAAATGGACGACTTCGGGCAAACCTGAAATCGTTGCCGACACAGGCGCTGCACTTCGGCTTGATGCGCACGGATTGCCGGGGCAATGGGCGACAGTCAAAGCACTGGAGCTGGCGCTGCAACGGCGCAAAGAGCACCCAGTGGTCACCGTCGCCATGGGCCGCAGCCACAACATCTCGTGCCTCGCCACTTATTGCCGGCGCGCGGCCGTGCAAGGCGTCATGGCAATCGTCACAACGTCAGCGCCCGGCAACGCCGTGGTCGCGCCGGCGGGTGGCAAGGCGCCCCGGCTATCGACCAGCCCGATCGCCGCTGCCATTCCGACAACGGCGCATCCAATTTTATTCGATACCGCCACGTCGGCCACCACCAACCGCATGATCGAACGTACCAGACGGGAAGGGGGCCAGTTGCCATACGCCGCGCTGGTCGATGCCGACGGCAACCCGACCACCGACCCTGAAGCGGTCTACTCCCAACCGCCGGGCGCCATTTTACCGATGGGCGGCACGGAGACCGGCCACAAAGGGTTTGCGATCTCCATTTTAATCGAGGCGCTGACGTCGGGCCTTGCGGGCTGGGGCCGCGCCGAAGCAGGGGCATTTGGAAACAACGTGTTCTTGCAACTGATTGATCCCGCAGCATTTTCCGGCGTCGATGCCTTCACCGCCGAGACTGGGGATTTGGCCGATCGTTGCCGCGATGCAGCGGCGATGGACCCGGACGCGCCGGTCCGCATGCCGGGTGATCGCGCGCACGCCATGTGGCTCGATCAAATGGCAAACGGTGTCGAACTACATGCGGAAATCTTGCCGCGCATGATGCCATTGCTGGAGAAATACGGTATCGACGCACCGTACTCCGCCAATTAGTCCACGCGCTTGAACACACCGATCATTTCGACATGCGACGTGTATTTGAACTGATCCACCGGCGATACGCTTTCAAGGCTGTAGCCGCCCTGGATCAGGATTTCAGCATCGCGGGCGAACGTAGCGGGTTCGCATGAAACGGCAATGATCACCGGCACGCTGGACTCGGCGAGTTCGCGTGCCTGCGCTTCAGCCCCGGCACGCGGTGGATCGAAGATGATCGCACCGTAATTTTTCAGATCATCGACGCTAAGCGGACTTTCGAACAAATCGCGGCGCACCACCGATACGGCCTTTAGCTCCGGCGTATGACGTAGCGCCTGATCCAAAGCGGCGAGCGCTACAGCGTCGGAATCGTAGGCATCCACCGGGTGCTCAGGCGCCAACCGCAGCGTGAAGGGGCCGACGCCACAAAACAGGTCCGCCACCCGTCCCGCACCGGGCATAGCGGCGATGATGATATCCGATAGCACCTGTTCGCCGGCGCTCGTTGCCTGCAAAAATCCACTCGGCGGCGGGGTGAGCTTCGATAATCCCATCGCGATTTGTGGCATTCGTCGCGCTGCAATCAGCTCCCCATCAACACTCAAGCGGGCCACATCCAAGCGTTCCGCCGCTTCGGCCAAATCCATGCGCTGCTTTAAATCAGGGTCTTTGGCGCCCCTCACATCGACATCCAGCCCCGTATCGGTGGTGGTGACGGCGAAATCAAGCTTTCCGGCGGCGCCAGTAAACGGCGTCGCCAATGCCCGGACAACGGCGACGATATCGCTCAATTCCGGCACCAGGACGGGGCAACGCTCGAGCTTCAATAACTCGTGGCTGCGCGAGCGCATGAACCCAACGTTCACACGCGCACCATCGAAACGTACATGCAGGGTAACCCGGCGACGTCCTTGTCCATGCGCGTCGATCAGCGGCGCCACCTCGGCCGCAATGGCGCGATTGATCAGGGCAGTCTCAATCAGTCCGCGTTTCCAGAGCGTATAGGCACTTGGCTCTAAGTGCTGCACGGCACAACCGCCGCACTGCCCGAACAGCGGGCAGGGCGGCTCAACCCGTTCGGGTGCCGCGTCGATCACCCGTACCAAGCTAGCGCGCTCGCCCCGCACCTCGGCCTCGATACGTTCTCCCGCCAGTGTGAACGGCACGTAAATGGGACCCGAAACACGACTGTCATCACGCTCAGCAATACCATCACCATGGCGCCCCAGGCTTTGGATGGTGAGCTCCAGGCGTTCGGCCGGTGGTTTTCGATGATTGCGCTTGCGGCGATGGTGTGTGCGGTGAGCCATGACGCTGTTTAGGACAACAGGCGAGTACGCGCAACGTTGACGCACGCGTTCGGGGAGGGCACAACCGGACGATGCCCATGCACGCTGAAAAACGGGTGCTGCCCTATACACCCGAACAACTGTTCGAACTGGTGCGGAACGTGGAGAATTACCCCGAGTTTCTGCCCTGGTGCCAGGCGTTGCGCATCCGCCGCCGAGAAGCCACCGAAACGGGCGAAATCCTGGTCGCCGACATGGTCATCGGCTTTAAGGTGTTCAGAGAGCGCTTCACATCGCGCGTAGAGGCGTATCCAACCGGTAAGGACGGCAGCACCGTGCCGCGCATCGACGTTGCCTACACAGAGGGGCCGTTCAAGTTTCTCAACAACCACTGGGTTTTCAATGCTGTTGAGGGCGGCACAGAGATCGACTTTTTCGTCGACTTCGAATTTCGCGCAAAAATCCTCGAGAAAGCCATCGGTGTCGTGTTCAACGAAGCAGTGCAAAAAATGGTCAATGCATTCGAAACCCGCGCAACGAAAATCTACGGCAATACCAATTGATCTATTGCGCTAACGCCGCCCGGCGCGGTATCAGCATTTCATGTCTCAACGACCCGCCTGAGCAACGCTACACAGGCAACGACGCTCTGGCGGCGCACAGCTGTTCGATCACCCTCAAACACGTGACGTTCGTGCAGCGTCTCACGCCCGGCGCGGGCTGCGGCGATATGCACCAGACCGACCGGCTTCGTTTCCGTACCTCCACCAGGGCCGGCGACACCGGTCGCAGAGACAGCCGCATCCGCACGTGAATGCAATACGGCGCCCTCCGCCATGGCGCGCGCGACATCTTCGCTGACCGCACCAACGGTATCGAACAGCGCCACAGGCACCCCTAACATCTCGTGTTTGGCCTCGTTGGTGTACGTTACAAACCCGCGCTCGACCACATCAGATGACCCCGCAATTGCCGTCAACAGCCCGGCAATCAACCCACCGGTACACGATTCCGCCGTCGCCAATTTCACGCCCTGCACTCGGCAGACCTCCAACAACTCGCCAGCGGCATGCGCCATGGCATCATCGAACGGCATCAGAATACTCCCATCATATAGCCAACCCCGACCAATGCGGCGCCGGCATAAAGTGCTGCGATAATATCATCGACCATGATACCAAGCCCGCCCTTGATGCGCGTGTCCGCCCAACTGACAGGCCAGGGTTTAAAGATATCGGCAACTCGGAAAAATACGAACCCCAACGCGTAAAACAACGGGTCCAGCGGCGCGGCCAGGGCCAGGGTCAGCCATTGACCGGCGACCTCGTCGATGACCACAGCACCCGGGTCATCACCACCGACATCTCTGACATAGATATTCGAAGCCCAAATACCGATAAAAAACACCACCGCCGCCGCCAGCATCAATCCATCTGGGCCAAAAAACAGGTGTATAGCCCAAGCAAACGGCAATGCCGCCAATGATCTCCAGGTGCCGGGCATACGGGGCAACAAACCCGATCCGAACCACGTCGCCAACAAAATCGGCAGCCGCCAGATACTGGCGGGCCTAGCCGCATGTTCGCCGGGATTCGGTTTGTCGTCTTGAGAATCAGTCATTCGCCGTGATCCATGATCAATGCCGTCGTCCCATTGTGTCAGGAGCGAATCGGCGGGAACCCTGGTTTTCGCCCGGAAACGCACGCCGAACAAGCAATATTGGCTTGCGCGCTGCGACCCGTGCCGATACTTTCTTCGCAAGGTAAATGAGAGCGGTATTGATGCTGCCAGTCGCCTGGGGTTTTGTCGTAACGACGACTAAATTAAGAAGTCAGAAGGGTCGAGGGATGTCCAAGCAGTACGGGGGTGATGAAATTTCCTGGTTTGCTGGGGTGAGTGAACGTGTTGCGGGTATATTTCCCGAGCGACAAGTCCATTTTCGCACCGACGGTCGGGTCAGTTATTTCCGCATCACAACAGCCGGGCAATTGCTCGCCGGTGTCGCCTTGGTTGCCGCCATGGGCTGGACCGCGTTCTCTTCATATAGTTACGTCGCGCATGAAAAAGTCGTCGCGGTCAAAGACGGCCAAATCGCCAGCGCGCGCCTTGCCTACCACAGCCTGTTGGGCGAGGTTGCTGAATACCAAAATAAATTTAACGCCATTACCCAGGACCTGGAGCGCAACCATGGCACGATGCTGGGCTTGGTCGAGCGGAATGCGAAGCTGCAAACCAGCTTGCGTTCAGTGTCCAACGAATTGCGCACCACCCAAGATGATCGCTCTACGATTGTCGGTGCACGTGAAGCCTTGCGCCGGAAGTTGGCTAACCTGGAGCAAGAGCTCGGTGGCTTGACGACCCGCAACTTTTCCCTCAAGGACAACTTGGACACGGTTGCAAGTGATCTGGAATCCGCCTTGTCGGAACGCAACGAGGCGCGTTTCGAGGGTTCGCGCATGCGCACCTACGTGCAGCAACTCGAAGATCGTCTCGCCAGCCTGCAGCAATCACACGAAACATCTGTGCTGCGCCTGACCGATCAAACCCTGTCGCAGATTGGCGATTTGGAAAAAATCGTATCCCTTACCGGCATTAATCCGCAGAAATTGGCCGCCTTGGACGACCCTTTGACGGGGCAGGGCGGCCCGTTCATTCCGGCCGAGGCCCTCGATGCTTTACCGGCGGGCGAATTGAAGAAAAGCCTGGATGCCCTCGACAACCATTTGGCACGCCTGAATTCATTGCAATCCGCGGTTCGCCATCTGCCTTTGGTGGCGCCGCTGGATACCTATTACATCACCAGCGGTTTCGGCAAACGGCGTGACCCGTTAAACAAGCGTTGGGCAGCCCATTACGGACTTGATTTCGGTTCGGCCAAAAAGGCGCCGATCTACGCCACCGCACCTGGTATCGTCAAACATGCCGGGTGGAAGGGCCGTTATGGCCGCTATATCGAAATCGATCACGGCAATGGTGTCATCACCCGCTTTGGCCACCTCAATAAGATTTTTGTGAAACGCGGCCAAAAAGTCGAGTTCCGTCAAAAAATCGGACTCCTCGGTAACTCGGGCCGGACCACAGGTGCGCATCTGCATTACGAGACGCTGTTCAACAAACGGAACATCAACCCCATGAAGTTCATCAAAGCTGGCCGTAATGTTTTCCAAAAACAGTAAAGGTCAACCGTCGGGCGGCACACCGCAAGCGCCGGGAAAACCGGCGCCACCGTCGTTGATCAGCCGCGATCTTAAGATCATCGGTGATCTCAAAAGCGATGGTGAGATTCAGGTCGATGGCTCCGTCGAGGGTGATATCCGCTCAAAGACATTGCTTATCGGTGAAAGCGCCCACGTCAAAGGCGAGATTACCGCCGACTCGGTCGTGGTTCACGGTGGTGTAAACGGCCAAATCAAGGCCAGAGCCGTCAAGTTGGCCGCGTCTGCTCATATGGTTGGCGATATTCTGCACGAAGACCTGGCCATTGAGACCGGTGCGTTCCTGGAAGGCCACTGCCGCCGCATGGAAGAGGTCAAACCCGTGCCGGAACCCGCGCCGCAAAAACCTGCGCCCGGGAGTGCTACAGGAAACTCTACGGGAAATACCGCCAGCAAGCCTCATGGCGCATCGCAGGACGCGGCGGGCCCCAAAACCTAGCGCTCCTCGAAGACACGGGGATTGAGGGGACTGCCCCCAGGCTTCCCCAGATTTCGCTGCCAGATTCCCTTGTCCCTAGATTTCCTGTCCAAAGATTGCAATTCAGGGCCCAATTCAGGCCAGAATACTCATTCTCCACGCTTTCGGCTTTAGCCGGCAACAAGCATGTTGATTTCGAAATAGGAATTTATTGACTTTTCGAGATAATATGCTATAGAAGCGCTGCATCATTAGCTTGCCTTCGCGTTTGGCTGCTGAAGGCACGCTATTTGACATTCAAATATGGATGATGCCGAGTCTGATGCTTCTGCTTGGAGAAGATTGTTGGAGTCGGCTTCTGCATGCTTCGGCACGCGCTTTGCACTGCTCAGCGTGAGGTGACATGACACGCCTCATCCTGAGCGGGGCCGAAGGCCTCAGTCGAAGGGTGGGCAAGCGGATGACCGCACCAAAAGGGCTTCCGGGGGGATGTCTGATACGAGTCCCGCCGTTTCAATACCGGATAAATTGGGTTCGTTCCCCAGATTTTTTTTGTTCTTAAACAAAATCAAAGGGTTCCAACCCGCAAAAAACAGTTCCCAAACGAAAATCGGTGTCGCGGTTAGGGCGCCCACGTTATTCCCCCGTTTGCCCCCAAACGATGCTCGGTTATAGAAACTGAACTCTAATCGCTGCATTGCAGGTCCGGATACAATCTGCCATTATCCGGCCACCTTGGGACCGCGCCTTTGTTGACATCGGTATGTCCCTAAACCCGATGAGAACAACTGGGAAAAACTGCTATGGGCACTTTTAGCGTTTGGCATTGGCTGATTGTTTTGGCCGTCGTATTGGTCCTGTTTGGCGGCAAGGGAAAAATCTCCGCCTTGATGGGAGATTTCGGCAAAGGCCTGAAATCCTTCAAGAAAGGCATGAAGGATGATGAAGGCGAAGCGGCGGAAGCCGACGAAGCGCCGAAGGAACTGAAATCCGATTCTGCCGAGCCGGTTAAGGAAGCGGCGGAGACTTCAGACAAAGATAAGGCGGCCAACGGCTAAGGCGGGCAACGCCCGGCTTTCCAACACGTCCTAAACACAGGGAGCCTCCCTCCGCCATGTTCGATATCGGCTGGCAGGAACTGTTTATCCTCGCGGTGCTGGCAATCATTGTCGTCGGCCCGAAAGATCTGCCGCGCGCCATCAAAACCGTCACCTACTGGATCAGGAAAGCGCGCTCCATGGCGCGCGACCTGCAAGATGGCCTGGATGATGTCGTGCGCGAAGCCGAACTCGACGAGATCAAGAAAGAAGCCAACAAAATGATGGATGGAGAGGGGCTCGACCCATCCGGCACCTTGGCCAAGGAATTCGACATGACCGACATCCAGCAAGACTGGAGCGGGGCGGTTGAAGACCTGAAGTCCTCCACCGACCCAAGCGCCAAAGATCCTGTGGATGACGATGTGATCGATGACATTTCCGGCCTTGATGAAGACCTCGATGACGGGTTCGATGACGGGCTTGATGACGACCCTGATTTGATGGACCCCACCTCCACACCCGTGGAAACCGCCGAGATTATGCCTGAAAGCGGGCCACAAAGCGGGCCCGAAAAGACACCGAGCGAGACGAAGGGCTAACCGCAGATGGCGGATACCGAAGAATCCAAGATGCCGTTGCTCGACCATCTGGTCGAGCTTCGCTCGCGGCTGATGTGGAGCGTGGCGATTGTGATTGGGCTGTTTATCGCAATTTTTCCGTTCGCCGAATACGTCTATCAGTTTCTGGTGCAGCCCTTGGCCGATGTCTTCGACGAAATGGGTGGCGGGCGCCGGCTCATTTTTACGGCACTGCACGAGGCGTTTTTCACCTATATCAAGCTATCGCTGATTACCGCACTGTTTGTGGCGTTTCCGTTCATTTCCATGCAGTTCTGGATGTTCGTTGCGCCGGGCCTCTATAAGCACGAAAAAACCGCGCTGGCTCCATTTCTCGTCGCCACGCCGGTGCTGTTCTTCATGGGCGGCGCGATGGTTTATTATCTCGTCATGCCATGGGCTTACGAGTTTTTACTCAACTTCGAGCTACAAGGCGGCGAGGGCACACTGCCCATTGTTTCCGAGCCCAAGGTCAACGAATACCTGTCGCTCAGCATTAACCTGATTTTCGCTTTCGGCATTTGTTTCGAGTTGCCGGTGGTTCTGTCGTTGTTGGGCCGGATCGGCATCATCAATTCCGAGGGCATGAGAGAAAAGCGCAAGTATGCCATCCTCATCGCCTTCATTGTTGCAGCAGTGATCACGCCGCCCGATGTGATCAGCCAGGTGATGCTCGCGTCCGTGCTGATTTGTCTTTATGAAATCTCCATCTTTTCGGTGCGCCTGATCGAGAAAAAGCGCGTCGAGAATTCCGAAAAAGAAGACGACGAAGACGACGATTGATAAGTTCCCGAAAAGGTCCCGCTGCCCATGTTCGATATCAAATGGATTCGTGAAAACGCTGAAGCTTTTGACCAAGCCCTGACCCGCCGGCCGGGCCAACAGGCCATGGCCGAAGAGCTGATCGCGTTGGACGGAAAACGCCGCGAGGCGCAAACCCGCGCCCAGGATATCCAAACCGAGCGCAACGCGCTTTCGAAGGAAATTGGCGCTGCCAAGTCACGTGGCGAGGATGCCGCCGGTATCATCGCCCAAGTGTCCGAAAGCAAACAAGCTCAAGCCGCAGCTGAGCAAGATGCCGCCAATGCCACGGCGGAACTGAACGACGTGCTGGCAGGCCTGCCGAACCTGCCTTTGGACGAAGTCCCCGACGGCAACGGCGAAGACGATAACGTCGAGGTCAAAAAATGGGGTGAGCCCAAAACGTTCGACTTCGAGCCCAAAGACCACGTCGACCTGGGCGAGGGACTTGGCATGATGGACTTCGAGACCGCTGCCAAGATATCGGGGGCGCGTTTCGTGATGCTGACTGGCCCACTGGCGCGCATGGAGCGAGCCTTGGCCAACCTGATGCTCAATGTCCACACCCGCGACAACGGCTACACCGAGGTCAATCCGCCGGCACTCGTCAATGACGCCACCATGTACGGCACCGGACAACTGCCGAAGTTCGGCGAGGATTTATTCAAGACCGATACCGGGCATTGGCTGATTCCCACCGCCGAAGTGCCGCTAACCAACATCATCGCCGGTCATCTGGTCGAGCCCGACTATTTGCCACGCCGCTACACCGCCATGACCTGGTGCTTCCGGTCTGAAGCCGGGGCTGCGGGCAAGGACACCCGCGGCATGATCCGTCAACACCAGTTCACCAAGGTGGAAATGGTGTCGGTGACCAAGGCTGAAGACTCGTTAGACGAACTGGAGCACATGACCCGTTGCGCCGAGGGTATTCTGGAGCGCCTGGAGCTGCCGTACAGGACCATCGCGCTCTGCACCGGCGACATGGGCTTCGGTGCCCGCAAGACCTACGATATCGAGGTCTGGCTACCGGCACAGAACACCTACCGCGAGATTTCAAGTTGTTCGGTCTGTGGTGATTTCCAGGCACGGCGCATGAATGCCCGCTACCGCACCGAAAAAGGCGGCAAGCAGACGGCCTTCGTGCACACACTCAATGGGTCGGGCCTGGCCGTTGGTCGCACGTTGGTCGCCATCTTGGAAAACTACCAGCAACCGGACGGCTCAGTGGTGATCCCGAAAGCGTTGCGCCACTTCATGGGCGGGCTTGAAGTTCTGGAGCCGACATCGTGAATCTAGCGAAATCCCGCGTCCTGATCTCCAACGACGACGGGATCGCCGCGCCCGGCATGAAGGTCTTGATCCGCGCCGCAACGGCGTTATTCCGCGAGGTCTGGGTGGTCGCCCCCGAGACCGAACAAAGTGCTACCAGCCATTCACTGACGCTGCGCCGACCGCTTCGTATCCGCCGCGTTGCAACCCGGCGCTATGCCGTCGACGGCACCCCGACCGATAGCGTGCTGTTGGGGGTGCAGGAAGTCATGAAGGCGGCTCCGCCGGACATGGTGCTCTCAGGCATCAACCGAGGCGGCAACCTGGGCGAGGACATCACCTATTCCGGTACCGTGGCGGCAGCCATGGAAGGGACGCTGCTGGGCATTCCGTCAGTAGCGCTCAGCCAGTTTTACCGCGACCGTCAGACGGTGCCCTGGAAAACCGGAGAGGTCTGGACCGCCACGGTTTTAAAACATCTGGCCAGGATCGATTGGCCGACGGGGGTGCTGATGAATGTCAACTTCCCCGATGTCGCACCCGAAAAGGTGACCGGCATTGAGGTTGTCCGCCAAGGCCGGCGCAAAATCGGCGGTGAACTGCAGCCCGGCAAAGACCCGCGCGGCGACGCCTATTTCTGGGTCGGCGCTTCGCGTGACGAAGAAAAATTCCGCCCGGGATCCGATCTCGAAGCCGTCGAACGCGGCGCCGTGGCCATTACGCCGCTGACCATGGACCTGACCCACACAGCAACGCTGAAGAAGCTGAAGGGCGCGTTTACGTGAACCTCGACCCGCGCATGGGCCGGCTGATCTTGGAATTGCGCCAGGGCGGTGTCACGGACGCGCGGGTGCTGGGGGTCATCGAGAAGCTGCCACGCAGTATTTTCCTGGCTGGCCCGTTCAAAGACCGCTGGGACGAGAACCTGGCACTCCCCATCGGTTATCACCAGACCGTCAGTCAACCCTTGATCGTCGGGCTGATGACCCAGGCCCTTGAGGTTTCCGATCGCCACAAAGTGCTCGAGATCGGAACCGGGTCCGGCTATCAGGCAGCGGTGCTGGCGCCGCTTTGCCGACGGCTCTACACCATTGAGCGCCATCCGGCGCTGCTGCGTGAAGCCGAGGAGCGGCTACGCGAACTCAAGCTCACCAACATTACGGCCGTTTGTGGCGACGGCGCCGCCGGCTGGCCTGAACAAGCGCCATTCGAGCGCATTCTCGTCGCCGCCGCGGCCCCTGACGTGCCGCCTGTATTGTTCGAGCAACTGGCCATCGGCGGCATCATGATCGTGCCCATTGGCCTGGACGAAAACGACCAGCGCCTGACCAAGGTCGTGCGCACCGAAGATGGCGCAGAAACCGAGGATTTGGGTCCGACGCGCTTCGTGCCATTTGTGGATGGTGTTGTCGCGGGATAGCCGCTCGGTGATAATCACGGCTATGGGAATGGTATCGAAATTCCGCGCAGCAAGTTTAATGTTGGCGCTGGTGCTCGGCGGGTGTGGCTACGCAGAATGGCCGCCGCCGCCCGATAGCCCCAGCGACGTCAATGCCCGCTCTCGCACGTCAAGCTCTACACCGCAGACTTCTGGGGCTTTTCGCAATGCCAGTGCCGTATATGTGGGCAAGGGTGATACGGTCTGGGCGCTGAGCAAACGCCATGGGGTTTCCATGCGTGCGATCATCGAGGCAAACAGTCTCAGGCCACCGTTTTTGCTCAATGTGGGGCAGCGAATCGTTTTGCCGCGTGAGCGCGAACATCAGGTCGTGAAGGGTGATACGCTGTCCGAGATTGCTGGACGTTACGATTCCGGCATGCATGAACTGGCCCGTCTGAACGGCTTGAAGGCGCCGTATACGATCTTTGTCGGACAACGCTTGCGGCTGCCGCGCGTTAGCGGTGTTGGCGCTGTATCCACGGCGCAGGCAGCGCCTCCAACCGCGGCGTCCGCCAAACCTGCAAAACCGCCTGCCTGGGCTAGCAAGCCGAGTGCGGCCACCGCCAAGACGGCGCCCGTCGCCGCCCGCTCGGTGGCGCCACGCGCCGTGCCCAAACCACCACCGCCTTCTGGCAAGGGTTTTTTGTGGCCGGTACAGGGAAGGGTGGTTTCCAACTATGGTGCCAAGCCGAAAGGCTTTCACAACGATGGCATCAACATCGCGGCACCGCGCGGCACCCCAATTAATGCCGCCCAGAACGGCGTTGTTGTCTATGCCGGCAACGAATTACGCGGGTTCGGCAATTTATTGCTGATTAAGCACTCGAACGGCTGGGTGACGGCCTACGCACATGCCGACAAGCTGTTGGTGCAACGCGGCGACAAGGTCGGCAAAGGCCAAAAAGTCGCAACCGTCGGCGATACTGGCAGTGTCACCTCGCCACAACTGCACTTCGAAATCCGCAAGGGCAAGCGACCGCGTGATCCGAAAACTTATTTGCGCCGAGCCTAGGCCCCAATTGCCGTAACGCGTTGAAAAGCGGGGCGCTGCTGCAAACGCTCCACATAGGCTTGAAGGTTCGGCTTATCGGAGATATCGCCCGCACGCCGGCTGGAGACAATGCAGGCATGTCCGGTGATGATGTCAGCAGCGGAAAAATCTCCGGCCAGATAGTCACGATCCGCCAGCCGCTCGTTGATGGGGTCGAGCATTTTGTTCAAAAGCCTGGTAGCGCGGGAAATGTTGGTCGGGTTGCGCTTCTCTTCAGGCAGAAACATCGTTTCCACCACCAACGTATTCACCGGCGGCATCAGCATGCCCTCAGCATAATGAAACCACTGTAAATAGGCCGGAAACTCGGGGGAATCGACATCCGGCACGAGCCGCCCATCACCGTATTTCGCCAGCACATATTGGATAATGGCGCCCGACTCAAACAGCGTCACATCGCCGTCTTCCAACGCCGGCACACGGCCCATCGGGTGGGTTTTCAGGTATTCGGCATCGCGCATGCGCTTTTCGCCGAGCTTAAAAACCTCAAGATCGTACGGCAGGCCCAGTTCCTCAAACAACCAAACAACCCGTACGGCGCGTGAATTGGGAGCAAAATAAATTTTCATTGCATGGAACGCTAGCGGCTGGCGCAACTTGCCAACGAAGACGCCACCATGGCCCCAGTGCTGGCGAGAGAGGCATTGAAATTGAAACTGCCGCCGCTAGCCTGACTGGTGAGGAACTGTGCCAACGTGGCGGCCGGAACCGTTTGCGCAACGCTTTTCAGCGTACATGAGCAGGTGCTTTCGGTCGCCGATTTGGCCCCTGTGCACCAGTCCATGAACTGCTCACTTTGCGCAGGAGAATAACTCTCCAGTGAGCGCGCGCCAAAAGCAGTCAACAACACCAAAGCAAAAACCGGTATCGATACATAAGTCGAGCGGCGCATATTAATCTCCTGAAAATGAATTCCGGTGACGGTAACGGTCACCCATGAAATGCAACAGCAAGCTTGCCGCCACCTGACGGCGACGTCAACGGGCCAATAAGTATCGCGCTCAATCCATATCCAGCGACTTGCCCAGCCGCCCGGCAAGATCTTGGATGTATTGCCATGCCACTCGGCCCGACCGTGAGCCTCGCGTCACTGACCATTCATTAGCTTCGGCACGCAGATCAATATCCGCCGCATTAAGACCGAATTTCTCGGCATATCCCTCAACAATGGCGAAATAGGTGTCCTGGTTGCAGTTGTGGAAGCCGAGCCACAGGCCAAACCGATCCGACAGCGAGACCTTTTCCTCAACGGCTTCAGAGGCGTGGATCGCGGTAGAGCGTTCATTTTCGATCATGTCGCGGGCCATCAAGTGGCGGCGGTTCGACGTGGCGTAAAATAAGACATTCGCAGGCCGGCCTTCGACGCCACCTTCAAGCACGGCCTTCAAGGACTTATACGAATCATCCTGGGTATCGAACGATAGGTCGTCGCAAAACAGCAAAAACCGCTTTGTCTCATTGCGCAAAAGGCTCAATAGCTGCGGCAGCGACGGAATGTCTTCGCGGTGGATTTCGATCAACACCAATGAACCGGGCGCAGCCTTGTTGATGGTTGCATGCGCGGCTTTAACCAGCGAGCTTTTTCCGGTGCCACGCGCCCCCCAAAGCAACGCATTGTTGGCAGGTAGGCTATCGGCGAACCGTTGCGTGTTGTCGAGCAACGTTTCCGTCTGCCGATCAATACCCTTGAGAAGTTCAAGATCTACGCGGTTAACCTTCGGCACCGATTCAAGCCAACTGGGCCCTGCATGCCAGACGAAAGCATCGGCGGCGGCGAAGTCTGTTTTCGGCGGCGCCGACGGCGCCAAACGTTCAAGCGCATCGGCGATACGGATCAACGTTGGATGTATATCGATATCACTCATGGCCGGGAAATTAAGACCGCCGCACGCCAGCGTCAATCAAACAGGGCAAAATCAATAATTTGGTTTGCGAAATTTGCCCTGGTAGATATAGTCCCCGCGGATTCACTAATGGGCCGCCAACATGGCGTGCGGTGCCGGATTTAAGGAGTTTCACATGTTTGTTTCGACGGCTTACGCACAGGCTGCAGGTGGCGCTGGAGGTGGAGGGTTTGAAGCCCTGTTGCCGCTGATCTTGATTTTCGTGGTGTTCTACTTCCTGCTCATTCGTCCGCAGCAGAAAAAGATGAAAGTACACCGTGAAATGCTTGGCGCCATGCGCCGCGGCGACAAAGTCGTCACGGGAGGCGGCATCATCGGTACAATCACTAAGGTCGACAACGACCAAGAAGTGACAGTCGAGATTTCCAAAGACGTGAAGGTCAAGGTGCGCCGCGATCTCATTTCCATGGTACTCTCCAAAACCGAGCCGCAGGCCGGAAGCGTGCCGCAAGCCGCCAACGAAGACAAAAGACCCGGCGGCATTTTGGGCAAACTGTTGGGTGGCGGCGCCAAACCGCAACAGGCCGCGAATGCGCCAGCGCCTGAAGCTGCAAACGAGGCGCCGGAAACGGATGCCGACGCCAGTTCTGATGACCAAACTGATGATCAGGCTGATGATCAGGCTGATGATCAGGCTGGCGACGAGTCGGGCGATAAATCCGACAAAAAGTCCGATTGACCGGATCAGCTTAAACCATGGTCTATTTTTCCAAATGGAAGATCATCTTCATCCTGGCCGTCTGCGCGCTGGGTTTGGGGTTCTCGGCGCCGAATTTCCTTGGCGGAAAGACGGCCGAAGGCTTGCCCGATTGGCTGCCGCATAAACAAGTCAGTTTGGGATTGGACCTACAGGGCGGCTCGCATCTGTTGCTCGAGGTCGACGTTGATGTGGTTATCAGTGAGCAGTTGGAATCGCTGGTCGATTCCATGCGGGCCGAGTTGCGAAAGGGGCGCATCCGATATGGCGGCCTCGGCGTTTCCGGCGAATCCGCCAAGGTGGTGGTTCGAAAACCCGAAGAGGTGGAGAAGGCCCGAAATCTTTTGCGTGCTATCGACCCAGAATCCGAGACCGTGGTTGACGGCAACACAATCCGTATTTCCTTCACGCCGCGCGCACGCGCAGATCGACGCAATGCGGCTTTGCAGCAATCCTTGGAGATCATCCGCCGCCGCATTGATGAAACCGGCGTGCGCGAGCCCACCATTCAACGCCAAGGCGACGACCGAATTCTGCTACAGGTGCCGGGCGTAGAAGATCCGGAGCGCCTAAAGGCGCTCATCGGCAAGACGGCCAAAATGGCGTTCCATTTGGTGCATGAACGTGACATCGACAAAGATACTTCCCGCACGCCGCCAGGTGCGCGTTGGCTGCCAAGCCAAGAACTGGGGCCGGACGGCAAGCCTGAGAAAGTTCTGGTTCGCCGCCGGGTGATGGTTTCAGGCGAAGACCTGGTCGATGCGCAACCGAGTTTTGATCAACGCGACAATCAACCGATCGTCAATTTCCGCTTCAACGCGCGTGGCGGCAAAAAATTTGGCGATGTCACGTCTGCCAACGTCAATCGGCCGTTCGCCATTGTCTTAGACGACACGGTGATTAGCGCGCCAGTGATCCGCGAGCCGATCTTAGGGGGCTCCGGGCAGATCAGTGGCAACTTCTCGGTGCAGGAAAGCAATGACTTGGCGCTGCTGTTGCGCGCCGGTGCGCTGCCCGCGCCGCTAACTATTTTGGAAGAACGTACCGTTGGCCCGGGCCTTGGCGCTGATTCCGTCGCAGCAGGCAAAATCGCATCCATCATCGGAATGATCTTGGTCGTGGTGTTCATGGCCATCGCTTATGGCCGCTTTGGCTTGATGGCCGATGCCGCGCTGATTATCAACATGTTCTTGATTTTGGGTGGACTGTCGATCCTGCAGGCGACACTGACGCTGCCGGGTATTGCGGGCATTGTGCTGACCATCGGCATGGCGGTGGATGCCAACGTGCTGATCTTTGAGCGCATCCGCGAAGAAGTGCGGCACGGGCGAACCCCCATCAACGCTATCGATGCCGGTTATGGCCGCGCGCTGACAACCATTATCGACGCCAACGTCACTACGCTGATCGCTGCCGTGCTGCTGTATATTTTCGGCTCCGGCCCAGTGCGTGGTTTCGCGGTGACCCTCGCCATCGGCATCGTCACTTCGATGTTCACGGCGATCATGCTGACACGACTCTTTGTCGTCACCTGGCTTAGGCGCACGCGCCCAACAGCCTTGCCGATATAAGAGAGAAGGGACCAGATATGCGCGGACTGCAGTTAATTCCGGCCGGTGTGAACGTCTCGTTCATTCCCAAGCGGATCATATTTTTTGGCTTCTCTGTGGCGCTAATCATCGCTTCCATTGGCTTGTTCATGGCCAAAGGCCTGAATTTCGGCATCGATTTTCAGGGCGGTATCTTGATTGAGGTGCGTACCGAAAAAGCCGCCAATATCTCCGACATGCGCGGCAAGTTGGGTGCGCTTGGCCTGGGCGAGGTAGCGCTGCAGGAATTCGGCGCGCCAACGGACGTTTTGATCCGCATCCAGCGCCAAGAGGGCGATGAAGCTGCCCAGCAAGCAGCAGTGGAAAAGGTCAAGGCGGCATTGGGTGAGAAGGTCAATTACCGGCGGACTGAATTCGTCGGCCCCAAGGTGTCGGAAGAGCTGTTCTTGGACGGCGTACTTGCCGTCGGTTTGGCGATTTTGGCGATCCTCGTTTACATCTGGTTCCGGTTTGAATGGCAGTTCGGCATGGGTGCCGTGGTGGCGCTGACGCACGACGTGATATCCACCATTGGGATATTTGCGCTGATGGGGTTCGAGTTCAACCTCTCGACCGTGGCGGCCATCCTGACAATCGCCGGTTATTCCATCAACGATACCGTTGTGGTTTACGACCGGGTGCGTGAGAACTTGCGCAAATACAAGAAAATGCCGCTCACCGAGTTGCTCAACAATTCCATCAATCAGACACTTTCACGCACCGTGATGACCTCGGTCACCACGCTGTTGGCATTGCTGGCGCTGTATCTCCTGGGCGGTGCTGTAATCCGCGATTTCTCGTTCGCCATGATCTGGGGCGTCGTGATCGGCACCTATTCATCGATTTGCCTGGCGGTGCCGTTGCTGCTGTATCTTCACGTCAACCGTTCCGGTCTGATGATCGACGAAAAGGGCGAGGAGGCGGCGGCCGAACAGGCGCCGTAAGCTCATCTCTCTCGATATCACGCCCGCCGTACCCGCCGGTCGCCAGCTCATCCAGAGCTACGGCGACGGCGGCTTTCGCATCGGCGGCGAAGCGGTCCAGGGCTCTCTCCTGGTCTTTACGGAAGAAACGCGTGCTTGGCCCGTCACCGCCCCTGACGACATATCTCTCGAAACACTTGCCGACATTGTAGCGACGTCCCCCGGAATTTTGGTAATTGGTTGCGGGGCACGTTTCGTTGCCCCGCCAAAGGGCCTGCGCGACGGTCTGAAGGCGCATGGCGTCGCGCTGGAGTGGATGGATACAGGTGCGGCATGCCGCACCTTCAACGTCCTTCTCGCAGAGGACCGAGGCGCAGCTGCGGCGCTGATCGCGGTCGAATGATAACCGTGGAATAAAAAACGGGGCCCGAAGGCCCCGTTTTCCGAAACGCGATAACGACCGCGTTACGAGATTTTATAGAGGTTCTGCGCCGCGACCATAGCAAACAACATCGGGAACGACAGCAGCGTGTTGGTACGTGAGAACAGCATGGCCGTACGGGCCGAAGCGGCTTTCGTATCGGCGTCGGCCTCGACGATGCCAAGCGCGCGTTTCTGGTTCGGCCAAATCACAAACCAAACGTTGAACCACATGATGATACCGAGCCACATGCCGATACCAATCATACGATGCCCGGCGTCGGAACCTTCGGCGAGACCCAACGACAGGGCTTCAACAAGGTAACCGTTCATCATCGCGACAATCAGGCCGGTGACGATGGTGCCCATGGCGCCCCAACGGAACCAAAACAACGCTGCCGGTGCGATGACTTTGCCGATGGCGGGTTTCTGTTCGTCCGGAATATTTCCCATGTTCGGGATCTGGACGAAGTTGAAGTACCACAGAAGTCCGATCCACATGACGCCGGAAATCACATGCAGCCAACGGAAGAAGAACACACCGAAGGTCGAGCCTTCATATCCACCGTAACCCTGGTACATAAAGAACAAGACAATCGCGAGCACGAAGCCGGCGATCACCGTATTGCGTAGATTGCTAAGCAAAGCAGCCATTAGACCACCCCCTCATTGTTAAAATTGTTACAGGTCCAAAAATTTAGAAACTGTCTAATCCGCCTCATATATAAGGGCTTTCCCACAGGGATCAACGGTTTTGCCCAAAAACCCTGGCGTTACAGCCTTTTCGCGGCATAGAGTGCGACAATCCACTGCCGGAAACCTAACCGAATGCCTACCGATTCGCCCAAAACCCGAGTTGATTACACGGATTTAACAGCTGCAACCCTGCGCGACAACGATCGCGATCTTTATCTATGTACGCTTTTTGTGCCCAAAGCCCACCGCTCCGCGCTGCTGGCACTGTATGCATTCAACGCGGAAGTTACGCGCGCAAGCCGTGGCTCCAGCGAAGCCGCCATCGGCCATATGCGATTGAAATGGTGGTACGACGCCTTAGATGACATCTTTAACGGCAACCCACCGCACCATCCGGTAGCGCAGGCACTGGCAGCAGTTGTGGCGCAAGGCTTAGAGAAGGAGGCCTTGGCTGCTGTCATTGAAGCCCACGCTGAAGACATGGTGAGGGAGTCCGATTTTTCTGCCAACGCCCAGCAATCCCGCGCAGCAGAGCTGTGGGGATCGATTTTCGAACAAGCTGCGTCTCTGGCTAAGTCCCCAACGCCGCACACCGAAGCTGCCGCCAAAGCATGGGGGCTGACGATGACGCTTCGCCGCGATGCGGTGCCGCCCGATGCCGTACGGATATTGCACGATGCCGCGCGAGCTAATCTCGACGTCGCTTCGGGACACCTCCCCATGGTGCTGGCAGGAATCTATCTCAAGCGCATTCATAGTGCTGGCTACGATCTCTCCCAGCCCATTGCGCGCCGAAATGATCCGGGCGGGCTCGCTTTGCCTAAACTCTGGTGGGCAGCGCGGGCAGGCTGACTAGCCTTCTGCCGGTAGCAGATTTTCGCCCACCGCCGCCGGCGGTGGATTTGCGCCCTTTGCCGCTTCGCGTTTCAAGCGCATCAACTCGTGACTTGATACCTGCGGGAAGATGGCCGGTGAATTGGCGAGATAAAGCATGACCGCACCGCGCTGAGTATCGGGGAAACCGCCCCGCGTATCATCGAAGCGGCGGACCTCCAGAATGGTGACGGCATTGGTTTTGGGATCGCGGTTTCGCCAGGCGAGCGTCGGGTTTTCACGTCGCGGCTGCGCCAGTGGCGCGATGGAGCGTTTCCATATCTCCGTCGGCGGTCCGTAGCGTTTTTGATAGTACTGCGCGACACTCTCGAATTCACCCGACGGGAATAAGGCATGTAGACGGCTTGCCGTGCCCTGGTCATAGCGCACGATGGCCATGGGACCCGTGTAGAGGATTGTCGGCACCACGAATTTCGGCCTTAGGTCTTCCGGCCAATCCACCGGCTCAACGCAAAACAGCGTCGTACCACGGTTTTTCTTAACGCACTGATTGTCGGCATCAATGCCGCCGCCCGGCGGGACGGAGTTCTCCAGGCTGACAGATTCTCCCAGCGACAAGATCGCACCGGCCAGGGAGGTGCGGCTCAACATTTCAGGGCGCGCCCGGCGCTGACGCATCGGTGGCGGCGCATCCGATTTGGCCAATTTGGTGACGCGCCATGGTGAGGTACCGGTAGTCGGCGTCTGGCCCGGGCGCGGTTCAGAGGTTCCGGTCGCAAGGCGCTCGTCGGGGCGCAATTGTGGGCGTCCGGCGCCGCGCTGAGCAGCACCAGGCCCGGGTTGCAACTCAGCCAAACGCCTCAACGGCGGGGTTTGCGGTTTGGGGGCGGCCCGCATCGGGTCCGGTTGGCGTAGCGGATCGCTATATGGCAATGGCGGTGCAGGGGCGGCGGGCTTGGCGCGTTTCGGTCGAATAGGCGCTTCACCTTCGGCAGGCGGGAGATCATCACCTTGGGTCAACTCACCTTCGACGGGCGGCAGGTCTTCGCCTTCAGCTGGCGGCAAGTCCTCTCCCTCTGCCGGGGGCAACAGGTCGTCTTTCAGTTCCGCCACTTCATCTTCCACCGGAGGAAGATCGTCCGATGGCGCCTGCTGGCGCCGCCGGGACGAGGCGGGAACCGGGGTTTTGACAACCCCCAACACCATAGGATCGCCCGTATCGGTGGCCATCTCCACGGTGGTCGTCCAGGCGCCGCCGGTATCGGGTGGCAAGTCGCCCGTGGGTGGCGGTAACGGAGAGAGGGGTTCTCGCGTCGCCGACGCGGCCGCTGGTAAGGCAGATGGGCTGGAGGGCGCACTCGGTCGAACCGGTCTCAGAACCGGCGCTGACGCCACGGGTTTGGTGTTGGGTTCTTGAATATCAACCTCCGCCGCCCAGCCACGTTCCGCCACTTTTTCGTCGGTGAACAGCCGCGAAAGATGCTGCATAAAGCCGGGAGTCATTTTTCCGGCAGTCTGGCCCGGCTTCGGCTCCGCTGTTGCTTCAAGGGCGTCTTTAGCCAGTGGCGACGGTGTCTTCAGGGCAGCTTTGGGCGGACCTGCATCAGGTGCCTTGGCATAGGCTTGCTGACGCATCCGAGCGGCTTGGCGCTCGGCGGTAGCCATGGCGGCCTCGTCTTTGCGGCTATCGGCGCGCTTGAAAAATTTTACCAATTTCCCGAGCGGTGAGGTGTCTTCCTTGACTGGAGGCTGCGTCTCAGATGCCTGCGTTTGCGCTTTGGGTGCCAGTGCCGGTGCCATCGTCGTTGCCGGTGTTGTATCCGCTCGACGCGCTTCAGCGGTATACGCTGGCACCGGATACACAGACGCCGGCGCTTGCGGCTGGCGCGCAATGATCTGCGGGGTTAGCGTCGCCGGAGCGGGAACCTCGGGCTGGGCACGCTCATTATCGTAGGTCTCACGGCGAATACGCTCCAAACGATCGATAAATCGGTCGGAGGGGGCCGGGCGTTGAGTCAAAGGACGAGTCGGCAGCATGCTCGGCGGCGCTTTGGCTTGGCCTCGTGAAGTCGCCTGACCGCGCTGGCCGGGCGGCACACCGGTAATCATGAAATCAGTGACCTTGTCGGTCAGGATGGATGTATGTTGGCGTGACGGCGCACCTAACGGCACATCGCGGCTGAGCGCCTCGTTCAACCGGCGAAGACGATCCGCTGTCGACATAAACCTGGGCCGGTCCCGGGAACGCGAAGCTTCGTCCACCAGAACCGGGGCGGTCGGGGCGGCATCGGGGGCGGCATCGGGGGCGGCATCGGGGGTGGGGCCGTCGATGGTGGGCAAATCTGCTTCCACAGTCTTCTCAGGGAGCTCGGGGCCCGGCTCATCGTCGAGATTTGGAACGCGCACTTTTTCCCCCCGTTCGGGCATCACACGTTCCGGTAATTCGGCAACCGGCAGCGCTTCCGAATCGGCAGGCACATCATTGAGCAAACTCTCAATGCTGGGTTCGTCGTCACCGACCCTCACAACTTGCGGCAACCCCGGCAACTCTTCGGCAGACTCTGGCGTGCCGGTGATCTCGACCTCCGGCAGACCGAACTCGTCTTCCTTGGGCTTGTCTGCAACCATCTCTTCCAAGCGATCAATGGTCCGAGATGCTGTTGATCCAGCCGGCGCTTTAATCGGATCCGGCACGACCTTTGGCGCCGGTACGGCGCGACGAACCTCTGGCTGATCCGGCGCTATACGGCGAACGACAGGCCGTTGTTCTTTCGAATTTTCGGATATTCCGCCTTCGTCGGCCAACGCATTGAGTTCCTGCAACTCGGCCAAGTCATTTACGATTTCAGTCGAAGTGCCGATGCTCGCTTCGCTTTCAGAAATGGCCGGCATAATATCGTCTTCGGCTGATTTCTTGGCCGTACCCAGTTCGCGTTCCAAATCGGCAGCCAATTCGGCATCGCTCTCGGGTTTCTGATCTGCCTGCAATTGAGCGCTTTGCCCAGAGGTCTTGGTCCGACCAGGGTTGCTGGCGGTTGGGCTGGGTTTGCTGGCGGATGGCGCCGGCTGGTCTGGCTTCACCAGGTCCAACAAGTTTTGAAAAAACTCCCCCACCGGACCAAGTGCTGGCGCCGGGGATTGGGTGGATTCGGAATCAACTGCGGCGTTCGGATCGAGCGGTTTGTCGCCCTGAGCTGCCGGCAGCTCAGCCAAGGCATCCTCCATACTGGAATTGAGGGCAGGCATGTCTTCATCCAACAGCTTCTCACCAGTATCCAGGCCTGGTGCCTCTGCAATGCTGCGAGCACTTGGCAGCGGCGTCGGCGGTTTGCGCGGCGGCAATTGGAAGCGGCGCTTAGCCAATTTTTGCGTTGTTTGCGATTTCATGGGCGGCGGTGTCAGACCGCGCGTGCCATTCAAGGCGTCGGAAACCGAGGAACCGGCTGTAGGCTTCAGCGGTGGTTTGGCAAACCGGCGCTTAGCTTGCAATGGCTGGCTAATGGTTTTGCGTGGTGCCGGTGTCGGCCTCACGACTCGGGGTGCGGGCGCCAGGCGCCGTGGAGAGGGCGCGGCCTTTTTGGCCTTTGCGCGCTTCGCAGACGGCTGACGCTGCGACAACAAAAAATGAGCGATGATGAAATGTCCGCGATCGACCGCCAAGTCGGCGGCCGTCTTGCCGGCACTGTTTTTGGCGCCCAGGTCCGCACCAGCGGCCAGCGCGCGTTTCACGCCCGGCATATCGTTAACTTCAACCGCCGTAAACAGCTCTGCGGTTACCCCAGCCAACGGCAAGCCATCGGTGGTACGCGCATCGGCCGGCAATGCGCCCAACAGCAATGCCAGGCACACGCCAAATACCACCCACCACAATCCGATGGACGTTCCGAATTTGGTCGCATGACGCGACCGACTGGCGTGCATGGTGTTGGTCAATTCAATCCTTGGATCAAGCCCATGAAACCGCCCCAATAACGGTTACGCATTTTACGCGTTTTCCCGATGCCAAGACAGGCGATGGCGAGCGCTTGTCCACCGCTACGACAAATCGTAACCACTAACTATGGCGTATTCGGGGCGCCATGGAGTAACCTGCCCCCCTACGCAAGGCGGGATGAGCCTGAGACAAAGGATAAAATATCGATGAAATACAATAACTTAGGAAATAGCGGGCTGCGCGTTTCACCGCTTTGCTTGGGCGCAATGATGTTCGGGGATCGCACCACCGAGGCGGCATCGGGGCGTATCATCGCGACCGCGCGCGATGGCGGAATTAACTTCATCGATACCGCCGATGGCTATGCAAAAGGCGAATCGGAGCGAATCGTCGGAAAATTCATCCGCCGTCAGCGCGACGATTGGGTCTTGGCCACCAAGGGCGGCAATGCCACTGGGCCCGGCCCCAACGATGGCGGATTGGGCCGCAAACACCTGGTGCAGGCGATTGATGCCAGCTTGGCTCGGCTCAAGACCGACTACATCGATATTTATTATTTCCACATCGACCACGCGTCGACGCCACTGGAAGAAAGCATTGCCGTCGTGGCTGATGCCATCCGCGCCGGAAAAATCCGCTATTGGGGGGTGAGTAATTTTTTCGGATGGCGTATCGGCCTTGCAGCGACCATCGCCGATTCCCTGGGTGCGCCGCCGCCAGTGGTCTGCCAACCCTACTACAACGCCATGAACCGTATGCCCGAGCAAGAGATCCTGCCGGCCTGCGAGTATTTCGGTCTCGGCGTTGTGCCGTACAGTCCGCTGGCGCGCGGCGTCCTGACGGGCAAGTACGGTAAATCCATGAAAGCGCCGAAAAAAGGCACACGCGCATCGGTCAACGATCCGCGTTTGATGGAAACCGAATGGCGCCAGGAGAATCTCGACATGGCGCAAATCGTCAAAAACCACGCCGAAGCCCGAGGCATGACCGCCGGTCAATTTGCTCTCAATTGGGTACTCAACAATACGCTCGTATCATCTGTGTTGGCAGGTCCCCGAACGCTCGGTCAATGGAACGAGTATATGGGCGCGCTGAAACACGATTTCACAGCCGAGGACGAAGCCTTGATCGACAGCCTCGTGCCAACCGGGCACCCGTCGACGCCGGGTTATTCCGACCCCAAGTATCCTTTGACTGGCCGACAACCCTGGAGCGGCGTAGAGTAACGGGGCTCGGGGAGTGGGTTGAACCAGAACAAGGACGCCATCATGTCTTCGAAAACGTTCACCCTGATCGCCGCATTGGCGGTCATTCTAGTTTCAGTCCAGCCAACATCTGCCGCCAATTCCTACAGCGTCGAAGAAATCACCGCTAAGGCCAAAGGGTTCTTCGGCGATACTACCGCAGGATTGGCCAAAGCCATTGAAAAAGCTTTCAAAGATCACGGCCAACCCAATGCCTTCATTGAGGGCGAGGAGGTCTCGGGCGCCATTGGTGTAGGTTTGCGCTACGGCAACGGCATGCTCAACCGCAAGACTGCAGGGCCACGCAAAGTATACTGGCAAGGCCCATCCATCGGCTGGGATTTTGGCGGCAATGCGTCAAAGGTCTTTACGCTGATTTACCGCCTGAAAGAGGACCGAGAACTGTTCCAGCGCTATCCGGGCGTCGACGGCAGCATCTATGTCGCCGCCGGCATCGGTGTCAGCTACCAGCAATCGGGCAACGTGGTGTTAGCGCCGATTCGCACTGGGGTTGGCCTCCGCGCGGGTGCGAACGTGGGGTATCTGCACTACAGCACGAAGCATTCGTGGTTGCCGTTCTAGCTCTCGATACAGTAACTCGTTCGAGCTGTATCAGATCGTCATGATGAGCGTGGACGTGCCGAACTGAATCTGCATGACGAGCCAGAACAGCACGACGACCAGCGCGATTAGGGCTGTGATCGCCAAAATCGAGCCTGCATCGAAATGTGGTTGTCTGGACACGACGCACTCCTTTTTGAAAAAGGATCCGCTGATTCCACCTATAGAGTTTATACGAACGGCCACGCCAGCACCGTGATGCAGGTCATCTGTCGAGGCCAAACAAGGATATCATGAGTTGGAACGGATATGGCGAAGATCAAAGTGAGTGTTTCGACGCTGGACTATAATGCGAGCCGCTTTCCGATATTTTGGAATTGGGCACCGCAATGATTGATCAATCCACAAAGCCACGTTGGGCGTTCGGCGTTGGCCTGTTCGCAGGACTATTTGGCATCATATCCATCGTGTCGGGCGGCTCGGTTCTTTTTGGAGGCGGCGCGGTCCGTGACGTAGCAGGGGACTACGTGCCGTTTGTCGTGTGGTCCAACTTTTTGGCTGGGTTCGGATATGTTGCCGTTGCCATCGGGTTGCGCCAATGGCTTGCGTGGGTCACGCCAGTGGTGATTTTTGTAGCCGCTCTGACGATCGCAACTTCGTTCGCCCTTGGTATCCATATCGCGATGGGCGGCGAGTACGAAGTCAGAACAATAGGGGCCATGGCGCTGAGAAGTCTCTTTTGGTTGAGCGTCGCACTGGCTGTACGCGGCAAATTCAACACGAACTAGTCTTGTGTGCAGATAGGTGTATTTACCCCCTATATCTGAGCCGCGCTTGATATAATTTCTTTGTCCGATGTGTTGTCGTGGTGGTGATCGTGACGACGCTATCGGGGTGGTGCAGCTTATGCTGCGGCAACACCCAAGACGGCGCCACCATATTTGTCATGATGACAGTGAGGGAATGGTATGGATAGGAAAACCAAGAACGTCGTACTCAATTGCGAAGAGGAATTTGGGCCCGAGTGGAATTGGATGCCAAAGAAATTGATCGATCTCATTCCGTGGGCTGAAAAATACCTCGAACTGGTGCCGGAGGAATACCGCGATAGCACGATCCTTGAGGTGGTTAGTTTCCTCGAATCACACAGGGACAATAGCCTGAATGTGAAGGTCCATTACAGCAGGCCCGAGACGAATGATGAGTTGAAAACGCGGCTTGCCGTAGAGGAAACTCAAAAACTGGAGCAGCAGGAAACCGAAAGGCTAAAGCTGGAGGAGTTGAAGGCGAAATTCAATGACCGCTAACCAGAATCGAGACACACCAGCAACCAGCATGCGCGGCCTGTCTGTTAAGCTACGCATGGCGGTGGCTATCGATTGCATGGATTGGAAACGAGGTTTCTTGACTTCGGCCCTGGCGGACGCTGAGCGGCTATCGTGACGCGCCTCATGGTCCTGCTGGTGGTGCTGAGGTAAGGGCAGCACATGATTTAGATCACGGAAATTCAATGGAAATCCGCTAAAATAGTTAGGTTCTAAAAATGCAACAGCCCAGCCTACCGTCCACGGTGGGTTCTCTGGTTTGAGCAAAGGAAAAAACGATGCTTTATGTCGCTATCGGATTTGCGTTGATTGCAGCTGTGTTGTTCGCGGGGAAGGTCCCGGAGAAATGAACCTCTGCAGAGTTCTCCGATAAATTCTTCCGAGGGAGCCTACCTTCTGGAGAGTTCCCCGTGCCCGAAAGCACAAGCCCCGGCCCCCGCGCCGGGGTTATTCTTTGGGCAAATCCGCAACGGTAACGTTCTTGGATTCCTTATATTTACAGCTTGAAATGAGAATCTAGCAGGTGCCAAAATTTTGGCACTTTCCAGATACGTCGAGTGCGCCATCATGTGAGTTGCAATATTTTACGACGATCCGAAAAGTGAATGGCTTTCGCCTTTGGTCAACAAATCGACATTTTCTTGAAGGGCCGGAGCAAAATGGTGGGCCCCCTCCGGTTTGAGTGGCTGCCTATACAGAGGCACCTTTGCAAATTTGCGAAGCTCAAGCAGCGTGCCTCAATTCACGCTCCCTCTGCCAAATAAACATGGGGTTTCGTGGTGATGGGCTTTACAAACCCGCAAATCGGGGAAATTCTCTAATTGAGAGCATAAAAGGGGGGAGTGATATGATGGTAAACGGTGCAATGGCAACGGGTTCTTACGCCGCGCTTATTGTTTCTGACGAGCCAGGGCGACAGATAGCGTTGAAGCGCATTTTAGCCGAAAAACTCCGGATTTCTACTTATCCTGACGTGGTTTCAGCCCTTACCGTCATCGAAACCACCAAGCCCGACGTGGTAGTAATCCAGCACCAAACAGCATCTGACAATGCCGTACAAACTTTGACGGCTAAAGCCGCCAGATTGGAAAAAACCCCAAGATTCCTGATCATCTCCCCTGAGAATACTGAATACTCCGTATCGTTCAATGCGGGAAGGGTAGACGGTATACAGATATCCTCGCCTTTTTCTGCCGGTTCC
>JABIPG010000184.1 GCA_018698795.1 Rhodospirillaceae bacterium
GAACCCAACATTCAGCACCAAGACAGCACAATGCGCGGCGACAATGAAGGCGGCAGCCCTGACAGCGATGGAGAAGGTGATGGTTCCGGCGGTGGGTCTGGTGGGTGGTAGCGGCTCAATCTCTCTTGGCGTTGATATTGCGGATCAGATCGAGCGTGCGCTGCGCCTGGTCGACGATGGGGTAATCGACAAAGTAGCCGTCCACTTGTATTGAAGCCAACCCTGACGCCTCTGCTTCTTCGAACGCAGCGACGACTTTCTCCGCAAACGCCACGGCTTGCGGTGTGGGCGTGAACACATCGTTGACGATGCCGACCTGCTCGGGGTGAATGCAAAGCTTGCCCTGATAGCCCATGTCCCGGACGGTCTCGGTCGAAGAGCGGCAGGCATCGACTTCGCCGATATGAATCCACACCGTATCAACCGGAGCCTCGAGCCCGGCGGCGCGACTGGCAAGTGCGATTTCAGCGCGAGCATGCGCCATTTCAGCCTCGCCGCGCGTCCAGTTCATGGCCATGTCCTTAGAATAGTCACCGCCACCGAACGACAGTCGCCGGACCCGGGTGCCGGCCTCGGCGATGGCGCGTACGTTGGCAACGCCCAATCCGGTTTCAATAATCGGCATGATATCCAACCCGCCGATGGGCAAATCGGCGTCGCGCTCCAACTGGCTCACTAGCCAATCGATACTTGTAATCTGATCCGCAGTCTCCACTTTCGGCACGACAATCCCATCCACACCCGCTTGCACCACCGCACAAAGATCGCCGTAGCAAAAATCGGTGTCGTAGGCGTTGACGCGGATATAACCGAGCCCTGAACGCGGGCGTTGCAAGGCCTCAACCACTAAAGCCCGCGTCGTCGGTTTCTCAGCGATGGCAACGGCGTCTTCCAGGTCCAGAATGACGGCATCGGCTTCCAATCCCAGTGCTTTCTCGACCCGGCGTTCGTGGTTCCCTGGAGCAAATAGCCAACTGCGGAACGGCCCGTTTGTGCTCATATCTTATCCTCCATCAATCTTCCGTCCACGCGGGCCCGGCCCAGGTGGCATCTTCATCCAATGAATAGACCGGCCGTGGCAGCCGGTCGAAATTGAAGTTTTTCAGCACCGGCGAGGTCAAGCCAGGCACGTCGATCTCGAATGTGTGAGCGTTGTCGAAGTAGGGCGCGAACCCGGCGCGAAAATGACCGCGTGATTTCACCACGACACTCCGCGCCTTTGCCACGTCCAGACCGAACGCCTGGAAAAATACCGGGTCGGCGCACTGCTTGCGATTGGTGATCACCACCAGCTTGACGCCGCCGACCTGCAACAAGGCCATGGGACCGACATCGATGGAGCGCCCGGCCCAAATACCGAGCGTGCCGACCATTTTACCATCATGCAGGCCCAAAACCTGAGCCGGCGCCTCAAAGCGCTGGGAGAACTCACTCTCAGTCTCGGCGTTGAAAACGGCGTCAAACCGTCCTCCCTCGCCCGCCGCTTGCGCCGCGCGGACGAGCGCCGGATCATGGAACACTGCAAACAAGCAGTGTTGCACGCCGGCCTCGACCAGGGCCTTTAGCACATAAGTCGTGTTGCCGCGCCCGCCGCCGCCAGGGTTATCGGCGACATCAGCGAAAATTTGCCCCGGGCGTGATTCATCTTCACCGTTGGCTTTCATCATTGAAACCGCATCATCAAGCGACGTTAGGTCCTTGCGGAAGCGCGTCCGATCCGCCCAGCCCCGCTCGGCAATATCGGCTGCCAAAGCCCTCGCTGCTTGCTTGTCACCACGCGCGGTCACGATCACGGCGATGCCGTTCATGGGGGTGTTGGAATAGACAAACCCGGCCACCACGGACACGTTGGCGATCGTGTCCGTCTGCATTTGCTGGCCGTAATTAATCAAATCGGCGTAGGGGCCTTCAGCACTTAGCAGCACCACCGAGGGCGACACCAACGGCAGGCGGATAAACGCGACTTCGGGCTTCATGCCATCCCAGATTTCACACATCAGGTCAGCGGATTCTTGCGCTCGCTCGGCTTGGTCGACATGCGGATTTGTGATGTAGGAAACCAAAACATCCGCCTTTTCGACCATGCGCTCGGAAATATTAGCGTGCAGATCGAGAGTCGAGAGGATCGGCACATCCGGCCCAACGAGATCGCGCACCATCTCCAGCAATTCACCGTCTGGGTCGTCGCCGCCGGTCGATGTCATGGCGCCGTGCAGCGAGCAGAAAACGCCATCTATAGCGCCGGCATCGCGCAGTCGATGCTGCATCTCGGCTTTAGTGCGTTGGAAGAATGCCTCATCAACCGGTCCGCCGGGTTCAGCGCCTGTGATCAGTATCGGCACCGGTTCCCAATCCATGCCGCGGGTGTTCATTTCAGCATGGAAAGCCGTGATCTCAGCCGGGATGCTTGGGTTTTCCTTGGCAATATCGGCAAGCATCTCGTCGCCGGCCATGTAGCACAACGTGCGGAAGTCCTGCTCCGTCGTCGTTGGCGCAAAACTGTTGGCTTCTAAATGCATGCCCATCAAGGCAACGCGTTTGGTCATTGGTCTTTCCCCTTATTATTCAGCCGCCATGCCGGCCAACTGTCTTTGTACCAAGTGGGCATAGAGCCCACCCCTGGCGAGCAACTCCTCGTGACTACCGGTCTCCGCCAAGCGTCCGTGATCAATCACCGCGATGATATCCGCATCGCGGACCGTCGATAGCCGGTGGGCAATAATGACCGTGGTACGGTCTTGCATCAATGCCTTCAATGCGGTCCGCACGGCCTGCTCGCTCAAGGCATCAAGGTGTGATGTAGCTTCATCCAAAATCAGCACGGGTGCATCTTTTAAAAACGCGCGGGCGATGGCCACTCGCTGGCGCTGGCCACCCGACAGGCGCACGCCACGCTCCCCCACCTGCGTCTCCAGGCCATCGGGGAGTTGCCGGATGAAGTCCGCTAAAGCGGCGTGTTCAACGGCCTGCTCCAGGTCTCCATCGGAGGCGTCAGGATTGGCCAATCGGATGTTGGCGCCAAGTGTGTCGTTGAACAGATAGGTATCCTGCGCCACCAGGGCGAACCGGGTGCGCAGGTCGTGGAGGTTGAAGTCCCTCAGGTCGCGACCATCGAGCCGGATTGTTCCCGATACCGGGTCCCAGAACCGAAGTAGCAAGTTCGCCAAAGTGGTTTTACCGGCACCCGACGGACCGACCAGCGCCAGTGTGGTACCAGCTGGAATATCCAGAGATATCCCGTCGATCGCCTTCTCCGGGCGACCGGGATAGCTGAAATCGATGCCCTCCAGCACCAGACCGGCCGGGCCATTTGCAACCACGACCTCGTCACCGTCGCACACCGGAACCGGCTCGGTATCGACTGCATGCAGACGCCGAGCGGCCCCCAACGTATCAGCCAATTGCCGGCCCACATGGGCGATCTCGGATACCGGCAAAAACGCCGCCATGGCCAAAATGGTCAACATCGGCAAAAGGTTCGGCTCAATCGCATGGCCGCGCACCAATACAGCACCCACCACAACGACCGCCAGCCCACCGAGCCCGGTCGCGACCTCAAGCGCTGCGTGTTGCAGGCTCAAATCGCGGAAGAACGGCACCCGGATTTTCAGGTACTCGCGGACCTTGGCATGAAACTCTTCCCCGCGATGAACTTCTTGTTGGAACGCGGCGATCTCGGCCAAGCCCTGCACAGTATCGACGGCGTGCGCATTCAACTCGCCGAGCGCCTCACGGGTGCGCGATCCCAAGCGGTCCACTCGTCCCCGCATCAAGAACGGGCTGATGGCGACAAAAAGTAAAAACGGCAGCAACGACAACGCGATAAATGGATGGGACTGCGCCAGCGCGACCAACACCAACGCCGGCACCAACAACGCGATGAACGCCGGGGCCAGGGTATGGGCGAAGAAATATTCGACCATCTCGACGTCTTGGGTCGCCATGGCAACCAAGTCACCAGATCGGCGGCGTGTCAGATACGCCGGGGCAAGGGCATCAATCTTGCGGAACAGTTCGATGCGCATCACGGTCAGCATGCGGAATGCCATATCATGCGCGATCCACGATTCCAGCCAATGGAACAGCCCTGCCACCGGCGCCAGCACCGCCAACCCATAGAGATAGGGTAAGTACGGGTCTCCTGCCTTCACCGCCGCCACAGCCAGCGCACCAGCGACCCCCACACCTATAAAAGCCATCACCCTGGTGACGCCACAAAACAACGTTAGCCAAAGCTTCACCCGCCATGGCCACACTTCGGCGAACATCACCTTGAAAGCTTGCCACCAGGTTAGGCCATCAGCTTGAATGATCCCTTCTTCGGGAGCCTCAACGGCGGCATCAACATCGGAGGGCGCATCAAGGATCACGTCCGGCCTGGCGGATGCACTTTGTTGACGCGTACCATTGGCGGTTGCCTGCGCGGCCATCAAATCCTGATAGACGCCCGGGCGCTGCATCAGCTCGGCGTGAGATCCGCCATCGCTCACCGTGCCGCCCTGCATCACCAAAATGCGATCGCAATCGATAATTGAGGAAAGCCGGTGCGCGAAGATTAGTGTCGTGCGGCCCTGCATCAAACGGTTGAGGGCCTCTTGGATGACCCATTCGTTTTCTGCATCAACAGCGGAAAGCGCCTCATCGAGAATCAGGATCGGGGCATCGCGCAACAAAGCGCGCGCAATGGCAATGCGTTGGCGCTGACCGCCAGACAGCTTGACGCCCCGCTCGCCAATTACGGTGTCGTAGCCCTGGGGTAAGCGTTGGATAAATTCATCAGCATTGGCCGAGATAGCGGCTCGGCGCATATCCTCCACACTGGCATCGGGCCGTCCGAAAGCCAGGTTTTCGGCCACTGTGCCATGAAATAAATGCGTGTCTTGGCTAACTACCGCCATCTGGGCGCGCAGTGTTTGAAGGTCCATTTTCCGAACGTCGAACCCGCCAATGCGCACCGCACCTTCGCCGGGATCATAGAGCCGCAGCAGCAATTTCAAGATAGTGGACTTTCCCGACCCGCTGGCACCGACAACGCCGACACGTTCACCGGCCTCGACGCGGAAACTCATGCCTCGGTGCGCGGGCTCATCTGATCCGGGGTAGCAAAACACCACATCTTCGAACGCCAATGCGGGGCTCGGTGGAATGGCTGGTGCCGGGGCTTCATCTTGAACAACCGGGTTTTGATCAAGAATTGAGAAGATCGATATGGCCGCCGATTGCCCGACCATGCCGTTGTGCAGCAAGGCACGCAGGTCGCGCAGCGGTCGGAATGCCTCGGTCCCCATCATTAAGATGATCAACAACGTTTGCAGACTGGCGTCGCCGTTGGTAACCCGCCAAGCACCGACGCCCAGCGCCACGGCAGCACCAACGGCAATTCCGGCGTCGGTGATGCCACGCGACAAGGCATTGGTCGCCAGCACCCACATGGTGGAGCGAAACAATTCGTGGGCGCGCTCGCCCAACAATGCCAAACGCGCCTTCGATTGCCCGAATGCCTTGAGCGTTGCCAGACCTTGCAGCGAATCCAGAAAATCAGCGGCAAAAGCCTTATACGCCTTGGAGCGTGCCATGCTGTTTCGGTGATCCAGGCGATGGAACACCATCGGCGCGAACAACGTCATCAATGCCGCTGCCAACAACGCTGCCGCAACGTATGCATCGAGGAACACGGCAAACCCGGCAATCAGTAACGGCGTCAGCGCCGCCACGAACAATGTCGGCAGGTATTGGCCGAAATAGGTTTCCAATTGCTCGACGCCATCAACCAGCGAAACAATCACATCACCCGTGCGCCGCTGGCCAAAGTGTTGAGGCCCCAACTCGACGACCTTATCGTAGATGCGCCGCCGCAAGGTTTGCTGTACGCGGGCCGCCGTATGATGGGAAGCCATGGTGCGGATGTGTTCGATAACGCCGCGCAACACCATGGCCAGAGCAATACCGGCTATCGGCAGCGCCAGTTCATTCAGTGTCCGGCCCGCGAATACTGCCGCCAGCAACCAACCCAGCAAAGCCAAGCGTACAATGCCGACGACTGCCGCGAGCAGACCAAGTGCGACCGTGCCGGCGATACGTCCGCGTGCACCCTGCGTAAATGCCCAAAGCCGCCAGTCGAAATACAACTGTCACCTCTCTAAAACTACTCGGCCCCCGACCACGAGGGACCGGGGGCCGAGCCGCTGAAACTTGAAATTCGGCCTAGCGCGAACGCAGCTTAGGATCGAGCGTATCGCGCACAGAGTCGCCAAACAGGTTAAAACCAAACACAGCCAACGAAATCGCGACGCCGGGCCAAATAGCCACCCAGGGAGCCGATTCCGCGAATTCTTCGGCACCACCTTGCAGCATCAGGCCCCAAGCCGGGGTCGGTTCCTGCACGCCCATGCCGAGATAGCTGAGCGATGCTTCCAACAAAATGGCCTGCCCCAGAAACGATGTCAGCATGATCAGAAACGGCGCCATGACGTTCGGCACCATGTGGCGCATGATGATCCGCATGTTGGAAAAACCCAAGGCACGGGCAGCATCGACGTAGGGTATTTCGCGGATCGCCAAAGCGTTGGAGCGCACTACCCGCGCGCACTGCGGCACGAACGGTATAGTAATGGCAATGATGACGTTTTGGGTGCCCGGCCCAAGCGTCGCAACAACGGCCAAGGCCAAGATGATCAACGGAAAGGCCATGATGACATCGACGATACGCTGCACGACGAGATCGAACATGCCGCCGAAATAGGCACTGGCAACACCGAGAACAAGCCCCAAGGACGAGCCGATGATGGCGCAGGTAAATCCGACAAACAATGCCGTCCGGGCGCCATAAATAATGCGAGTCAGAAGATCTCGACCGAATTGGTCCGCGCCCAGCCAAAATTGGTCATCCGGCGGCGCCAGCATGTGTTCCAGCGAGTTTACTTCCGGGTCGTATACAGTGAGGACATCGGCGAAAATCCCCATCAGAATCATCAACACCACAATAGCGCCGCCAGCGGCACCCAGCGGTTGCTTACGCATCATCTCAGAGGCCACTTGGCCCCATGGCTTCTTGTCGGATAGCTCTTCAAAATCAGCTTCGACTTCGATTTCACTTACTGTCGTCATGGCATCAAGTCCTTAGCTATACCGAATGCGCGGATCGAGCCACGCGTAGAGAATGTCCACAAACAGATTAGTGAACACAAAGATCACCACCACTAACATGACCAACTGCTGGGTCATGTTGAAGTCCTGATTTCCAACAGACTCGACGAATAATTTGCCCAATCCGTTCAGATTGAAGACCTGTTCCGTCACCACCAATCCACCCATTAGGAAGGCGAACTCAATGGCAATGATGGTCACCACCGGCAGCAACGAGTTCTTCAAGGCGTGGCGATTGATAATTACTTTTTCGACCAACCCCTTGGCTCGGGCCGTGCGCACATAATCTTCACGTAACACTTCAAGCAGCGCGGAGCGCGTCATGCGTGTCGCCACCGCCGAATACCGATACCCGGTAGCCACAGCCGGCCAAATCAATTGCGCCAGATTTTCCATCGGGTCCACCCAAATGGGTGTGTAGGAAATGGGCGGCATCCAGGGCTCACCTAAGAAATGCTGAGTGCCGATCAACAAACCCAGAATAATCAAGATCCCAAGCCAGAACGACGGCATGGCGATGCCCGCAATGGAGAACCAGCGGACCACATAATCGATCCAGGTGTTTTGCTTGACGGCGGAAATGACACCCAGCGGAATGGCAATAATAACCGCCACAAATGTCGCCATAATGGCTACCTGCAGCGACAACTCGAAACGCAGCGCGATTTCGTGGACTACCGGAAATCCGGTCCACATGGACTCGCCCAGATCAAATACGACATAGCCCCATAGGAAATCCAGGAACTGTTTGTACATAGGCTGATCCAGCCCGAGGTTCTTTTGGCAGAGCGCAATCTCTGCCGGGTCGGCATAGAGCCCTGTGCCAGCGAGACGAAGCTCGCAGACATCACCCGGAACCAAACGTAAAAGGAAAAAAACGAGGATCGCCGCCCCTATCAGGGTCGGGATCATCATCAGTAGACGTTTCGCTATATATTTCGACATGAATTGTGCAACCAGACGCGTTCGAAATTTCGAGAATTCCGCCCGTCACCCATATGGGATGACGGGCGGTTCTCGTTCAAGAGATGCTCAGAGCCTTACTTGTCCAGCCATATGTTATCGAGATGCTGGTTCAGGTAGTGGCTAGGCGCAATCTTCCAACCCTTCACGTAGGAGCGGTGCGGATTGATCTTGTACCACCAGAGCGAAATGAAGGCGACGGCGGCATCGTCGAGGACCCGCTTTTCGTACTGGCGGATCAAGTCACGCTGTACTTTCGGATCGCCTTCTTTTTCCAACTTGGCATAGATGGCATCGGCTTTAGCGTCGCCACCCTGCGTGTAGTTGTTGCCCGCGGAGGTCAGGAACTTGGTGATGTCCGCAATCGGGTTGATAACCGATTGGCAGTTGAAGTCGATGGAGACATCAAAGTCCTTCTTTTTACGAAGCGTCGCATAGAACGGCGGTGAAGGCTGCACACGCTGTTTCACCTTCATGCCGACCTTACGCCACTGATCGATGGCCCAAGTGCCCACAACCTTATACGGCTGATCGACGCCGCGGTTGTTGAACTCAAACGCTAAGTTCGGAACACCGGCTTCCTTGAGCAGCTTTTTAGCCATGGCTTGGTTTGCGGCCACGTCCTTCGAGTAACCAGCGAGCGGCAGCAGTTCTTTCTCGGTCGCTGCGAACGGGTGGTTCGGGAACACGATACCGCCAACGGTTTTCACGATGGCGATACGGCTGAGGTACTTGGAGCCACCCCAACGATCAACACCATAGGTCAGTGCCTTACGGACACGCACGTCATCAAACGGCTTGCGTTTGTGGTTCGGCGTGAACATCAACACACAGTTCCAATCGCTTTCCTGGACGGTGATCTTGTTGCCCAGCGCCTTGACGAGATCGTCACGGTGCTTCGGCGGGAACCCGCGGAATTCGATGGAAGCGCGATCACCACGAATGGCCTGCACGCGAACCGCCAACTTAGGCGCGGAAATCGCTTTGATGCCATCCAGGTACGGCTTGCCGGCGTGGTGGTAATCCGGGTTGCGGACACCTTCCACAAAGGCGCCTTTTTGGTGCTGTACGAACTTGAACGCACCGGTGCCGTTGATGTTTTTCTTGTGCCAGGTGTAGCCGTGAGCATCCAAATCCTTCTTCGCGTAGATGAAGTTGAACGGCAAGGCCAAGGCCGGAATAAAGGTACCGGTCGGGAACTTCAGCTTGAAGGTCACCTGATGGTCGTTGTCGGCGGTGATCGACTCGACAGCACGGAAGAACGCTTTACGTGCACTCGCGATGCCTTCCGGCGGGAAGACGATCTTGTCCATGGTGGCTTTTACGTCGTGCGCCGTCATCGGCGTGCCGTCATGGAATTTCACGTCCTTGCGTATCTTAAAGGTGAACTTAGTGCCACCTTCTTCGCCTTTCGGCACGCCACCTTCGCAAACGTCACAGACGAAGTCCGTCGGCGACGCAGGATTGTCCGGGTTAACACGAATCAGAGTCGAGTAGAACGGACGGATCGGGTGAATCATCCCGAAAGTCGTTTCCACGTGAGCGTCGTATGAGGGAATTTTCGATCCCACAACGTAGTTTAGTGTCCCGCCTTTTTTAGGCGCAGCTTCGGCGACGACACCGCTCAGAGCCACACCGGCCCCGACTACGGCGGCAATCGCCAGTTTGGTTGATAGATATTTCATCTCGGTCTCCTTCCCAGTGAAATACGGAACCTCCCAGTTCCATTAATATGCAACACCTCTGAAACGAGGCAATTACACTTCCGTACAGGCCACCCAATGGCCTGGTTTTACTTCCCGAAAATCGGGAAACTCTTGCGAGCACGATGCAACGGCCTTAGGGCAGCGCGGATGGAACACGCAGCCGGACGGCGGAGACATGGGGCTCGGAATCTCACCCTTAATGATCTTGTGTTCGCGGGCATTCTCCAAATCAGGATCAGGGATCGGCACCGCTTCCAACAAGGCCTGGGTATAGGGATGCAAGGGATTGTCGAATAACTCGTCGCAATCGGCGAGTTCGACCATATGGCCCAAATACATCACCGCAACCCGGTGACAGATGTGACGGACCACGCTCAAATCGTGCGAAATAAACAGATAGGTCAGGCCAAACTGTTCGCGCAAATCTTCCAAAAGATTGATCACCTGCGCCTGGATCGATACATCCAACGCCGACACAGCCTCATCACAAATGATGAACTCGGGATCCATGGCTAAGGCGCGGGCGATACCAACACGCTGGCGCTGACCGCCCGACATCTCGTGCGGGTAGCGGTCGTAGAAATTTGCTTTTAGCCCGCAGGTGGTGAGCAACTCCACGGCGCGCTGGCGGCGATCATCCTCGTTCGAAATGATATTATGGACCCGCATGGGCTCGGTGAGGATTTCACCAACCTTCATACGCGGGTTCAGCGAGCTGAACGGATCTTGGAAAATCACCTGGATTTTCTTGCGGTAGTCGATCATCGACTTGTCATCAAGGCCGTTGATGTCGACACCGTTGTAGATGATCTCACCGGCGGTCGGGTTTTCAAGCTGCAGGATGCAACGCCCCGTCGTGGTTTTGCCACAACCGGACTCGCCCACGAGTCCCAGCGTTTCGCCCTTCATGATCTGGAAGTTCAAGCCGTCGACGGCCTTCACGGACGCCACGACCCTTTGGACGAATACACCTTCCGTCACCGGGAAGTGCATTTTCAGACCGCGGACATCAACCAACAGTTCGTTGGTGTGCGCACCGCGAAACTGGGAATCGTCGCGGACGGCTGCTTCTTGGGGAGCATCATTAGGCGCGGTCATGATGCCTCCTTCATGGCTGCGACGACCTGTTCTTTGTGAAAGCACGCGGTGGCATGCCCGTCAGCTACGGCTTCCAAATCAGGGAAGCCCTTGGCGCATTCCTCGGTTGCGAACCGGCAACGCGGGCGGAAAGCGCATCCATCATCGAGCATGGTCAAATCTGGCGGCTGGCCCTCGACCGGATCGAGCTTCGCCTGACGCGGTTGATCCATGCGCGGCACTGATTTCAACAATGCCAGCGTATAAGGATGGTGCGGACGGTAATAGATATCGCTAGCAGTACCGCTTTCAATGATCTTACCCGCATACATCACATTCACCCGGTCCGCGTAGCGCGCCACCACACCCAGATTGTGGGTGATGACGATCATGGCTACGCCGAGATCGCGGGTCAGGTTTTTCATCAATTCGAGGATCTGCGCCTGGATGGTCACATCTAGTGCCGTCGTAGGCTCGTCGGCGATGATCAGCTTCGGCTCACATGCCAAGGCCATGGCGATCATTACGCGCTGGCGCATACCGCCCGACAGATGGTGCGGATACTGCACCAGACGCCGTTCGGGCTCGGAAATCCCGACCATGCCCAGCAGTTCCACCGCGCGCTTTTGCGCATCTTCTTCCGAGACGTCGGTGTGGGTCAGCATGGTCTCGGTCAACTGCAAGCCGATGGTCAGCACCGGATTGAGCGACGTCATCGGCTCTTGGAAGATCATCGAGATATCTTTACCGCGGACATCGCGCATCTCATCTTCCGACAACTGCACCAGGTCGCGCCCGGCGAATCGGATTTCGCCGTCGACAATTTTGCCCGGCGGCCAAGGAATAAGCCGTAGAATGGACATCGCCGTCACAGATTTCCCACAGCCGGATTCACCCACCACAGCCACGGTTTCGCCTTCGTCGACAGTATAGGAAACACCATCGACCGCCTTTACGACGCCGGCCGAGGTGAAAAACTGTGTCTTCAGGCGGTCGATCTCTAGAAGAGTCGCCACGTATCCTCCCTGTATTACCGCCGTTCCTTGCTTATTATTGTGAACGGCAACCCGCACGGTAGATATCCCACCGCGACCTGTCAATTCTCAAAACTCAAATGATCTCCCCCAGGGACCACCACCAAGTGCAGATAATATCTTTGCACTTTTTTTCAATACCCAGAAGCGCTTATATCGCCCCGTCAGAACTCTGATGATAAGAATAGCGTTTTCAAGGAGAATTAAGATGTCGAAAGAGCAGTTCGAGGCCGGACTGAAGTGCCGGACCGAGGTATTGGGCGAGGAATATGTCAACAAATCACTCGCCGGTGCCGATGATTTCAATCGGGATTTCCAGCAGATGGTCACCGAATATGCTTGGGGCGGCAGCTGGGGGCGTGGTTTGTTGGAAAAACGCGACCGCTCGATCCTCAACCTCGGCATGCTGGCGGCGCTGAACCGACCACACGAATTCAAGCTGCATTTCAAGGGCGCCATCAACAATGGACTGAGCCTTAAGGAGCTGCGCGAAATTCTCATCCAAATCTCGATTTATTGCGGCGTCCCCGCCGCCATCGATGCTTTCCGTGTGGCGCGTGAGGCGCTCGCCGAATTGGATATCGATCCCTCCAGCATGGACAAGGAATAAACATGAAACCGGAAAAACTGGGATTTATCGGCCTCGGCCAGATGGGCGGCCCAATGGCCGAAAACATCGCAAAAGGCGGGTTTGACTTGAGTGTTTATGATAAAGCTGGCACGCAGGATCGCGCGCCTGAGAACACGCATATTATCGGCGATACGGCGGCGTTGGCGGCAAGCTGCGATACGATTTTCCTGTCCGTTCCGGACGGCAAAGTATCGCTTTCCGTCGTCGATGAAATCGTTGCCGTCAGTGATCGACGGGTCGGTGTGATCATTGATCTCTCGACGATCGGTCCGGCAGCCGCACGCGATGCCGCCGCACGCTGCAAGGCCGCCGGCATTACCTATATGGATGCCCCCGTCTCGGGCGGACAAGCCGGCGCCAAGGCAGGCACCATCACCATCATGATGGCCGGCAATAAGGCCACCAAAGACGTTCACGACGATGTCCTCTATGCCTTCGCCAAAAACCCCTTCCATGTAGGCGACGAGCCGGGCCAAGGACAGGCGGTGAAAATCCTCAACAACTTCCTGTCGGGCACGGCCATGGCAGCCACAACGGAAGCCGTTCTCTACGGGCTTTCGCAGGGGGTGGATATGAAAACCATGCTCGACGTGGTCAACGTCTCCACCGGCCAGAACACCGCGACCTCGGATAAATTCCCGAACCGCGTTTTGACTGAAACCTTTGATGCCGGGTTCGCAACGGCGCTGCTGACCAAGGACGTGAACCTTTTTGTGGAAAATGCCAAAGCCGCAGGCACACCGACCCGTGTGGCCGACACTGTCGGCGGCATTTGGAATGAAACCAACGAAGCTCTGCCTGATTCGGACTTCACGCTGGTCTACAAATACCTGCGTGATGGCGAATGACTTAGCTGTCGCACAGGTAATCTTCGAACAGAAGCGGGAACGCACTAAGGGGGCCCGGCAATTCTACCGGAGCGACGGCGTGCAGATAGCTTTCATCCAACTGATCGAATGACGTCACGCCTAGGAGGCCGAGACAAATCTTGATCTCGGTCTCCAGCAATTCCAGCATACGAACCACACCGGCGCGACCATCAGCGCCCAAGGCCATGCCTTGCAGTCGCCCAAGCCCAACGGCATCGGCACCCATGGCCATGGCTTTAACCACGTCACTGCCGCGCATAAAGCCGCCATCAACGGCGACCTCGGCCTTGCCATCGACCGCCTTGATGACTTCGGGCAAGACATCAAGCCCGCCGCGGCCATGATCCAATTGCCGGCCACCGTGGTTAGAAACATACACAACATCGATGCCGTGCTCGACGCAAAGTGCCGCATCCTCCGCAGTGGCAATGCCTTTCAATATCAGCGGGATATCGAACTTGTCCTTGATGCGTTTGACGTCATCCCAGGTAAACCGGTACTGCCACTCAACTGCCTGTTTCTCACGCCTCGACGTGGTGCGGTAGCGCTTCGCCAAATCGCGTTCGCGCCGGCCGTAGTAATCCAAATCGACCGTGAATGCGAAGCCGACATAGCCCGCCGCCATGGCGCGTTTGATATGGTCATCGACCCAATCGGGGGCCCCGCGCACATAAAGCTGAAAAAGCTTGGGGTATTCGATGGCTTCCGCAACCGCTTCCAGGCCGGGCTCGGCCCGCGACGACAACATGTGCAGCACGCCCGCGTCGGCAGCCGCAAGCGTCGGTGCGACACCGCCGTCCGGGTCAAAATCTTGCAACGCGCCAACGGGCGCCAAGATGATCGGAAGCTTCAGGTCTTGCCCCAAAAACCGCCCACCGCAATTGATGTGTTCCACATCGCGCATGACGCGAGGCCGAAACCCCACCGTGTCGAGCGCCAATCGGTTGCGCTTCAACGTGGTCTCGGTATCGGCGCCGCCCATTAGGTAGTCCCAAGTCTCAATGCTAAGCTTATCTCTCGCCACCTTGGCGAACTCGTGCAGGGTTTCGAACTGCTGAAAATCCTTAATCGTGCCGTCGTCGACCATACCTCGCCCCTTTACCCGTGAACCGGTTTTGCCAACACCACCACCGCGTCCCGGTCGGCATAGATATATTCTTTCGGACGAATGACGATGCCGCCTATGTTGAGCACTTCCCCCTGCCGGCCGATGCCATCAGTGCGCGGTCGCATGGCTGTCGCGCCCACTGCTTTGACACCGAAATCCAACTCCGTGAATTCGTGGCTGTCTCGGATGGCCCCGTTGAAGATCAACCCGGCCCAGCCATGTTCACATGCCAGCGCGGCGATATTGCCGCCACACAGCGCCCGGCGCATGGAGCCGCGCCCATCCACGACCAGAACCTTTCCATTGCCACCCTGCACAAGGGCATCACGAACGCCTTTGTTGTCTTCAAATGTCGCGAAAGTCACCACCTCGCCGTGGAAATCCTCGCGTCCGGCGTAGTCCCGGAACTGCGATTCACACACCCGGGCTTCCGGATGATCATCGCACACATCGGCGGTGCGAATAACGGTTCTAGTTGCGGCCATGAGGTGTCCCTTCCTGATGATCTCTTCCCGGTAATGGGGAGCGTAATTTAGGGGGTCTTTTGGCTTGGTGCAAATCCCGCTAATAATGGTGAGTATAACGATATCAGACGCCATACCAGGGAGATCACCGTGAGCCATTTCGCCATTTTCGTGACCGTCAAACTGAAGCCCGGCAACGCCGAAGCCTTTAAACCGCTTATACTGGAAAACGCCGCCGCCGCTGTGCGCGACGAGCCCGAATGCCATGAATTTCACGTCATCCAAGCGGAAGACGATGCCGATACCTTCCACTTCTTCGAAGTCTATACCTCGGCCGGGTCACTCGATCATCACCGCGAAACACCGCACTACAAGAAGTACGATGTTGGCAGCGCTGATATGATCGCCGAAAAATCGATCCAGCGGTTGTCCGTCCTCAATCATGGCAATGTTGAGGGTTTGGTTTAGGAAGCCGGCTCCCTGAGTCCAAATGCGGTGATCAACACGCCGATCCCAATCACCGCACCTGCGACAATCCAGGCCGCCGTGTAGCCGCCTGTCGCATCAACGATGGCACCGAACACCAACGGACCAACGGTACCGCCGACGGATGTCGCCAACAGATTGGAGCCGATGGCCGCTCCCGCCAGTTCCGGCTTCACCGCTTCGGCGCAAACCGTGTGCAGCAGCGGTGCGTAAGCCAGAATGGTCGCGCCGGCGCCGGCGGCCAACGCAACAAGCACGACCGCCGGCCAGGCTTCGCCAACCATGGCGGCAAGCGTACAAGTGACCACGCCGCCGCTCATCATCATCACCATGACACCCTTACGCCGCCCACGGGTCACACGGTCGCTGGCAATCGACCATAGAATCCGCCCCGCAGCACCCGTGACCTGCGCCACGCCCAGGCAAAACCCGGCGAACGGTTGACTGCTGCCCGCAACGTCACGCAGAAACAGCGTCAGATAGGTGGTCATCGATTGTTGAGCCCCATTGAAGCAAAGCCCTGCGCCGTTCATGGCTGCAACGCCGCGGTTCACAGCCACCGTACGGATATCCATCAACATGGCCGGAAGTCCCCCTGGCCGCCTTCCGCGCGGATTTTCCGCGTGGCGCCACCACACCAAACCTAGCAACAGCGTCGCTGCCGCAAAGGCCCATAGCACGCCGCGCCAGGGTGCGACGACCACAACAGCTGCCGACGCTGATGCCAACAAGCCGCCGATGGGTACGCCGGTCTGTTTGACACCCATGGCCGTGGCGCGATGTTCGGGCTTAAACCAATCCAGCACCCCCTTCGCCGTCGCCGGATTGACCAACCCATAACCCAATCCCATGACGAAGGTCGATGCGACGCCAGCGATGTAACTGTCCGCCATGGCGAACCCTGCCGCCCCCAGCGCCAACAAAACCATCGAAATCACCAACGCCCAGCCGACACCAGTGCGATCGACGACCGTTCCCGACGGCAGCGCGCTGAGCGCCAGGGCAAAATAAAACGCCGACATGAACGATCCCACCTGCGTAGCGTTGAGCATGAGGTCTTCACGGATCACCGGCGCCATGGCCATGACCGACACATACCCCACCGTACCCATAACATGCGCCAGCGTCAGCAGCACCAACGGCCCCCGCCACGGATTGGAACCTATCGGCCCGACGTTCATGGCCTCATTGTTCATTCAGGCCGCCGACCCTCGCGGAACGCGAACACCAGCAACGCCACGCCCAGCGCTGTTACTGCCGCTGTTATTAGCCAACCTGCGGCATAGTCACCGCCAAAGGCATCAAGCGCTGCGCCGAACATCACTGGCCCCAAAAACCCACCAATATGCACGCCGACCATGTTGAACCCGACGGCCGAGCCCGCAAGGCGCGCCGGCACCGCCTCGACGGAAATAGCCTGACTAACAGGTGCGAAGGATGCGATCGTAATACCCAGCCCGGCCGTCAGGGCCAGTGCGATCCATATGCCGCCATCCGCCGCCCAATCAGACACCCAGGCCATCAATACCAGCAACACTGCCGCCGCCCCGCAAATCCAGGCTTTCAGAACGGTTCGACGCCCACCGAAGGCTTTGTCACTGACCGAGCCCCAGCCAATCCGTGCCAAGGCGCTGGCGGTCTGCGCCAAACCCATGGCAAAACCGGCCATGGGTTGGCTGGCGCGCACCGCCTCAGTCAGAAATAACGTAAGGAATCCAAAGAAATTGGTCTGCCCCACGTTCAGCATTCCCGAGAGCACGGTATAGATGCAGAAGTTTCTATCGCGCAGCACTTCGCCAATATTGGCCAGCGGGTTGCGTCGGTGCTCTGGCGGCACCTGGCGGTCGAACCGGAATAGGCTAAAGCACAATATTCCGTTCAGCGCGATCAGTACCGCCACGCCATACATCAGCGATTGCCAATGCACATAGGCTGCCAGTGCCCCGTTGCCGGCGGCCAGTACGCCGCCGATGGGCACGCCTACTTGCTTAAGTCCCATGGCAAGCCCTCGGCGCTCAGCCGGAAACCAATCCAGCACGCCGCGCGCCGTAGACGGGTTGGTCATGGAATACCCCAACCCCATGCACATCATGCCGCCGATGCAGGTCGCATAACTGGGCGCCAGCGCAATCACCAAAGCGCCGACGATCATCATGGCGTGCGCTATCACCAGCGCACGACCGATTCCGAAGCGGTCTGTAATCGAGCCTGCAGGCAATGACCCCATCGCTTGCGCGCCGTAATATGCAGAAACAAATGTGCCGAATAACGCCGCCGAGAGCCCCAGTTCGCCGGTGATCGACGGCGCCATGGCCATCACTGAAACCACATTCACAGTGCCGACCACGTGCGAGCCGATCAGAATTGGTAGACGTCGGACCCACGGGTTATCAGTATCGGCTGGTAGCGCCGGCCCCGTTGTCATGCCGATTGCAGGGCAGCGCCGTCCATACCATCCACCGGCAAGCCAAGGTGGCTTAGGATTGTCGGCGCCACATCGACAGCCGAGGTTTTCGCCTGGCTCTCAGTTCCGGACACAAAGCCGCTGCCAATAGCGATCAAAAATGGGTTTTGCTCATTGATGCCCAAGCCGCCGTGCTGACCATTTCCGGGTGCCGTCTCCGTGCTGAAGCGGTTAAAAAAGGCGTCACTGATGCCGGCAATGCCGAATTCGTTTTTCGCGTCGGATTTTGCACCATCCACGGCAATCGCCAGCGCGCCATCGGTGCGCTGACCCAGCGCCGCCAAACCTTCACCGGCATGCACGGTGCCGACGCCGTCGAGTCCTGGCAGCCATTCAAGAATAGCCGCCAACCTATCGCGGGCGGTGTCGGCCAGATAAATGTAGGCGCTCAAGCCTTGCGAGGCGACGACGCAGTCGTGGGACTCAGGTGCGTCCTTGAAACCCGCATCGATCAAGGCTGCTTCCAGATTAATGATCCGCCCGACCGTCTCGTGGCCATGATCGGAGCCGATCAACAGCAAGATATCTTCACCGGCACCGTTCAATTCAGCCACCGCGTCGGCGACCCGACCGGCGTTAGCATCGGCCGCACTCAAAGCAGCCAAATGTTCAGGAGACCCCAGTTGATACTCATGTTGGGAATGGTCGGGCTCACACTGCCACAGGACCGCTGTGCGCGGTTGGCGGCCACGCACCACCTCATCAATGAAACGTTTCGTCATGGCCGTGTCACCGTCGAAATCGTGGGAAACATCCAGATGATCGCCACCCTCAATCGCCACCAAGCCAGGCGCGAATGAGCCGCTTCGATGATAGACGTGGCCGTGCCCGTCGGGATCTTGGAAATAGGCCGCACCCGGAGAGACGTTGGAAAATACGATACTTCCGCCATGGTCCTTCACCCGTTCCGCGATCGTCGGCACCCGTAATGTCTTGCCGGTGGCATTAAGTAATCGCTCCCGGAAATCCGGCGCGCCAGCTGTCAACGGCACCAAACCCGCGCCTTCGTCCAATGCCACGGCATTGCCTTGCAAGCCGTGTTTGGCTGGGTGGCAGCCGGTAGCAATGGAGGCCGATGTCGTTCGCGTGGTCGAGGGAAAAACGCCACGATGGTTAGCAAAATGCGTTCCCTGGCCCATCAGCCGGCAAAGGTTCGGCGTCCACTCAGGTCGCAGCAGGTCGGCCCTAAGCCCATCACATATCACAAGAATAGCGCGCTGGTCGGTCATCTTCGTCTTCTCCGTCTTAAAATCGCGCGGATTATGCGCCAAGCCGCACCAGTGCGTCCACCGCGATCACGCCGTTGCCTTCGCCCTGAACCATCAACGGATTGATTTCCGCCTCTACGATGCGAGGCGTTTGCACCATTGCAAGGCGCGACATCGCCGCGACCGCCGCCGCCAGCGCACCCACATCGCCCATGGGTAGGTTGCGGTACCCCCTGATCACCGCTAGGCCCTTGACCTCTTCGATCATCGCGCGTGCGCCGGCATCGTCGACAGGAGCCGGGCGCACAGCCGCATCTTCGTATATTTCAGTCAACACGCCGCCCATGCCCACCACCACCACGGGGCCGGCCTCGGCATCCAACCGGTAACCCAACAGAACCTCCGCCAAGGCGTCAATCATCGGCTCGACCAAGATGCCTTCAAGCTTTGCAGCAGGTGCGTAGGCCGCTGCCGATTGCCAAATAGCGCTCATGGCTTGTTTGAGTCCCGCTGCATTTTGCAAGCCGAGCGCCACAGCACCGGCCTCGGTTTTGTGTGGCAGATCGGGCGACACCACCTTTGCCGCCACCGGATACGCGATGTCCGACGGGATTTCGGCTTCCGGCCCAGCGAGCACGATCGAGGCCGAAACCGCAATACCTAGATCCATCAACACCTGACGCGATGCGGCCTCGTCCAATGTTTCACTCGCGCCGGCCCCAACAGCGGAAACTTTTGGCGGAGAGATTTGAGTTTCTGGCGCGGGGGGTTGGTGCTGCAACAACGCCCGCACGGCATCGGCGCAAGCCTCAGGTGTACGGAATGCCGCGACACCGCCTTCGGCCAATCGCGCTAGTGATTCAGGCGCGTTCGGCGCAATAAAGGCCGCCAGCGGTTTGCCGGTTTTTGGCGCATCGACAATCGGCGCCACTGCCAGTTCGGGGTGGAACTGCCCGGATGAGCCGACCACGGCCACCACCGCATCGATATTGTCGTCGGTGAGCAAAATCTCCAGCGCGGCACCGTAGACGCCTTCGCGAGTGCCGGCCATGGTCAGATCAATGAGTCGCCCGTTGCCCAAGCTAAGACCGAACTCGGCGAATTTCACGTGCAGCCGTTCAGGGGCCGGCACCAACTCCATACCTGCCGCACCCAAGCGGTCTACGACCATGGCTGCGCCGCCGCCGGTGGTGGTCACTACGGCCACGCGGTTACCGCCTACCGTTTTCGACCCCAAGGCCAATCCCGGCAATTCAAGCAGCGCTTCCATCATATCGACCCGCATGATGCCATGATGTTTGAGCAGCGCATCGATGGCAGCATCCGGTCCGGCCACAGCACCCGAATGCGACACTGCCAGTTCGCGACCCACATCGGACCGCCCAAGCTTATAGACAATGACCGGCTTGCCGACGGCATGCGCGCGCCTGGCGGCACGGCCTAGGGCCTGAGCATCGCGGATACCTTCCAGGAATAACAAGATAGCGTCGGTATTCTCTTCATCGACCAGCACATCAACCAATTCACCAACACCCAGGTCGGCTTCGTTGCCGATTGAGAGCAGCGACGAAAAGCCCATGCCCCGCGCCGCGCCGCGCGACATCAACGCGCCCAACAGCGACCCGCTTTGCGAGATCACACCCAAGCGCCCAGCCGGCAAGTTCTCCATCTCTAGAATCGCATTGATGGAGAGCGTCATTGACGTGTTGAGATCAATGATACCCATGGAATTGGGGCCGATGATCCGCATGCCGCGGGCACGGGCGGCGGCAACTATCTTCTGCTGCTCAGCCACGCCCGCAGCACCGGTCTCGGCAAAGCCATCGGTATAGATGGAAGCAACGCGAACCCCCGCAGCAGCGCAATCCTCGACCGCCGCTAGCACGGCGGCCTTTGGCACCATGATCAATGCGTGCTCGACGCCCGGCGGTGCATCGGTGAGTTTGGGGTACGCGCTCTCACCCTGCACTTCGGCGCGGTTCGGATTTATCGGCACTACACGACCAGTATAACCATGCGTTTTCAAAAAACGTTGCGGACGCCCTGTGTTCTTATTCGGGTCACCTGATGCCCCATAAACTGCGACGGCTTTTGGTCGCAGCAAGGCGTCGGCGAACGAGCGCTCACTCATTTCGGCGACCGCTGCGGAAAGCGCCGGTCGAAGACGATCTCGGCCAGGCGATTTTTTAGAATTTCCAACGACCCGCCGGCAATCTGCCAGCCACGCGTACGCCGGAAGCAATATTCCACCATGCTGTCTTGGCTGTAGCCAGCGGCCCCCAAGACCTGCATGGCCTCGTTGGCGGCGGCAAATCCAGCCTGATTGCAGGCATATTTAGCCATGGTTGTTTCCTCTGCGGACGGCAGCCCCCCTGTAACATTGGCATCGGCGTTTGTAGCGGCGCGGTACAGCAACAGACGCGCTGCATCCAATTGCACCTTCAACTCCGCGAACTTCCATTGCAAGCCCTGGAACTCACACAACGGTCGCCCAAACTGTTTGCGCTCCAGCGCGTGGTCGCGGGCGATATCGAAAGCCAATTGTCCGAGCGCCAATGAGCGCGTCGAGTTGCCGATGCGCTCGACATTAAACCCGGCAATCTGTTTCTTGAAGCCGCCCTCACCGAGAATAACGTTATCAGGGCCGACGTAGACATTGTCGAAGTAAAGCTGCGCCCATTCCTCGCCACCGAGATAGCGCACCGGCTGGCCGTGCGTGAAGCCATCCATTCCCTTCTCAATAACCACCGATCCGATGCCGCCCACACCGGGGCCAAACCGCACGTAGACCAGCACATAGTCTGCCAAGGCGCTGTGAGTGCCGAACACCTTGGTTCCGTTAATCCGAAACCCCTCGCCGTCAGGCGTTGCAGAAGTCACCAAATCGGTCACGGCGGAACCGGCTTCGGGCTCAGTCATACCGACCGTAATCAGTTTTTCGCCCGCTAATAGCGGCGCCAGAAAACGTTTACGTTGGTCGTCGGTGGCATATTCGGCGAGCGTACGAATGGCACCGAAATTACCGGCCTGAATCACATCGGCACTGCGCGGGCAGATACCCGCAACGGTCTCGATGGCAATCACCGCATCCATCAGCGTTCCGCCGATGCCACCTGCTTCTTCCGCGATGGTAATGCCCAACAACCCCTGTTCAGCCAGCATTTTGGCAACATCGTGCGGAAAACCGTCGGAGTGGGCGCGTGCCAGGGCGTCTGCGGCCAAATGGCGTTCAGCGAATCCTTTGACGGAATCACGAAACATGCGCTGCTCATCGCTCAATTCAAAATTCATCATAATATTATGTTCTCTAGAAAGGTTTGAGAAATCTTATAGAAGATAGATTATCGGTATTTTTCAGCGTTTTTCCACAAACCAATAGTTATCTATTCATAATTATATGCTATAAATTTTCATGCTTCCTCCGCTCAATCCACTGCATACATTCTCCGTCGCCGCCGGGCTGAGTAGTTTCACCGCTGCGGCAGAGAGCCTTGGCGTCAGCCAAGCCGCCGTCAGTCGACAAGTGGCGGTATTGGAGAATGCGCTGGGCGTGCACTTGTTCGAACGCCGGGGACGCCGGGTGCGTCTGACCGATGCCGGGCGGCGCTATCACCGCGATATTGCCGCTGCCTTCGATACCATTGAGCAAGCCACCCGGCAGTTGGCCAGCGGCAATGATCCGCGGACCATCCGCGTTCAGGTGTACCCGACGTTCGCAGCACGTTGGCTGCTGCCTAGGCTGGCGCAGTTCAGTCTCGAACACCCCGATTGCAACGTGCGCCTGCAAACCGGTGTCGGCCGGGTTGATTTTTCGCGCGACGATATCGACATTGCCATTCAATTCGGTGATGGCCATTGGCCAGATATGGAAATGGCGTTAGTGTTTCCCGACGTCATCGAACCAGTGTGCAGCCCCCGCCTGATCGAACAACTCGGAGGTCTGCGCACCAGCGACGATCTCGCACGCGCACCCATCCTGCAGACCCGCTATCGCAATCGTGATTGGTCCGATTGGCTGCGATCCGTCGGTTCGGCGAAACCGAGCGGCGAGCGCGACCAATATTTCGAAAGTTCGTTGTTGGCCTACCAAGCCGCCATTGAAGGTATTGGTGTCGCCATGGGCCAGGTCAATCTACTCGACGATGCATTCAGTGCAGGTTCGCTGGTGCGCCCGTTCGAACGCCCCTTGGTCCGCAATCTCGGCTATTATGCACTCTGGCCCGAAAGGCGCCGCGTAGGCCACGGCACCAGGCGGTTCGTCGATTGGCTGTTGCACGAAGGTGCGGCGACTCAATGATACAGTTTGGCTAAGATCGCTCCACCTTGGTGGCGAAAATATAGCCAGCGTTACGCACTGTCTTAATGAATTCCGGTTTTTGCGGGTTGGGTTCGATTTTCTTCCTCAGCCGAACCACCTGCACATCGACGCTGCGATCAAAGGCCGGCGTATCCATACCATGCGTGAAATCGAGCAATTGGTCGCGACTGAGCACCCGATTGGGATGCTCAACCAAAGCTTTCAACAAATTGAACTCGCCGCTGGAGAGTGTGACCGTGTCGCCGTCGGGGCTCGTCAGGGTACGGCTCAGCACGTCGAATTGCCAATCCCTGAACGTGTAACGCTGGATCTCGGTGGGCACATCCGATTGCCCGACTTCGGTTTTCGGCATTGCGGCAAGGCGGCGCAGAACACTACGCACCCGGGCCAACAGTTCGCGCGGCTCGAACGGCTTGGCGAGGTAGTCATCGGCACCAACCTCGAGCCCGATAATCTTTTCCGTTGTTTCGGCCCGGCCCGACAAAATCACCACACCCACATCCGATTGCGCCTTCAACTCACGCGTCAGGGTCAAACCATCAGCGCCAGGAAGGCCGAGGTCCAATATGACGAGGTCAATACCTTCGTCCCGCACCATATCGACCAAACCTTCGCCGGACGGCAATGAAAACACTTTGTAGCCCGCATCTTCCAGCATCAAGCCAACGATTTCGCGGATATCGGGCTCGTCGTCGACGATCAGAACTCTTGATTCTTCGGCCATAAGGCCAGCCTCCCCCCGGAAACCTGCGCGTATGATTTTGGCGAAATTTCGATATCTACGCCAAGGTTGGTATTTATGTGCCAACCCCGGTTAAACTACCACCGTGTCTGAAGTCCTTACAACCTCGCTGCCAGATGAAAGGCAATTGCGCCGTGCTCGCGGCCGGTTTTTGCTGGCCTTGGCGGTGTGGATCGCTGTGGTCACAGTGTTCTTCGTGACGAACCCATTTGTTTTGCCTTTCGCCGCCCTGGTCGCCGTGACCGCCCTCGCCGCCGGCGTGGGCGCGAGCACCGTCGCAGAGCGGACGCTCATTCGCGGCTTGGCCGCCAGTATGAAAGCCGGACGAGAAAGCGCTGAACGTCTGCAGGATTTTTCCGATGCCGCTTCTGACTGGCTATGGGAAATGAATTCTGAACTTCGCTTCATCTACGCGTCGGACCGGTTTTATGAGCTATCCGGGCTGACACCTGAGGATTTTTTGGATCGACGCCAGGATTTATTGGCGGAAGCTGAGCCCGACAGCCCCGAATGGCGCTCACACTTGATTAACCTCAAACGTCAGCGCCCATTTCGGGATTTTACCTACATGGAAAAAGGGGCCGACGGGGTCGAACACTGGTTCCGGTTGAGCGGCATGCCGAAATTCGACGACGAAGGTCATTTCACCGGCTACCGGGGTACCGGCACGGATATCACTGCGGAAGTGCGCGCACGTGAAGAGGCCGTCGAATCCACACTGCGATTTCTCGACGCCATGGAACACGTCACCGACGGGATCGCGTTTTGGAATGCAGAAGACCGCTTCGTCCTCTGCAACCAACGCTACCGTGAACAAGCCGGGCCCGCCGCTGTGCGTTTGGTACGTGGCACCTCCTACGCCGATTTCTTGCGCGCCGTTTTCGACCTCATGGACGATCCGCCGGCGCCGGATGTGCGAGAAAAGTGGATTGCGCGTCGCGTTGCCGAGCATCGCGCGTCAGGCGATCCCATTGAGGTCAATCGGAGCGGTCGTTGGCTGTTGATCCGCGACGATGCCACGCCAGATGGCTCCATCGTCAGTGTTGTCACGGACATCACGGAAATGAAACAACGTGCGCAGGAATTGCAGCGCGTGGTCGACACCGTGCCTTTGTTGATCGCCTACGTGGGGCAGGACGGCCGATATCAACTGATTAACCGGACATTCGAAGATTGGCTACAGCTCTCGCAAGCTGAGGTGCGTGGCAAACGCGTCGGTGAGATGATGCAAGACCATGTGGTCGTCGGGCACGTGCAGGAGGTCGAGGCCGTGCTGGCGGGCAAACCTGCGCGGTTCGAAGCCCGCATTCCCTATAAGGGCGGAGCTTCGCTGCCGGGCTACCGAGGCGCGCGCGTCCTTGAGGTCACCTTTACGCCCAATGTCGATGCCCACGATACGGTTACCGGGTTTTTTATTGCCGCCAGTGACATCACGGAACGTGGATTGGCGGCGGCGCAACTTCACCAAGCACAGAAAATGGAGGCCATCGGCCAACTTACCGGTGGGGTGGCGCACGACTTTAACAACCTGTTGGCCATTATGGTCGGCAGCCTCAGCTTGCTGGAAGGACGAACTTCGGGAGAACGCGAGCAGAAACTGGTCGGCTCGGCGCTGCGTGCAGCCAAGCGCGGCGGCGAGTTGACCCAGCGCCTGCTTGCTTTCGGACGCCGGCAAGCTCTGGTTTCCGAGATTGTCGATGCCAACGCATTGATCGAGGACTTGACAGACCTGCTGCGCCGGACGCTGGGGGTCGACATTGCAGTGGAAACCAGGTTCGGCAATCACCTATGGCGCATGAATGTGGACCCCGGCCAGCTTGAGAACGCTCTGATCAATCTCGCCATCAATGCCCGCGATGCCATGGGCGGTGCCGGCACGCTTTGGGTGGAGACCGACAACATCATCCTCGACCGCCTCTACACGCGGCAGTTCGAGGATCTAAAGCCCGGTAGCTACGTCATGATCGCCGTCAGCGATACAGGTTCGGGCATGACAGCCGAAGTTTTAGAACGTGCCGTGGAGCCGTTTTTCTCAACTAAGGAAACCGGGCAAGGAAGCGGATTGGGCCTCAGCATGATCTACGGCTTCACCAAACAATCGGGCGGACAGATGCGCATTTACAGTGAGGTCGGAGAAGGAACGACGGTACGTTTATACCTTCCGGCTGTAGAACCCGATACTAGAGAGACACCAAAACCATTGAAGGGCGAGCGCCCAGCCGCGTCGGCAAGCGGCGAGCGAATTCTCGTAATCGAAGACGATGCCAATGTGCGGGCGGTGACGGTCGAATTACTGGAACAATTGGGATACGGAATCGTGCAGGCAACGACCGGGCACGAGGCAGTGGAAATCGGTCTCAGTGAAGAACCGTTCGATATGATCTTTTCTGATGTATTCCTGCCAGGCGGAATGTCAGGTCCCGAAGCTGTGCGTGAAATCAAAAAACACCGACCCAGCGTGCCTGTACTATTCACGTCAGGATACAGCGCCGATCATTTCGCCGACAAAAACCTGATCGACGGAGACACGCAAATGATCGCCAAGCCGTTCGAATTGGGAGCACTGGCCGCACGTCTGCGTGAATGCCTCGGCGAAGGGGCGCAAGACTGAGCTTCATTTTATTGCACTGCAAAATGACGCTTGGCGGAACCCCTACAGACGGGTAAGAGTCTGGGAAATTTCAAATTTCCCAAGCCCTACCAGCAAGCAGAGAGATATCCCATGTCATATGAATTCATCACCGTTGAAAAACGCGACAACGTCGGCATCATCACGCTCAACCGCCCGGAAGCCATGAATGCACTTTGCGCTGGCTTGACTCGCGAAGTGGCCGGGGTGGTCGACGAGTTCGAGGCCGACGACGAAATCGGCTGCCTGGTGGTTACCGGTTCCGAGAAGGCCTTCGCCGCTGGCGCCGACATCAAGGAAATGCAGCCCAAGACCTTTATGGACGCTTACAAGGAAGATTTCGTCACCAAGGACTGGGAACGCCTTTCGCAGTGCCGCAAACCGGTCATCGCAGCGGTAGCCGGGTTCGCACTTGGTGGCGGCTGTGAGTTCGCCATGATGTGCGACATGATCATCGCCGCCGACAACGCCAAGTTCGGCCAGCCTGAAATCACCCTTGGCATTCTGCCGGGCGCTGGTGGCACGCAACGCCTGACGCGCTACATCGGTAAATCCAAAGCCATGGACCTCTGCCTGACGGGACGCTTCATGGATGCTGAAGAAGCCGAGCGCGCCGGGCTCGTGGCCCGCGTGGTGCCGTTGGCTGAATTGATGGACACCGTCATGAAAGCTGCCGGCAAAATTGCCTCCATGTCGCGCCCGGCAACGATGATCACCAAGGAATCGGTCAATCGCGCTTACGAAACAACGCTGGCCGAGGGCATCCGCTTTGAACGCCGAATGTTCCACGCCACGTTCGCCACGGAAGATCAGAAAGAAGGCATGGCCGCGTTCGCCGAAAAACGCAAAGCCGACTGGAAACACCGTTAAGGGAGGTCACCATGGCCCGTATTGTCTTATCACTGATTGCCGCACTCGCGACCGTTAGCTTGTCCCTGCCCGCATCGGCACAGTTCAATCCGCTATCGATCATCAAAGGTGCGGTGGAAGCCGCTGTCGAGGACCGCAGTGCCGAAGACATCGCCAAAGACGCGGAGATCAAGACCAAGATCACCGTCGATGTGATCGACAAAATGGGCAGCGAGGTCATCTCCATCAACGCCGATGTTTATGAGCAAGATGTCATGTTGACGGGTGTCGTTGAGAAAACCGAGCTCAAGTCGAAAGCCGGCAAGCTTGCCGGCGGCGTCGAGGGCGTCAAGAAGGTGATCAACGAGATCATGGTGATCAAGCCAGTGTCGCAAAAGAAGGGCGCCGTCGAGGGCTTTGTCGATGACACCGTGATCGACACTAAAATCAACGGCCTTCTACTGGACGGCAAAGGCGTCAATGTCACCAACTTCCGCTGGCGTTCGGTGCAGGGGCACGTATTTCTGTTTGGCCGCGCATTCACCAGCGCTGAGAAGTCCAAGGCGATAGGTATCGTCAAGGGGATCGAGGGCATTCAGTCGGTGACGGATCGGGTCAAGGTGCGACCTAAATCGTAAGTCTCAGGTGCCGCCGAGTTGCCCTGGTTCCTCGGTGGACCGGTAGCGGTGCTGCAAGGCCAAACTGAGACCTTTCAGGGGCGGCAGCACCGCCAACACCAAAGCAAATACCATCGGTGTCCACAGGACGGCGTGTACCCACACCGGCGGCTCAAACGTAAACTCCACATAAATCGCAGCGGCGACGATGATCGTGCCGATCAGTAGCATGGCGGGAACCACCGGCCCGTCACCAACATCGTGGCCAGCGAAACCCAACCCGCATGCGGGGCATGTATCCGCGAACTTGAGAAAGCGCTCGAAGATTTTACCCTTTCCGCATCGCGGGCAGCGGCAACGCAACCCAATCGCAATCAGATTGCCGGTCGTTCTCTCACGGAATAGAGTTGTGCTCACTGGATAGAAACTCCGGTATTTTCGTTCCCGCGTTACAACAATAGTATCATCACTTGAAAGTGCTGTTGAGTGACCGGGGTTACAATACTGCCGTTTCAGGGGGGAGAAAATCATCATGTCGAATTCCGCCGCGCGCGCTGCGGCCATTGCCGCAGCCGAGGACCATTACGCCAGCGGAGCGTTCAAAGATACGCTTGCCGCCCGGGTCGCCATTCCTACTGAAAGCGCGAATCCCACCCGGCAACCCGACCTCATGCGTTATCTCACGGACAATATTGCGCCCGCCGTTGAACGCATGGGTTATCGTTGGTCGATCCACGACAACCCCAGTCCACGCGGCGGTTGGCCGTTTTTAGTGGCCGAACGGATTGAGGACGACAATCTGCCGACACTGCTCACCTACGGCCATGGCGACGTGGTGCTCGGTTTGGACGAATTGTGGACGGAGGGCGACGGGCCTTGGAATTTAAAGGTAGATGGGTCTCGCTGGTACGGGCGCGGCACCGCCGACAACAAGGCCCAGCACTCGATCATCATGGCAGCGCTGGAACGTGTGCTGGAGACACGCGGGCAGCATGGCTTCAATTCGAAAATCCTGCTCGATATGGGTGAGGAGATCGGCTCGCCCGGTCTCGATCTGTTCGTCGAACAGCAGAAAGATTTGTTGGCCGCTGATATGCTCATTGCATCCGACGGTCCGCGCATGAGGATCGAACGGCCCGACATCAAACTCGGCAACCGAGGCTCCATCAACTTCGAACTGATAGTGGACCTGCGCGAAGGCAGCCGTCACTCGGGGCATTGGGGCGGCGTGCTCTCGGACCCAGGCGTGATTTTGGCGCATGCCATTGCCAGCATCGTCAACGAGAAAGGCCAAATCAAGGTGCCGGGCTGGACGCCTGAGGAAATTCCCGCGAACGTCCGTGCGCTGTTTAAGGATTGCCACGTCGATCCTGGCAACGACTTCCCCGACATCGACCCAGACTGGGGTGAACCGGGGTTAAGCCGGGCTGAGAAAATGTTCGGTTGGACCAGCTTCATCGTGCTGGCGTTCATCACCGGACAGCCTGAAAATCCGGTCAACGGTGTACAACCCAACGCCAAAGCGACATGCCAGTTGCGCTTCACGGTGGATGCGGACCACACGAAGTTCCTCGACAACCTACGCACCCATCTTGACGCTCACGGTTTCGAACAAGTGCAGGTGGTGGAACCCGAGGACAACCGCTACTTCCCAGCCCAGCGCACCAATCCGGACGACCCGTGGGTGCGCCTCACGCGCGATTCAGTTGCCGCCACCATGGGCGAGGCCCCGATCGTCGTGCCCAATAGCGCTGGTGGGCTGCCGAGCCGGCTGTTCGCCGATCACCTGGGGGTACCGACCATCTGGCTGCCGCATTCCTACACCGGCTGCAAACAGCACGGCCCCAACGAGCACGTGCTCGATCACCTGATGCGCGACGGGCTGAAAATCATGACGGGCATCTTCTGGGATTTAGGCGACGTAGCCACAGTGTGAGGCGAGCCCGACATTCGCCTCACACTGAGCACTTGCGTCAGGAGAAGAGATCGCTGTCAAAGAAACCGAGATTCTCTCCGAGTTTCGATGTAATCTTCTCCGGTCCGGTGGCGGGTAGCACTTGATCGAAAGCGGCTTCGGACTTGGCGCCGATGTCGCCGTCTTCCTTGATCGGTTGAAATTTGTTGCCGAAGGCATCCCGACCGATATCATTGATTGTCGCCTGCAAGCCCAATCCCTCGTGCGTCATTTTCGGACCTGGCGCTTTTGAAGGTTTGCGAAACAGATCCCCGAAGGAAGCTTCAGCCGTCAATCTCAGGCCGCCAGGTTTAGGGGCGTCGGCAAACCTTTTGAGCCTGCCGAGCGCAACCCCTTCCTTGATCTTCGCCGGGCCCAACGCCCGTGCCGCCGCCTTGAAGGCTGTTCGGGTTTTGGGGCCGGCAATGCCGTCATTGCGGAGTTCACTGAATAGAGGTGACACCGACCCCGATTTGGCCGCCATCAATTTGTCGGACCGCGCCCGGTTGAGAATATTGAGCCCACCCTGCAAGGCCTTGACCACGTCTGGGGCCGCCTCGCCGCCCAGGGGTAAAACCACCGCTTTCGCCAACGCACCCAAGCTCTCTACCGTCGGCCTGCCATCCTTGCCACGCGCAGGCACAGGGTTTCGATTGATCGGCCGGTTAGGCACCGGCGACATCATCTTGCCGGTGAGGTCGTGTTTGGATTCAGCGATCCCGTATTTGTCATCATAAAAAGCTTTCTCGATACCAAACAATTTAACTCGCTCCGTGTCCGTTTTGGCGTCTTTACGGGCGTTCATCACGTGGCGCACCTCAATTTCGGTCAAGTCAGTCGGGTTTTTGTCGAGGATTTCTTCAAGCGGATTGTCTTGTTTGGTCAAGGCATCGACCAATCGGTTTCTATCCGTCTCA
>JABIPG010000139.1 GCA_018698795.1 Rhodospirillaceae bacterium
AAACCCAAACCTGAAAGTGCGCCGCCAGCTCCGCCGCCCCCTCCGCCGCCGCCAACACCTGAACCGAAACCCAAACCGAAGCCGGCAGCCGCACCGAAAGCGAAAGCCGCCAAGAAACCGGCGCCGCAGCCCGTTGCTGCTCCAGTCGCTCCGGCGACCCCGCCTCCGCCGGCCGCAGACGACATCAATGGCGATGCCGCCCACAAAGAAGGTTTGCGCTATTACAAGGGAGATGGCGTCGGCAAAGACTTCCGTACAGCCATGGAGTGGTTCTCGAAAGCCGCTGCCAAAGGTCATGCTGGCGCGCAGTACAATCTCGGCATCATGGCTTATTTAGGCCAAGGCGCCGACAAGAATTTCGCCACCGCAGCCAAGTGGTTTAATCGCGCCGCTGACCAAGGCCATGCGGCCGCTCAATACAATCTCGGCTTTATGTACTACGAAGGTAAGGGCGTAAAGAAGGATGATCTACAGGCCTATACCTGGATCGACCGCGCCGCCAATCAAGGGCACAAGAAGGCGACCACCGCGCGAGATGCCCTGGCGAAGGCCTTGCCGAAGGAACTTTTCCAGTCAAAATAATCGCCTATCTTGCGATTTGCCTGCTAATTTAATACTATATTTACCATAAATTGCTATTCCCAGGGAGATAGGGCCGATAACGGCCATGAGTACAGGGAATAGTCGATGACACAAAAGGATATGATCGCCCGGCTTTGTATTGGCGCGGTCTCTGGGATCCTCATTTCGATGCCGGCAACGGCGTCGTCACCGAAACGCATGCCACCCATGGATTTATCCGTGGAAACCGTGATCGAACTTGCCGGCGCCGACGACAAGGATCGGGCGACGGATGACGCGTTGCGCAAAGCCGGACAACAAATGGTACCGGCTGATAACCTGAAAAAGGCGACACACAAATCCGAACCGTCCGCTACGCCGGCTCCGATGAAAACCGCCACCGACCAAGATAAAATGCCGGCCAAAGCCGCTCCGGCAGCGCAAACCAAGCCCGAACCAGCGAAACCGCAACCACTGGCAAAACCCGCGTCCCCGACACCCTCTCCTATGAAAAAAGAAATGGCCAAGGCTCAAACTGCCGGCTTTTATATTCGCGGCGATATCGGTTATGGGTTTAGTGCCGACCCCGACGGTTCAACCAGCGCCGGCAACATGACCGCCGAAGCAGTCGACAATGCGCCATTGATCGGTGGTGGATTGGGCTATCGGTTTAACGACAATTTCCGAACCGACCTGACATTCGATTTCCGCTCGGATGCCGACGTAGAAGCTACCACCGCTGGCGGCGCCGGTGTGAACTCAGAAGTTAATGGCTGGACGCTGATGGCCAATGGCTACTGGGACATCAACCATTTCGAAGGCATTACACCCTATTTGGGCGCAGGGATCGGCTATGCGCTCCTTGAAACCTCCGATCAGATCGGCGGCAATGCAGAAACTGGCGCGTCTTCGTCCAATCTTGCTTGGGCCGCCATGCTTGGTGCGAGTGTTGATATCGGCTTGCCGCAAGCGCTGTTGGATATCGGCTATCGCTACATCAGCTTGGGTGAATTCCAACAAAACGGCGGCGCTAATTACGATGACCTGATGGCCCATGAAATTCGTGCCGGCTTGCGCTACAACTTTTAACTAGCGGGTTCCAACTCGCGGGCGCGCCGGCGCCTTTGGCGTTCGCGGTGCAAGATATAGATGCCGCTGCTGATAACAACGACGCCACCGATCATCGTCGACGATTCCGGCACATCGCCAAACATGAAAAACCCGAAAATCGTCGCCCAAATGACGCTCACGTATTTAAACGGCGCAACCAGCGCCGCTTGAGCGTAACGGAAGGTCTCAATCATCAAGAAGTGTGCACCACCAATGAGCAAACCGTTGAGCGCGAATAGACCCAAATCACCCCAGGCGACGGGTTGCCATTGCGTGAATGGCAACGATCCCAGCCCACCCAGAGCTACACCAATCGTCGAATAGGCAAGCAGGGCTTCAGATGTCTCGGTAGCGCTCATCTTGCGGGTCAGGATATCGCGAAGTGCGCCTGTGCAACTGGCCGCTAGCGGAAATAATGCCGCCCATTGAAAAACTGATCCGCCGGGTCGGAAGATAATCAAAATGCCGACAAACCCTACCAACACCGCCACCCAACGGCGCCATCCCACATGCTCG
>JABIPG010000186.1 GCA_018698795.1 Rhodospirillaceae bacterium
CAAGGAACTGTTGGCCGGTGCACCGCAAACCGTGGTCCGAAACCCCGGCGGCACCTATCGTCTATGGCGGATCGGTGATGCGGTCTCGAGCCGCAACGTGCACGCCGCCATCTATGAGGCATTGCGCCTTTGTAAGGATATCTAAGAATGGCCGTCCCGACGTTTAGCTGTATCGATGCTCATACATGCGGCAACCCGGTGCGCGTGGTCCGCGATGGTGGACCGGACCTCAATGGCGCGACAATGCTTGAACGCCGTGCGCACTTTTTGGCCGAGTACGATTGGATTCGCACCGGGTTGATGTTTGAGCCGCGCGGGCACGACGTCATGTCGGGTTCGATATTGTATCCGCCGACCCGTGATGATTGCGACGTCGCCATCTTGTTCATTGAGACGTCCGGCTGCCTGCCCATGTGCGGGCACGGCACCATCGGCACCGTCACAGTGGCCATTGAAGAAGGTTTGGTGGTGCCGAAGGAGCCGGGCTTGCTGCGACTCGATACCCCGGCCGGATTGGTGGAGGCGCGCTATCGTATGGACGGTAAGCACGTTGAAGGCGTGCGGATCACCAACGTGCCGAGCTTTGTGCATGCCACGGGATTGGAAGTGGATGCGCCGGAACTGGGCCGATTGGTGGTGGATGTCGCCTACGGTGGCAATTTCTACGCCATCATTGAGCCGCAGGATAATTTCCGCGACATGGCCGACCTGACACCCTCGCAAATCCAACAATGGAGCCCGGTCATCCGACAGCGCATGAACGAAGCCTACGAATTCGTCCACCCCGAACAGCCGGACATCCAGGGGCTCTCGCACGTTATGTGGACCGGCGCAGCGACGCAGGACGGCGCCAATGCCCGCAATGGAGTGTTTTACGGCGATAAGGCCATCGACCGCTCACCGTGCGGCACCGGCACGTCGGCGCGGATGGCGCATCTGGCGGCGCGCGGGGACCTCAAAGTCGGCGAAGCTTTTGTTCATGAGAGTATCATCGGCAGTTTGTTTAATGGCCGGGTCGAAGCCACGACGAAAGTCGGAGACAAAGACGCAATCGTGCCCTCGGTCGAAGGCTGGGCGCGCATATACGGACACAATGAAATCACCATCGACGAACGCGACCCGTTCGCGCATGGGTTCATTGTCAACTGAGTCTGATTTAGACTTTGGGCAAGTGAAGCCGCGCGGAAACACCGCCGAGTGATGATTCGGCCAAGTCGAGAACGCCGCCATAGAGCTGTGCGATATCGCGCACGATCGGCAGGCCCAGGCCGCTGCCCGGTGTCGTCTCGTCCAAGCGCTGGCCACGACCCAGGACTTTACGGCGATTTTGCGGGCAAATTCCGGGCCCATCATCGGCAACTTCGATTAGCAGATTCTCGCCATCATCGACACCGCGAACGGAAATTCGTTGCCGGCCCCATTTGCAGGCATTTTCCATGAGGTTGCCGAGCATTTCCTCAAGATCCTGACGTTCGCCACGGAAAGCAATGTTGCCGGCAATGTCGACATCAATTTCAAATCGATTGTCGGCATATATTTTCGCCAATGTGTGTTGCAATCCTTCGACCACCGGGCGGACGGGCGTGCGAGCGCCTATCACTTGCGCCGTCCCGGCAACCCGTGCCCGAGCGAGGTGATGACTGACACTTTCCGACATCAGTGACACTTGCTCGCGGATGACGTCCCCTCGCTCGCCATCGAATTTCTCACTGGCATTTTTCAAGACGGCGATGGGTGTTTTCAAAGAGTGAGCCAAATTGCCGACCTGGGTCCGGGTGCGTTCGATTGATTGTTCATTGTGATCTAGAAGCGCATTGAGTTCAGACGCCAATGGCGCCAGTTCAAGCGGTAAGTTGCCACCCAAACGGGCCGCCCGCCCAGTCCTAACTTCGGCGAGAGCACGCTGAATGGAGCGCAATGGGCCGAGGCCGAAATGGACCTGAAAAGCGACGGCAAAAAGCAGCCCGCAGCCCAGCACCAACAAACTGATAAGCAAGGTGCCATTGAATTCCTGGACGGCGGTTTCGATTGCCGATGTGGGCCCGGCCAGCAAGACCGTCGCCATCCGATCTGTGCCCGGTAGTGTAACGGCTTTGTTGACGACGCGGATTTCAATGTTTCCTGGCCCAATCACCCGGTAGGCCGTGATGTCGCCGGTAATCGTATAGGCTGCGGGTGCCGTGGTGAGCCGGTTGCTACCGAGAGATCGAGATTGTTCGTGCCATTTATCGCCCGATGAGATGCTCCAGTACCAACCCGAATGCAGTTTTACGTAGCGTGGATCGACGGGATGGCGTTTCAGTGATGGGGAACCATCCGGGGCTATTTGCGTCAGCGATAAAAGTTCATCGATATGGTCCAATTGGCCCGTATCAAAATTTTTCGTGACCGTGTTGCGAAACAAGCCGGTTAGCAAAAAGAACGTCACCGCTAGCGCAATAGCCAGCCAAAGCATAGCGCCGGCGACCAGACGAATGCTGATCGAGTTACATCGAACGGGATTGAACATCATTGCCATTGATTTTCCGCAAGTCGGTAACCTTGGCCTTTCAAGGTTTCGATCTGTTGGGGGCCGAGCTTGCGGCGCAAACGGGAAATGAAAACTTCGATGGTGTTGGAATCTGGGTCGTCGTATTGGGCGTATATGTGATCTATCAATTCAGAGCGCGATACGATGTTTCCGGCATGATGCATCATGTAAGAGAGCACCCGATATTCCTGAGATGTCAAAGTGACCGGAGTACCGCCCAAAGTGACCTTGCCCGAGCGGGGATCGAGTTCGATCGTGCCGCATTCGAGGATTGCTTCCGCGTGTCCGGCGGCGCGGCGGATCAATGCGCGGATGCGCGCAAGAATTTCCTCAATGTGAAAAGGCTTGGTAACGTAATCATCGGCGCCGGCATCAAAACCCGCTACCTTTTCCGACCAGGTTCCGCGAGCGGTCAAAATCAATACCGGCATATAGCAATGTGCGCTCCGCCAGCGCTTCAGCACATCAATCCCATTTAGCTTGGGTAAGCCCAAGTCGAGCACAGCGGCATCATATGTTTCTGTTATGCCCAAAAACTCGCCGGTCTCACCATTGTCGGCGAGATCGACGGAATATCCGGCATCACGCAACGAGCCAGATAATTGCCGACCGAGTACGCGGTCATCTTCGACAACGAGAACACGCATTCCTTTTACCTCGCCTTGCAGCCGTATTTTCAAACCCGGCTGACCTATCCTCTATACCGAACGCAGTATTGCTGGTTTCTTCGCTTGCCACCTTGTTCCAGATCAAATTTGGAGTTTTTTCTGGCATGTCTCGGCAGCGCCGAAAACTCGGGCCTGATGGGACGTTCAGCTTCGGTTCATGTGGAAGAAGTTACGATCATCGGACGGATTTGGGATAAATCGCCCGAAACGAACTGTTTTGGTGTCAATACAGGAGAACCGAGCATGCAAAGTCATTCGAAAAAAATTCAAAGAGTAGCGCTGGCGGCTGTACTGGGTATCGCAGTTGGCTTCACTGCCACTGGGCAAGCCTTTGCCGATGAAGGCACGATCGCCTTGGGCGGCAAACTCTATGACAAGTGGTTCAAAGTGATCAAGGCGCCAAAGCCGAAAGACACTCATATGTCTTGGCCGAAGTCCAACACCAAGAAAAAAGGCAACGCCACGCATCGTTGCAAGTCCTGCCATGGCTGGGACTACATGGGTAAAGACGGCGCCTATGCATCAGGTTCGTATAAGACGGGCATTCCCGGTGTGCGCAAGTATGCCGGCGGTGATGCGGCGGCTGTTGTCGCGGTGTTGAAAGACGCCACGCATGGCTACAGCGGCAGGATGGACGATGCTTCAATGGCGGCGATCGCAATGTTCGTCACGAAGGGGCAAGTCGACATGGACAAGTACATCGAGCGCAAGTCCAAGAAAGCCATGGGCAACGCGGCCAAGGGCAAAGACTACTACAACACGATGTGCACCAACTGTCATGGCGCTGATGGCATGCTACCGAAAGATATGCCGGCGCTGGGTGCGCTTTCCAACAAGAACCCGTGGGAAGTCATGCATAAGGTCCTAAACGGACAGCCGGGCGAAGGCATGCCGGGCTTGCGCGCGCTTCCGATCCAGGTTACGGCGGATGTCGGCGCCTACTTGCAAACCTTGCCGAAGAAGTAAGCATTCACGATTCCACCCCTCGCCGGTGAACCGGCGAGGGGTTTCCTTTTGCCTCTTTTCGTTCTGGTTGTGGATATGATCAAGCGTCTTTGGACATGGTTCTTTACGCCGAGCCGACGTTACGGTTGGGGGCTGTTTTTCGCTATTGGGGGTGTGGCCGGAATTGTTTTCTGGGGCGGCTTCAACACCTTCATGGAATATACCAACACGATGGAGTTTTGCGTCTCGTGTCATGAGATGCGAGATACCGTATACAAAGAATATAAGACAACCGTGCATTTCAAAAATCCGTCGGGTGTGCGCGCGATCTGCTCCGATTGCCATGTGCCGAAGCCCTGGACGGCGAAATTGGTTCGTAAGATCAAGGCGTCGAACGAGCTTTATCACAAAGTGCTGGGCACCATTGATACCCCCGAAAAATTTGAAGCCAAACGACTGCAGTTGGCTGAAAACGTTTGGGCCGAGATGAAAGCCAACAACTCGCGCGAATGCCGCAATTGCCACGCCTACGATGCCATGCATTTCGATAAGCAGGGCCGCCGCGCGGCGGAAAAGATGCGTGAAGCCGTGAAAGAACAGAAAACCTGTATCGAATGCCATAAGTTTATTGCGCATGCCAAACCCGAAGATTACGAAGACGACGACCGCTAAATCTCATCTGAAAATCTGACTCCCTTATCCATGTTCCATCTGATTGAATGGTGGCCTTGAATTTTTTGACCTTCATTGGGGAGTCTTTCGAATATGGCGGGAATAATCGACGCGGCGGCGCTGAAGGCCGAAATCCATGCATGTGTTGGCGGCAGCGGCGAAGTGGCGCTGTTGGATATACGTGAACACGGTCAATACGGTGCCGGCCATCCTTTTTTTGCGGTTTCGTGTCCCTATAGCGTTCTTGAGAAACGCGCATCGGTCTTGGTGCCGCGTTGCTCAGCGCCGGTCGTTGTGTTCGATGATGACGACGGTGTCGCGGAACGCGCCGCTGCGGCGTTGGAGGGAATTGGTTATTCGAGCGTTCGGGTCTTGAGTGGTGGCGCGCCCGGCTGGGCTGCTGCGGGGTACACGCTTTACCAAGGCGTCAACCTGCCGTCGAAAACCTTCGGCGAATTGGTTGAGCACGCCTGCCATACACCATCGATCACTGCTGAAGACCTGCACGGCATGCAGACGCGCGGCGACAATATCATTTTGCTCGATGGCCGTACGCCGGCGGAATACGCCAACTTCAACATTCCCGGCGGCATCTCGTGCCCCAATGCTGAACTGCCGCTCAGATTCGATGATCTGGTGTCGGATGCCGATACGACGGTGGTGATCAATTGCGCCGGCCGTACGCGTTCGATCATCGGCGCACAAACACTGATCGATTTCGGTATTGCGCAAAAAGTTGTGGCGCTTGAGAACGGCACCCAGGGCTGGGCGCTGATTGACCTGGAGTTGGAGCGCGGCGCCGACCGGTTCGCACCGGAAAACGTCTCGGCAACGGCGCTGGAAGCGGCCCATGGACGCGCGATGAATTTGGCGGCGAAAGACGATATATCTTTTGTGGATGGAGATACCTTGGCGGCGTGGCGTGGAGACGATACCCGCACCACTTATCTGATCGACGTGCGTTCAGGCCCCGAATTTGAGACCGGGCATTTGGCCGGTGCGCGCCACGCTCCGGGGGGGCAGTTGGTACAGGCGACGGATCTCTCCGTCGGTGTCATGGGCGCGCGCATCGTGGTCTGTGATGACACGGAAGTTCGAGCCGTCATGGCGGCGCATTGGTTGGGACTGATGGGGCGCGACGTACATGTGCTGCGGGGCGGTGTTGGTGCTGCGGCGATGGAAACGGGCGAAGTCGTTGATGGCGTGAGTGATAAAACCGCACCGCATCTGACGGAAACTTCGGTCGATGAAATGCGCGCTGGCATGGTGAACGGCACCATGGTGGCTATCGATATCCGCTCCAGCCAATCGTACCGCGATGGTCATGTCTCGGGCGCCCATTGGGCGCTGCGGCCCCAGATGCCCACGATTGCGGGCCAATTGGAAGGGATGCACGCGGTGCTGATTGCCGAAGCTGGTGACGGCGCGCGGTTGGCGGCGTTGGATGCATCGGCGCTGGGGGCAATGGGCGTCACCATATTGGCGGGCGGCATGTCGGCGTGGCTGGCGGCGGGCCATACCGTGGAGCGATCACCTGATGTGCCGGCCGATGGCAACCGCAAGGACTATCTGTTTTTCACCGGCCAGCGTCACATGGGTAACAAGGAACACATGCGTCAGTATCTGGAGTGGGAAATCGGCCTGGTTGGACAACTTGACGCCGACGAACGCGCGGCATTCAAGCTGCCGGAGCTCTGATGTCCAAGCGCCCGCCCGAGCTTCGCCGGACATGGCTGTTTGTCGGCGGCGCTGATGATGGCGAACTGGCGGCGGCAACCAACAGCCGGGCGGATGTGATCGCGCTGGAGCTGGAGGATTTCACGCCACCGACGCGGCGGGCCGAAGCGCGGGCAAAGGCCGCCCGATTATTCGATACTTGGCGAGCGGCGGGCAAAATTGCTGCGGTGCGGATCAACCCCTTGGAAACTGACGACGGCCTTCCGGATTTGAGTGCCGTGATGGAGGGCAGGCCTGACGTCGTGATGCTACCCAAAGTGGCGGAACCTCATCAAGTGGAGCGCTTGGATGCACGGGTTTCCCATCTGGAGCGCGACCTGGACCTTGCTGCCGGCAGCACAGAGTTGGTGCCCAACATCGAATTGGCGCGTGGCTTGATGCAAACCTATGACATCTGCCGTTCAAGCCCACGCGTGACGGCGTGCCTGGTGGCCAGCGAAGACATGGCCGCCGACTTGGGTGCCGAGCGTGGACCCGATGGTATCGAACTCAATTACGTGCGCGAGCGTTTCTTGCTGGAATGCGTGGCGGCTAGGACGGTAGCTATCGACTGCCCCTACACCTGGACGGACGCCGAAGGTGTCGAGCGCGACACCCGTCACGCGTGTCGGCTCGGCTTTAAAGCAAAAAGCCTCGTCAACACAGCGCACGTGGACATCATCAACGGGGTGCTGACGCCGTCCACCGAAGACGCAGCACAAGCTGAACGCGTGGTTGCTGCCTTCGAAGCCGCACAGGCGGCTGGCGACGGGCGTGCGGAACTGGACGGCTCTTTGGTGGAGTGGCCGATTTATCTCAATGCAAAACGATTGTTGGAGCGCGCGGGGGCGCTGGCAGGCTATGAATAAAGCAGACATTATTATCATCGGTGGCGCCATCACGGGCAGTTCGGCGGCGTATTTTCTTAGCAAGGATGGCCGGGCCGGGCGGGTTGTGGTGATCGAAACCGACTCGACATATGAGCGCGCTACAACGCCGCAGGCGGCGGGCGGTATCCGGCAATTGTTCAGTCGACCGGAAAACATCGCCATGTCGCAATTCGGCCTGCCGTTCTACCAAACCTTCGATGAGGATATGGCGGTAGAGGACGAGACGCCGGGCGTGAATTTCCGCTTCAAGGGCTATTTGTTTGTCGCCACCAGCGACAATGAGGCGGAAATCATGCGCTCCAATGCCGATGTGCAAACGGCGGCCGGCGCGAAAGTCGAATTGATGGATGGCACCGCCATGCAGGCGCGGTTTCCGTCCATGAGTGCCGATGATGTGAAGCTGGCGTGCTATTCCAGCGACGACGGCTGGATTGAGCCCTCAGCGGCGCTCTGGGGATTTCGAAAGAAGGCGGTGTCGCTTGGGGCCGAGTATGTCCAGGGGCGCGTCATGGGCATGGATACAGAGGGGACAGCAGTACGCCGGTTGCATCTGGAGTCGGGTGATGTATGGGAGGCAGGCGCGGTCATCAATGCCGCCGGTCCCTGGGCTGGTGAAGTGGCCGCCATGGCCGGTGTCGACGTGCCGGTGGCACCCATGTCTCGGGCGGCGTATTTCTGGCGCTGTGCCGAGCCGGTGGAGGATCTGCCGCTCATCAAAGACGACCACAAGCTTTTCATCCGTGCGGAGGGGGATGGGTTCATCGGTGGCGCGCCGACCTTCGAGATCAAGCCCGGTTTCAATTGGGACTTTGATCGAGGCTACTTTGCGGATTATTTCGAAAAAACCGTGTGGCCGCTTTTGGCCCAGCGCGTGCCGAAGTTTGAGCGTATCAAGCTGGAACGCACATTTGGCGGGCATTACAGTGAGAATCTTTTCGACGCCAACATGATCATCGGGCGAATCTCGAAGGAAATCGAGAATCTCTATATGGCCGCTGGGTTCTCTGGTCACGGCATCATGCATGCGCCGGCGGTCGGCCGTGCGCTTGCTGAACTGATCCTGGACGGCGAATTCAAAAGCCTCGATCTTACACGGCTGGGCATGCAGCGTGTTTGGGATGATACACCTTATCCGGAATTAGGTATAAAATGATTCCATGACTGATGATAGCGCTTCAATCCGCGTTCTGTTCGTTGATGACGAAGAAGACGTGCTGCGAAAATTGCGCGAGCAATTGATAGCGTTGCATCTGGGTTGGGACATGGTGTTTGTCACCAACGGCAACATTGCGCTCCGCCAGCTTGAGAAAGCATCCTTCGACGCTATCGTCTCTGACGTGAATAATCGCCACATGCCGGGCGAGGAATTGATGACGCGGGTGCATGAGCGGTTTCCGGAAGTGGTGCGTATTATCCTCTCAGCCGAAGTTGGGCGCAGTCATCTGCATCGGTTGGCGGATTCAGATCACTTCTACCTGACCAAACCGGTTCGCCCGAGTGTGTTGATCGCCGCTGTCGAAGAAGCGCACGATCTGCATCAAGCGCTGACAAAAGGTAAGACAGCGCTGGAGTTGGAAGATATCCAGGACATTCTGATCGAGTTCTTCGTCACTCAAATCCGCCATCAGAAATTGCGGCTCGACGAAATACCGGCGCGCATTCGGCCGTTGCTGCCCGACCACGTTCTCGACGCCATTGCACCGCACTACGATCAGGCTTCAAACGCCGGCACGGGAGCGGAGCCGGACCGGGGGATGGCGGCACACGACGACTGGTTGGATATTACGGACGCGGAGTAGAAGTCGCGCTACTTCAAGCGCTCGCAGATCGGAGCGAAGCTGGCGAACCCGGATTTCAACAACGCATCGACATATCCTTCGCCATCGAGCCCTATCTGAAGTAATCAGGCAGCACTCGGGCCAGATTTTCGCGGATGCGATCACGCACCGGGCGATCCATGGGCGCGTGTTCGAAGGATTCACCCGTCACTTGTTCGTACAAACGCACATATTTGCCGGCGAACTCCATTAGCGTATCGGCGGGAATTTCCGGGATCGGATCGTTGTAAGGATCGCAACGCGCGGCGATCCAAAGGCGCAGAAATTCTTTGTCCAGGCTATCTGGGTTTTCACCAGCGGCCAGTTTGGCGCCATAACTGTCGGCAAGCCAATAGCGGCTGGAATCGGGCGTATGAATCTCGTCGGCGAGCGTAATGCGACCGTCTGCATCGACACCGAACTCATATTTAGTATCAACTAGGATCAATCCGTTTTTAGCGGCAAACTCGCGTCCGCGCGCGAACACAGCGACGGACAGTTCTGCTAATTCATCCCATTGCGCCTGGGACAGCAGGTTCTGCTCAACGATCTCAGCCGGCGTGATTGGCCGGTCGTGCTCGCCGACCGCCCCCTTAGTGGTGGGCGTGAGGATGGTTTCGGGCAGTTTTTGGTTTTTCACCAAACCTTCGGGGAATGTGACACCGTACATCACCCGTTCACCACGATCATACATTGGCCAGATGGAGGTGTCGGTGGAGCCTGTCATGTAATCGCGCACCACCATTTCGATGGGCAGCATGTCGAGCCGCTGGCCGATGACCACGTTGGGGTCGGGCACTTCAAGGATATGGTTGGGGCAGATGTCGGCGGTTTGTTCAAACCAGAACGTCGCAGTTTGGTTCAGCACCTGACCTTTATAGGGGACGGCGGCCAAAACTTTATCGAACGCCGATTGTCGATCCGTCGCGATCATCACGCGCCGACCATCGGGCAGGTCGTAGGATTCGCGAACCTTCCCGGAGGTATGGTTCGGCAATTCGTCAAAGGTGGCGTCCGTCAGGCAATTGGCGAGAATAATATCAGTATCTGTCATGGCATCCGTCTGGCTTAAGAGGGGGTTGAGGAAGCGCCTATGATCGCCGAAAGCACGCGGAATTCAAGGCCGAATTGCGGATTATGTGTCTCCGCTCAGCGCGCTAGGATCAAGGTCAGGATCGCCGCCACGACAAGTCCAATGCCGAGATATTCCATTGGTGTTGTCTTCTCCTTGAAGAAGAAGATTGAGGCGATAAAAGTGAAGACCAACTCGATCTGTCCAACGGCGCGAACATAAGCGGCATTTTGTAGCGTAAATGCGGTAAACCAGCAGATTGATGCCAACACGCCCGAGACGCCCACCGATAGTGCCGGTGCCCAATTGCGCACAACCTTGGTGATCTCACCCGGCTCGCGCCATTTCAGATAAGCGCCCATGATGATGGTTTGCATCACCAGAGATACGGCCAGCGCAAATGCCGCCCGCATGACTGCTGGGCCGTCGCCCAGCGATAGCCCCGCACCCCGAAAAAACACCACCGATGCGCCCAGGAACGCACCGCACAACAAGCCGATCAAGGTTGCTTTTTCGGTCAGACCAGAGAACAAATTGCGGATGCTGATGCGACTTTGCGCCAATGACAATGCCATCACGCCGATCAGGCTGAGGCCGATGGCGACAGCGGCGCCGGCGCTCAAGGTGTCACCCAGCAATATCAAGCCCAGAAGGGCGATCTGCACCACTTCGGTTTTTGACAGTGTCGTGCCGACTGCAAAATTGCGGAACGAAAATAAATAAATCAGAACGAACGTGAAGATGATTTGTGACACGCCGCCGGCCAAGCAATAGGCCAGGAATGTCCAGTTCCACTGCGGCAAGGCGTAGCCGCCGAACTCAAACAGGCTCCAGCAGTAGATCAGCGCGAACGGTAGGGCGTACAAAAACCGCACATAGGTGGCACCGCCGGTGGACAGCCGTCCCTTCAGGTGTTTCTGCATCGCTGAGCGCAAATTCTGGAAGAATGCGCCACCGATGGTGATCGGAATCCAAAGCTCGAACACGCCTGCCCTCTCGTTTGTCCTGTCGTCATGCAAAACGGAGGGCTTGGTTGCTCGCCCCCCGCGACTTACCTTTAGACCATGCCGGATCGCTTGTCACATGCTCGCCCGAAATTCATTGCCAGCGACGTTTACCGTGCAACCAACCATGGCCGGCGACATCCGCTGGCGATCCCGCGAGTCACCCTTGCCATGGAAATCTGTCGCGTGTTGGGTTGGTTGAATGACGGCAATTTCATCGATAGCCCGAAAGCCACAACGGCGGACTTGGCGCATTTTCATAATCCACTTTACATCAATGCTGTTGCCGCCGCCGAGCGCGATGGCTCTTTGCCCGATGACGTGGCGCAACGCCATCACATCGGCATCAACGGCAATCCCATCTTTGACGGCATGTACCAGCGCCCGGCCACGGCCTGCGGTGGTGGGTTGTTGGCGGCGCGGATGCTAATGGCAGACCAGACGGAGGTCATCTATGCGCCTGGTGGCGGCCAGCACCATGGCCGCCCGGACCGGGCCAGCGGGTTTTGTTTTTTCAACGAGCCGGCACTCACCATCATGACGATGCTGGAGCAAGGTGCGGAACGCGTGTTTTACCTCGATCTCGATGCCCATCATGGTGATGGCGTGCAGGACGCCTTCGCCGATGACGAGCGTGTGTTGACGGTTTCTATCCACGAATCCGGGCGCTGGCCCATGGCGCGCGATCGAAGTGGCGAAGGAAGTGTCGAAGACCGAGCCGGCGGCGGAGCACGCAATTTACCGGTGCCGCAAGGCTTTAACGATGTCGAGTTGGAATATTTGATGGAAGCCGCGGTGCTGCCGCTACTGGCGGACTTTTCCCCCGATGCGATTTACCTGCAAGCTGGGGCCGATGCTCTGGCGGACGATCCGCAAAGCAAGTTGGCCTTGAGCAACTCAGCGATTTGGCGGGCCGTAGCTGCGGTCCGGGACTCGGGATCCAGGTTGTTGGTCGCCGGCGGTGGCGGATACAATCCGTACTCGGTCGGGCGCTGCTGGGCCGGCATATGGGCGACGCTTTGTCGGGTATCGATACCTGATACCCTTCCGGATGCTGCGGAGGCTTGCCTTCGCGATGTGGTCTGGCACCATCGCCTCGGTCGCAACGCGCCCGAGCATTGGTTCACGACTTTGGCCGACGTGCCGAGCGTTGGACCTCTGCGCGATGAGATCAAACAATTGGCACGCACCACCTTGGAGCCCTGAGGAGCCCTGACCACATGAGCATCACTCCGCCCCGCGCTGAAAGGCACCCCACTACCGATACCCGTCACGGCCAAACCCGCACGGACGACTATGCTTGGCTGCGTGACGACAATTGGCAGCAGGTGATGCGCGACCCAAACGTTCTGCAAGCGGACATCCGGGCGTACCTGGAGGCCGAAAACGTCTACACGGACACCATTTTGGCGCCCTTGGAAGGCGATATCGAGGCGCTGTTCGAGGAAATGAAGGGCCGTATCAAGCAAGACGATTCCTCGGTGCCGTTGCCGGATGGGCCGTGGGCCTACTATCGCAGGTACCGCGACGGCGGTGAGCATCCGCTGTTTTGTCGCCAGCCACGAGACGGTGGCGAGGAGGCCTTGATGTTTGATGGCGACGCAGAAGCGAAGGGGCAAGCCTACTTTAAACTCGCCGCGTGCGAACATAGCCCCGATCATCGGTATTTGGCCCATGCCGCCGATCTCAATGGATCGGAAATCTATACCCTCAAGGTGCGTGATCTGGAGAGTGGCCAAGACTTGCAAGATGCGATCGAAGGCGTGCATGGCGCGGTTGAATGGTCGAACGATTCTCGGACATTGTTCTATACGGTGCTGGATGACAACCACCGCCCCTGCGCCGTGCGCCGACATGTGCTGGGGACAAGTGCCGACGATGATGTAGAGATTTATCGGGAACCGGACCCAGGGTTTTTCGTCAGCATCTCCAAGACAGAGAGTCGGCGCTTCATGATGATCAGCGCGCATGATCATCAGACCTCCGAAGTGTGGGTGCTCGATACGTATGACCCCGCCGGCGATTGGCAGCTCATCTCGGCCCGTGACCCTGGCCACGAGTACGATGTGACCGATTGGAACGGGGCTTTCCTGATCCGCACTAATGGGGATGGTGCTGAGGACTTCAAAGTTGTTGCCGCGCCCTATGATGTGCCCAGTCGGGAGAATTGGACCGACCTTGTGGCGCATGAAGCGGGGCGGCTGATCCTTGGTGTGCAGGCGTTCGGGAGCTATTGGGTTCGCATGGAGCGCGTTGATGCGCTGCCGAGTCTCATGATCACCGGGCTGGACGGGAATATCCACGCGGTCGCATTTGACGAAGACGCCTACGCTTTGGGTATGGGTGGCTCTTATGAGTTCGAGACGACGTCCTTGCGGTTCTCTTATTCGTCTATGACAACGCCGGAACAAACGTTCGATTACGATATGGCCACGCGCGTGCGCACCCTTTTGAAAGAGCAGGAGGTGCCGTCGGGCCACAAGGCAGAGAATTACGTGACGCGCCGCATCCAGGTGTCGGCACCGGATGGAGAGACGGTGCCCGTGAGTCTGCTTTACCGCAAAGAAACAATATTGGACGGAAATGCGCCCTGCCTGCTCTATGGGTATGGTGCCTACGGCATGTCCATGCCGGCATCGTTCTCCACCGCGCGCCTGAGCTTGGTAGACCGAGGTTTCGTCTACGCCATCGCGCACATCCGGGGCGGCATGGAGAAAGGTTATCGCTGGTACAAGGCGGGCCGCGCCGAACAAAAAACCAATACCTTCACCGATTTCATTGCTGCCGGCGAAGCGCTCGTGGCGGGCGGTTTCACATCGAAGGGCCGAATCGCGGCGCACGGCGGCAGTGCCGGCGGTATGCTCATGGGAGCGGTTGCCAACATGGCGCCTGAATTGTTCGGCGCCGTTGCCGCTGATGTGCCGTTTGTCGATGTGCTGAACACCATGCTTGACGATACCTTGCCGCTGACACCGCCCGAGTGGCCGGAATGGGGAAATCCCATTGACGACGCTGAAGCCTTCGCGCGGATTGCCGCATACTCCCCCTATGACAATGTATCGGCGCAAAACTATCCGCACATCTATGTCACGGCCGGGCTCACCGACCCGCGCGTCACCTACTGGGAACCGGCAAAATGGGTGGCGCGGTTGCGTGAATTGAAAACCGATGCCAACACACTGTGTTTGAAAACCAACATGGATGCGGGTCACGGCGGTGCTGCGGGCCGGTTCCAGCGGCTTAAGGAAACGGCGGAGATTTATGCGTTCGTGCTTTCCTTTCTTTCGGTCCGGGTTTGAGTTGCGAAGGCTGGTGCCCTGATGGAGTTGAACATCGCGCTGTTGGTTTTGTTGTCGGCGACGTTGCACGCGGTTTGGAATGCGCTGCTCAAGAACAATGCTGACAAGGAGGCCGCCTGGTGGGTGTTCGGTCTCGTACTGTGTGGATGGGCGCTGATCCATTCTTTGATCATGGGATACGACCTTTTGTCCGTCGGCCCGGTGTGGATGTTGATCGCAACGTCCCTTGGCGGGCAATTGCTGTATGGCATGGGGCTCATCGGCGCCTATCGGCACGGTGATCTTTCCGCCTACTATCCTATCGTCCGCTCGACGCCATTGATCGTCGTGGTGATCGGCATGGTTTTTTTGGGGCTGAGTTATTCGACGGAAGTTTTGGCCGGAATTGCTTTGGTTTTGGCGGGTGCGTTTCTGATCCAATTCCGCCCAGGGCTTAGGCTTCTCGATAATCCGAAGGCCCTTGGATTTGCACTGTTGGCTCTCTGCGGAACCGGGCTCTATACTTTGGCCGACGCCAGTGCCGTTCGGGTCGTGCCGCCGCCGGTGGTGTTTTTCTGGATCGAGCTTTGTTTGATTCCGATTTACATGGTGATGTTTCGGGTTGTCGCCAACCTCAAGGTGGAGCGACAAGGCCTGGCGATGTTGGGCCGTCAGCCGTTGCGGTATATCGGTATCGGCTTGCTCGGTTACGTTTCCTATTTTCTCATATTGTCGGCATTCAGCAGCGGTGCCGACGTGGCGGCGGTTGCATCGGTCCGGCAAGCCTCGATACCGCTGTCGGTGCTGTTGGGCGGGTTGTGGCTGAAAGAAAGTCATTTACCTTTGCGCCTCGCCGCATCGCTGATGCTGGCTGCTGGGATCGTGGTGATTATCGTCAATGGTTGAATTCATCAAGTTCGGTGCTCATGCCTGATTTTGTTCTCGAAGAAGAAATGACCGGCCAGGGATATACGTTGATCTGCGGCGTTGATGAAGCCGGGCGCGGTCCGTGGGCAGGACCAGTCGTCGCTGGCGCCGTGGTCCTCGATCGGCAATCTCTCAGTGACGCATTGAGATTGGGCTTGGATGATTCGAAAAAGCTGAAACCACCGGCACGCGCCGCATTGTTTGAAATTCTGCAGCGAGAGTGCCGGATCGGCGTCGGACTGGCCGACGTCGAGGAGATTGACCGGCTCAATATCTTGCAAGCAACGATGCTGGCTATGCGCCGTGCCGTTGAAGACCTGGGCGCACCGATCCCCGATTTGGCTTTCGTTGATGGCAATCGCGAACCCCAGATGTCGTGTGACGTGCGAACGGTGGTGAAAGGCGATGCGCTCAGTCTCTCGATCGCAGCGGGCTCTATCGTTGCCAAAGTGACGCGCGACAGCATCATGGCCGAATTGGACGTGTGCCACCCAGGATATGGCTGGGCGCACAATGCCGGGTATGGCACCGCCGAACACAAAGCCGCGTTGGACACCTTGGGGGTGACGCCGGTGCATCGGAAATCCTTTGCGCCAATTCGCAAGATGTTGAGTCCTGATCCCTGACGAGACTCCATATCTAGCAATTGATTCTCTGCTAAGTCATTGATTCCAAATAAGTCTTGACCGTGACTCCTGGCGTCGGCATGCTCCGCGTCATGGGCAGAGATCAAACAAAAAGGCGCGCCGTAACGGTGCCGCCAGCAGGGACGGTGCCGTCCGACGTGGAAAATTCCATTCTCGTCGGCGATTGTATCGAGTTGATGAACAGCTTGCCGGAAGGCAGCGTTGACATGGTGTTCGCCGATCCACCCTACAATCTTCAATTGGGTGGCGATCTGCACCGGCCGAACAACACCAAAGTCGATGGTGTTGACGACGACTGGGATCGGTTCGACGGTTTTGCCGCCTACGATACATTTTCGCGCGAATGGCTCACCGCGGCGCGCCGGGTATTGAAGCCCAATGGCACGCTTTGGGTGATTGGTTCCTATCATAACATCTATCGCGTCGGCACGGTGCTGCAGGATATTGGGTTCTGGATGCTGAACGATGTGGTATGGCGTAAGACCAACCCGATGCCGAACTTCCGAGGACGGCGCTTCACCAATGCGCATGAAACGCTTTTGTGGTGCGCCAAATCGCAAGATTCTAAATACCGCTTCAACTACGATGCCATGAAGGCGCTGAACGATGATTTGCAGATGCGTTCCGACTGGCTGCTGCCATTGTGCACGGGTGGCGAACGGCTGAAGAAAGACGGCAAGAAAGCGCATCCCACACAGAAACCGGAATCGCTGCTGTATCGGGTCGTGCTGTCGTCTACCGATGTGGGCGATGTGATCTTGGATCCGTTCTTCGGCTCCGGCACCACGGGTGCGGTGGCGAAGAAACTGGGGCGCAAGTACATTGGTCTCGAGCGCGATACCGAGTACGCCAAACTGGCGGAAAAGCGATTGTCGCGCACGCAGCGCGTTTGCGAGGAAGAGTTCCTGCGCACGCCGACCAAGAAAGACCTGCCGCGGGTACCTTTCGGGCGGCTGCTTGAGAGCGGTATGCTGCAGCCGGGGCAGGTTTTGACCGATAACCGCAAGCGCCACGCGGCGCGGGTGCGGGCTGATGGGACGCTGATCACTGACGGTTTCAGGGGTTCCATCCACCAAGTCGGGGCTTACGTCCAGAAGGCGCCGGCGTGTAATGGCTGGCAGTTCTGGTACGTCGAGAAAAAGGGCGAAATGATCCCCATCGATCTGTTTCGCCAACAACTGCGCGCCGAGATTCATTGACGGATAATAAAGAAGAAAACCGCACCGGGTTTTCCAGGGAAACAAAACCAAAAATAAAATCGCGGGGCCCAGCGCCCCGTTTTTTTTATGTGCGCCCCAACTGGGAGAAGTAATTCCAATATTAAAGCTTGTAGTTGTATTTGGTGACGGCATTTAATGCTCTCAATCTTTGCCATGAGCAACTTCATTATCGGGTCAGCTGTTCTTTTTACTTCGCCGGAACTGCTTTTAAGCAATCGCGGCGGAAGAAATCCGCCTGGCGGCGGTCTTGTTCTTCCTGCATCCAGACCTGTTCGCGGATATCTTCCAGCGCAACCTTCTGATCGGCGGACGCCTCGGCCAACTGGCGCTTGATTTCGGCCAGCGAGCTGACCCGGTTTTCCTCAATGGCACCGAGCATAGCCTGGTAGTCGGCTTGGCAAGACGCTTGAGTTAGTCCTGTCGCCCCAACCCGAAAGGCCAGGACGCACAGGGTCAGAATGACCGCGAGCCGGATCAGGGGCCTTATCAGCGGGTCGGCACCGGCTCGTCGCCGGAGTAGTCGTAGAAACCGCGGTTGGTCTTTTTACCGAGCCAGCCGGCTTCGACATATTTGGTTAGCAACGGACACGGCCGGTACTTGGTATCGGCCAAGCCTTCGTGCAGCACGTGCATGACGGCGAGGCAGGTATCGAGCCCGATAAAGTCGGCCAGTTCCAGCGGTCCCATGGGATGGTTGGTGCCGAGCTTCATGGCGGTGTCGATGGCGGCTACGGAGCCAACGCCTTCGTATAGCGTGTACACCGCTTCGTTGATCATCGGCAGCAAGATACGGTTGACGATGAAGGCCGGAAAATCTTCAGCGTTGACGGCGGTCTTACCCAATTTATCAGTCAGCTCACGCACCGTCTGGTAGGTATCTTCGTCCGTGGCGATGCCGCGGATCAATTCGACCAGTTGCATGCGCGGCACCGGGTTCATGAAGTGCATGCCACAGAACTGCCCGGGCCGATCGGTCTGGGCCGCCAAGCGCGTGATAGAAATCGACGACGTGTTGGAAGCGATCAGCGTGTGTTCAGGCACCACGGTGCAAAGCTCGCGGAGGATGGCTTTCTTGATTTCCTCGTCTTCGGTAGCGGCTTCGATGACCATGTCGCGATCGCCCATGATGGCGTATTCGGTACTCCACGACATGCGCGCGAACGCGTCGTCACGGTCTTCCGCAGCCGTCCGGCCTTTCTCGACGTCGCGGTTCATGGCTTTTTCCAGCCGTTCGCGGCCTTTGGCGAGCGCGTCTTCGGAGATGTCGAGGACGGCAACGTCAAAGCCCTTAAGCGCACAAACCTGAGCGATCCCGCCGCCCATTTGCCCGCCACCGATAACGCCGATCTTTTGAATATCCATGCTTAGCGATCCATTTTTTATTGTTAAAGGACTTTGTCCAATTCCGCCGACAATTCCGGCACGGCGTTGAACAGATCGGCCACCAGGCCGTAGTCGGCAACCTGGAAGATCGGCGCCTCTTCGTCCTTGTTGATGGCGACGATGACTTTCGAGTCTTTCATGCCCGCCAAGTGCTGGATGGCGCCCGAAATGCCGACCGCGATGTAGAGGTCAGGAGCAACGACCTTGCCGGTTTGCCCGACTTGGTAGTCATTCGGCACGAAGCCCGCATCGACGGCGGCGCGCGACGCACCGACGGCGGCACCCAGTTTGTCGGCAATCTCTTCGAGCATTGGGAAGTTGTCGCCCGACTGCATGCCGCGACCACCCGAAATGATAATCCCGGCACTTGTCAGCTCCGGGCGCTCGGACTTGGTGAGCTCTTGGCCGATGAATGTCGAAAGGCCCGCGTCTGCGGCGGCGTCGATAGCCTCTACGGCAGCGGAGCCACCCTCGGCGGCGGCGGCATCAAAGCCGGTGATGCGCACGGTGATGACCTTCACGGCATCGGTCGACTGCACGGTGGCCATGGCGTTACCCGCATAAATCGGGCGCTCGAAGGTATCGGCGCTTTCGACCGCAGTGATTTCGGAGATCTGCGCCACATCCAGAAGCGCAGCGACACGCGGCGTGATATTTTTGCCCGACGTCGTCGCCGGCGCCAAAATGTGGCTGTAATCGCCAGCTAGACTGACAATCAACGCCGCGACGTTTTCCGCCAGCGAATTGGCATAGAGCGGGCTATCGGCGACCAGCACCTTGGCAACACCGGCCACTTTGGCCGCTTGTTCGCCGACCGAGGCGCAGCCGGCACCAGCCACCAAAATGGTGACATCGCCGATGGCTTGCGCCGCTGTGACGGTGTTTAGGGTGGCGAGTTTCAGTTCCGAATTGTCGTGTTCGGCTAGGACCAGGACGCTCATCAAATCACCTTCGCTTCGTTTTTCAGTTTATCCACCAATTCGGCAACGCTCTCGACCATGACACCGGCTTCGCGTGCCGGCGGCTCGGTGACCTTCACCGTCGTCAGGCGCGACGTCACATCGACACCCAATTCGTCGGGCGTCAGCGTGTCGATGGGTTTCTTCTTGGCCTTCATGATGTTCGGCAAGCTGGCATAACGCGGTTCGTTCAGTCGCAGATCGGTGGTCACCACCAACGGCATCTTCAAATCCACGGTTTCAAGCCCGCCATCGACTTCGCGGGTGACTTTCGCGGTGCCGTCGGCCAACTCGATCTTCGAGGCAAAAGTGCCTTGCGCCCAACCCAGAAGTGCGGCCAACATCTGGCCGGTCTGGTTGCTGTCGTCATCGATGGCTTGCTTGCCGACGATGACCAGATCGGGGGATTCCTTATCAACCACGGCTTTCAACAGCTTGGCGATGGCCAGCGGCTGCAGCTCGTCATCGGATTGCACCAAAATGCCGCGATCGGCACCCATGGCCAAAGCCGTGCGGATCGTTTCCTGGCACTGCTGCGCGCCCAAGGACACGGCAACCACCTCTTCTGCGGTACCTGCTTCACGCAGACGCACGGCCTCTTCAACGGCGATTTCATCGAACGGGTTCATGGACATCTTGACGTTGGCGGTTTCCACCCCCGTCTGATCTGATTTGACGCGAATCTTGACGTTGTAATCAACGACCCGCTTGACGGCGACTAGGACTTTCATGGGCAAACCTGCAATTTTATCTCAACAAACGACTTAAACGAACTCGGCTGAAACAGTTCAGTGACCGGATGACCCCCGCGAGCGTGCGCGGATTTCCCTATCAATTCCCCCGAATATCGCACTGCACAATAAGCGCGGCCATACACCCGGTCAAGCCATGTGTGCCGTTTTGATGATGGTTTTGAGTTCTGTGTTGCGATGCGGTATGAGGCGGGGCCCGCGCGGGCAGAGCAATTTGGCGGAAACGACGAAAACGGCTCGCCGGACACCCATAGCGGGCCGAAAAAGCCAGATAAACGGTGCACGTAAGGTGTTGATATTGCGCCCTTCGCAATTTTTTTGACGGAACGAAGCCAATGATTTGGAACCGTCGCTCCAGTGGAGCGGCGTAAGTCCAAATCATCCCCCGGAGG
>JABIPG010000190.1 GCA_018698795.1 Rhodospirillaceae bacterium
GTTGCGAGGAATCGTTTATGCAAGACCCTCAAGCTTATTTCGCGACCCGCCTGAAAGACACTGATCCGGCGGTTTTCGATGCTATTGCCGGCGAATTGGATCGCCAACAAGATCAGATCGAACTGATCGCATCGGAAAATCTGGTCAGTCTGGCCAGCCTGGATGCATTGGGCTCGGTCATGGTCAACAAGACCGTCGAGGGTTATCCGGGCCGACGCTATTACGGCGGTGCGGAGTTTGCCGATACGTTGGAGCAGTTGGCCATTGATCGCGCGACGCAGCTATTCGGATGTAAGCATGCCAACGTGCAGCCGCATTCGGGCTCACAAGCCAACCTGGGCGTCTTTCTGGCATTGTTGAAGCCGGGCGATACCATCCTGTCGATGGACCTTTCGGCCGGCGGCCACTTGAGCCACGGCGCCAAAGTCAATTTGACGGGTAAGTGGTTCAATGTGGTGCATTACGGCGTGCGTCCCGAAGACGGCCATATCGACATGGCTGGGGTTGAGCGCCTGGCCCTGGAGCACCGCCCGAAATTGATCATTTGCGGCGGATCGGCCTATCCGCGCGCTATCGACTTCGCCGCCTTTCGCCACGCCGCCGATAGCGTCGATGCCTGGCTGCTGGCCGATATGGCGCATTTTGCGGGCCTCGTGGCGGGCGGCCAGCATCCGCACCCGTTTCCGCATGCCCATGTGGCGACGGCCACCACCTACAAGAACCTGCGCGGCGTGCGCGGCGGCATCACGCTCTGGAACGACGATGCCATGACGGCGAAATTTAACAGCGGGGTGTTTCCGGGTGTGCAAGGGTCGGTGATTTTGAATGCCGTTGCCGCCAAGGCCGTGTGCCTGGGCGAGGCCTTGAAGCCGGAATTTCAAACCTACGCCGCCAATGTTCTGGCCAACGCCCGCGCGCTCGCCGCTGCCCTGCAGGCACGTGGTATTGATCTCGTCGCTGGCGGGACCGATACACCGCTGATGTTGGTGGACCTGCGTGGCCTCGGACTGACGGGCAATGTCGCCTCTGAGGCCTTGGAACGCGCCGGGCTGACCTGCAACAAGAACGGCGTGCCGAACGACCCCGAACCGCCGCAGGTGACGTCAGGCCTGCGGTTTGGCGTTTCCGCCGGCACCACTCGCGGCTTCGGTACGGACGAGTTCAGTGCCGTCGGTGGTTGGATCGCCGATGTGCTGGAAGGTTTGGCGAAAACCGGGCCCGGCGACAATGGCGCGAACGAAGCCACCGTGCGCGAAGAAACGCGCGCATTGTGCCGGCGGTTTCCGATCTATCCGGATTTGATGGATTGAGCCTCAGCCATGCCCGTGAGTGATGAATTCAGGGACTACTTGGCGGATCAACTGATTGAGTTTGATGGCGCCCAGTTCCGGCGCATGTTTGGCGGGCTCGGGACATTTCGGGACGATCTGATGTTTGGTCTGGTGGCGGATGATGTATTTTACTTGAAAGCGGATGATGCAAACCGTCTCGAGTTCGAGGCCCGCGGCATGGGGCCATTTACATACCAGCGCGCCGGCAAACCGACCTCGCTAAGCTATTGGGAAGTGCCGGCGGAAGTGCTGGAAGACCCCGGCGGGCTTGCCCTGTGGGCCGCAGGTGCGTGGGAGGCGGCGCGGCGCAACGCCAAGCCGAAGAAAAAACGGAACCGCACATGACCGGCACGCATATCCGCAAACATTCTGTCGTATTGGCTGGACATCGCACCAGCGTATCGTTGGAGGACGCCTTCTGGGAGGCGCTGAAAGGCATCGCCGCTGCAGAAGGAAAATCTCTCAACGAATTGATTGCGGACGTCGACCGCGAGCGCGAGGGCAATCTGTCCAGCGCACTTAGAGTCTACGTGTTAGCGCGCCTGCAGGCTTGAGCAATCCGGCTTGGCGAACACTAAACTCAGAGTTTCTTAAACAGCTTTTTCAGCAAATCCTGCGTCGGATCGGATCGTGGCTGCGTGTCGCTGGGTGGCGGTGGCGGCGTTGCTGCGGGAGGTGTTTGGCCGCCACCGGTTTGCGGTGCCGGTGCGGGCTGCTTTGCGCCGCCGCCGAGAATGCCTTTGAGGATAGCGCCGACGCCCTTGGGCGCCTTGTTCAGCAAGGCGTCTGCGCCCGGGATCGGCACGCCGGCGCCAAGCGCCGCGTTGGTGTCCACCTTGACGCGCGGCGCTTCCAGCGAGCCGGTGATGGAAAACGGAACGGCACTTTTGGTCTCGCGCACTTTGGCTTTCAAAATCCGCATAAGCATCGATTCGGCCAATTGCACCTGACCGTTCAAGTTGATTGTCCACTTCGGTAGATCGATGGTGCCCGCAGCGCCACCGTTTCCGAACGCGGAAGCTAGTTTCAGGTCTTTTGTTGTGGCGATGCCGCGCACGATATCGAAGGATGCGCTGACCGCCGCCTTGTCATCGGTGGATTTGCCACCCAATTGGTTCAGCGACGTAAACAAGCCAAGCAAGCCCGTCAGCATGGACCCCTTTGTGGCTTTCTTCACATCCATGCCGGTGAGCGCGAAATTACCGCGCCCGCCCAAGGCGGAAATGAGGTCTGAGACGCTGCGCCCGCCGCTGGCCACATCGAAGGCAACGTTCATCTTGCCGTTGGCGCCGGCTTCCCCCGTGACGGCTTTCAGCGCGTCTTCGACATTCAGGCCGGTAACCTTGATCGCGGATTTTAGCCGGTTGCCTTGCGCCGTAACCTGCGCCGTGCCGTTCAGAGCGCCGCCGAACAGGTTGCCTATCAGGCGCTCTACATTGAGCACACCGTTGCTGATCTTTGCTCCAATGTCCGCTTTCTCAGCCAGATAACGGCCATAAATGAGAATAGGTGTTTTGATCGCCACGTCGGCGTCGAAGCTGTTGAGTACGGAAAGATCCAAAGGTGTCGTCGGCCATTGACCGCGCGCGGTTTTGTGGAGCAACGGTGATGGGTTGGAGGTTGGTCGCGCGGGCCCGCGCCAGGCTGCTGGAATGAGGGTCGGGACAAGCCCTCTCAAAGCCGCAGACTTCTTCGCTGGTAGGAAATGCCCGATGTTCAATGCACCGGTTTGCAGGTCGGCGGTAATGCGTGGTTTCGGACCCGCCAATGCAGCAGCCAGGCTGCCGCCGATGGTCGTTTTGCCGATCGCGCCCTTGAGGGCATTTAGCGAAATCGCTTGGGACCCGCCACTGATGTCGCCTGTGAGATTAAGCCCGCCCAGCTTGCCCGCCGGGCGGTAGTCGACGCCCAGGCGCCGAAGCAATGTTGGCAAATCATTGTGTTTGACCGAAAACCGGCCTTTCAACATGTCGCCCAAGGTCAGGGCTGCGACACGGCCCTTGTAACTCACCACGGCACCGGCCAAACCTGAGACGGCATCGACGGTGGGCGCCAGTAGGCTGCCGTCGAGGCGGGCCTTGAGGCTGGCCGCTCCCAACTTTTTGCCATCCAAAGGCAGCGATGTGCCGGTAACACGAGCCAGCGTGCTTAAATTCGGCACCTTGGCGCTGATGCGTAGATTTTTGGCTGCAGGAATATTGCCGAGATCCATCAGTTTGCCTGAAAGATTAGCTGATGCACCGGCCAGCTTGCCAATGCTAAACCGCTTGATATCCAGCGCGCCGTTATAGAGCACACCTTCCGCCACCAAATCCTTCACCGGTGTGCTTTGATAGGTGGCCGACTTTACGTGCACATTGAAATTGGCGTCGAAGGTGTTGAGCACACTGAGGGCGCTAAGTGGATTATTGTTGTTTTCGGCTTTGGAAACGGTATTGGGTTGTGCCGAGCCCTGCGTTGTTTGGCCCGTCGCCTTGCCTTTCTTTGCCGTCGCCTTGGGCGGCAAATAGGCATCTACATTGAGCCGGTCGAGCACCAGCGCTGCACCGAAACCGGGTCGTTTTCGTAACGCGACTGTCACGCCGCCGCTCAAACGAGAACTGTCAAAGCTCAAATCCAGACCTGTCGCCTGAACTTGCTCCGGCGTAACGGCGAATTGGCTTACAACGCTGAATTTGCGAAGGCGGTCAGCGGGTACGGGCGGTGGCGCGATCTTTAGCCAGGACAAAACGCCACGCAAGTCGCTGACCGTACTGTCGAGTTCGCCAGTGAATGTCGGGACCTGGTCCGGCGTCACTAAGTGCCCGGAAACACTGACGTCCGAGCCTCCCGGGAATTGCGCCGAGAATTGCTGCACTGTCAGGGTTGCATCGCGTAATTCCGCATTGAGCAACACATCACGGACAACGCCATCACTGTACCCAATGGCATCGACGGTCAAGATCACCGAGCCGGCGATGTCACCCGGGAGATCAAACCGGAGCGGCTTTGGCGCTGTTTTTTGCGTTGATTGCTTTGCTTTGGCCGATGCGGTCGGTTTGGCGGACGGGTTTTTGGCTGGCGGGGCTTTGGTTGTAGGTTCGGGATTCAAGGCGGCCAAGAGCTTGTCCGTATCGAGGCGGTTGATGCTGAGTTGTGTGCCAAATTGCAGTTTGTCACCGAGATCGGCCCGCAGGTCGCCCTCGGCCTTGATCCCGGCAATGTCCACGATGAGGTCTTTGATTTCAGCGGTTTTCGTAGAAACGGCAACTTGGCCGGAAATATTGAGCGGCAAGGCAGCATTGTTTGTCGGCGCCGAAATGCCGAGTTCCGCGAGTGCAAGAGCCAAATTTTGGCTGGTGACTTTAATGTTGCCTTTGAATAGCGGAGTTTCCAGCAAGTTGACCAGTGAGCCACCCGCTTGAACCGACAAATCTCCGGCCGGCATCGAGATACGCGCGTTGAACGGAACGGTGCGGTCGTGAATGATTTCACCCAACGATGCCGAGTAGCTCAGCGGGATTCCTCTGATCACCAAAGACCCTGTGCTTTCCAGTGGGCCCTGCACTGACGCCGCGGAAATTGTCGCATTCAATTTCTCCACCGGCTCCACGTTGCCGGTGGCGGTATCGCGATAAATCAGGGTGCCGTTTTCGATGGTGAAATTGTCAAGGACGATGTCGGGTTTCGAAGATTGCACAGCGTTGTTTTCGGCCTGGTTTGATGAGGCCGGTTTGGATTCCGCGTCAGGTGTTTCGGCTGCGTTGAAGTCCCAGTTGGCGCGCCCGTCGGCGAGACGCTCGAGTTCGATGATGGGCTCGATCAATTTGACGGTTTCCACCTGCACTCGTCCGCCAATCAATGGCGCTAAGGCAATCCGCACTTCGACGGCCTTGATGCTGGCCAAGTTCGGCGCGTGAGAGCCCGGCAGGCTGGAAAAGGTGATGTCCTCGGCAACCAGCGCCGGCGCCGGCCATACGGCAATCCGCACGTCGCCAGCAATAGTCAGCTCGCGCCCGGTCAGCTCGCGCACTTTTTCGGTGGCCATGCCTTTGTACTGGTTCCAATCCATGAAACTAGGCACGACAAAAACGCCGCCAACGGCAACGACGACAATAACGGCGATGAACCAGAAAAATTTCCGCAAAGCGTTAATCCCAGGGGTTATGTGCTGAATTTCAAGCGCAAATTGTAGAGAGTTGCAGGGACTACGACAACACTAACAGAGCCCTGAAATCGTTCACATTCGTGTATGTGGGGCCGGTCATGACCAAGTCATCCAAGGCGGCGAAAAAGCCATACGAATCATTATCTGCCAGGAATGCGTCCAGGTCGAGGCCCGCAGCGCCAGCGCGGTTGAGCGTATCGGGAGAAATCATGGCGCCGGCATTATCTTCCGAGCCGTCAATCCCATCGGTATCGCAAGCCATGGCGAAAATCCCATCCGCACCTTCAAGTGCTTGCGCCATGGCCAGCATGTACTCGCCATTGGGGCCGCCACGACCTTGGCCTGTCATCGTGACCGTCAATTCACCACCCGATAAAATGACCGCCGGAGTTTGTACGGGGCCGTTGCCATTTTTGACCAACACGGCTAACTCCGCGTGCTGAGCGGCAACGTCACGGGCTTCACCTTCAAGCGCGTCGCCAAGCGTCAGGACATTGAAACCTGCATCGCGTGCGGCCTTTTCGGCGGCTTCCAGGCTTGCTGCGGGGCGGGCGATCATGCGCAGTTCCGTGTTTCTGAACACGCGATCATCGGGTTTCGGGGTCTCGATGCCACCTGCCGCCAGATGCTCGGCGGCGGATTTCGGCAGCTTAACGCCGTAACGTGTAATGATCTCGCGTGCATCGGCGTAGGTGGTCGGGTCAGGGACCGTCGGGCCCGACCCGATGACGCCCGGGTCATCGCCAGGCACGTCGGAAATCAACAGCGAGACGAGCCTCGCCGGTTGAACCGCGGCGGCCAATCGCCCGCCTTTGATGGCGGAGAGGTGCTTTCGCACGCAGTTCATCTCGGTGATCGTTGCGCCTGAACGCAACAGCGCGCGGTTGACGGCCTGTTTGTCTTCGAGCGTCAAGCCATCAGCGGGGAGCGTCAGCAACGATGACGCGCCGCCGGATATCAGTGCAAGGCAGAGATCGTCTTCATTGAGGTCTCCGACCAAATCCATCAAACGGCGTGCTGCATCGGCGCCAGCCTGGTCTGGCACGGGATGCGCCGCCTCAACGATCTCAATGTGCTCGCAGGGTTTGCCGTAATCGTAGCGGGTGATCACCAATCCCGATAACTCAGCTCGTCGATCGTCGGGCCAATGCGCTTCAACGGCCTGCGCCATGGCCGCAGACGCCTTGCCAGCACCGATGACAACCGTTCGGCCTTTCGGCGGTGTCGGCAAATGCGGTGGAACGCACTTTAAAGGGTTGGCGGCCCCAACGGCAGCGTCGAACAGCTCTCGTAGTACAGCCTTGGGGTCGGTCACGGACGGACGATCTTTCCCGGGTTCATGATGTTATCGGGATCAAGCGCCATTTTGATCGTTCGCATGACGCTGAGCGCCTCGCCGTGTTCGGCAACAAGGAAATCCATCTTGCCGTACCCGACGCCATGCTCACCGGTGCAGGTGCCGCCCATGGCGAGTGCGCGCATGACCATGCGTTCGTTGACCTCATAGGCTCGTGCGATTTCGTCCTCATCATCTGGCGAGATGATCATGGCCGTATGAAAATTGCCGTCGCCCACATGGCCAACGATGGGGGCCAAGATGCCGCTCTCGTCGATATCCTTGCGGGTTTCGAGCAAGCATTCAGCCAGGCGTGATATCGGCACACAGACATCTGTGGTCATGCCCTTGCAGCCGGGGCGGAGCGCCATGGCGGCGTAATAGGCATCGTGGCGCGCCTGCCAGAGTTTGGTGCGATCCTCAGCTTTTGTGGCCCATTTGAAATCCGCCGATCCGAAGTCGTCGGCGATGGCTTGGACAGTTTCGGCTTGTTCTTTGACCCCGGCGTCGGAGCCGTGAAATTCGAAAAACAATGTCGGTTGAACCGGGTAGTCGAAGTTGGAGTACTTGTTGACGGCATCCATCTGCAATTCATCGAGGAGTTCGATCCGGGCGACAGGGATGCCGCTCTGGATGGTCAGGATCACCGTATTCACAGCGTCTTCGAGGCTTGGGAACGAGGCCACGGCGGCGGACGTGGCTTCCGGGATGCCGAAAAGCCGAAGCGTGATTTCGGTAATGACGCCAAGCGTACCTTCCGAGCCGACAAACAGTCGCGTGAGGTCGTAGCCGGCGGACGATTTGCGCGCCCGGCTCGACGTTCGGATGATACGCCCATCGGCCAACACCACGGTCAGGGACAATACGTTTTCGCGCATGGTGCCGTAGCGCACCGCGTTGGTGCCCGATGCGCGGGTTGCCGTCATGCCGCCGATGCTGGCGTCGGCGCCCGGATCAACGGGGAAAAACAACCCTGTGTCACGTAGGTATTCGTTCAATTGCTTGCGGGTAACACCGGGTTGCACGGTGACGTCCAGATCTTCAACACTGACCCGCAGCACCTCGTTCATCTCTGTGACATCAATGCACACGCCACCTCTAAGTGCTGCTACGTGGCCTTCCAGGGACGTGCCGGTGCCGAACGGGATCACCGGCACTTTGTGCTCGGCACACAGCTTTACGATGGCGCTGACTTCCTCGGTGGACTGCGCATAAACGACAGCGCCCGGCGCCTGCGATGGATGATAAGATTCGTCCCGGCCATGCTGCTCGCGGACGGCTTCAGATGTGCTCAGCCGTTGTTCGACGATGCCGCGCAGCGCTTCCAGGAAATCATCAGTAAGCTCAACGGGCGTGGCAAGAGCGGCAGTGGCGGTTTGCATGGGTATACTCCAGACTAAATTTGCGCCGTAGTCTGGCGGAACGGCGCTTTCGCCGCAAGTGGCGTTAGATGGGGCGACCACGTTGTTGGCGCCGCAAATCCTTGATCCGTTTCCGGGCGCCTTGAATGTGCGGATGCACACCAAGCGCCTTCTCCCAGGCGTCTGCGGCAGCGCCTGGATTGCCGATGGTATCGAAGATCAATCCCATGCCCGAAAGAGCGCCGAAATGGCGGGGCTCGAGTGCCAAGGTGCGCTCTATGTCGCGCATGGAAGCATCGACACGATCGAGCATAAAATTGACCGTGGCGCGCTTGTTCCAGCCTTCGGCGAAATCCGGCGCCATTCCGACCACGTGGTCGAAGGCATTGTAGGCGACCTCCAGGTTTCTCTGGTTCATGGCGCTGATGCCGATGGTCATAAAACGCGCCACTTCGGCGTCGTCGTGATGGAGCCAAACACTCCATATGTCGGATGCCAATTTGTTTGCTACGGAGAGATCAGTTGAAGACGCCAGCTTTGAAAACAGCGTGGGTAATTTTTCGTCCCGTTGGTCGGCGACCGCTGGGCTGGCGATCAACAAAGCCGCCGCGAGCAGCGCTGCGCTTAAGCGGGAAGTCGACAAAATCATGGTAGTCCCGGTGGCTTCGGACCGCCGGTCGCCCAATCCAGAAGCTCTGCCGTGTGCACCACATGAAGCTCATCACCTGACAACTGTTCCAGGCAACCGATGTTGCCGGTGGCGACAATTTCGGCCTTCGTGGCCCTGAGATTTCCCAACTTGCGGGCGCGCAATTGTCCTGCCAGTTCAGGCTGCATGATGTTGTAGGTGCCGGCAGAGCCGCAGCACAGATGCCCCTCGGCCGGGGACCGCACGTCGAAACCGGCCGTCTCGAGCAAAGCCTTGGGCTGGAGGGTGATCTGCTGGCCATGCTGCATGGAGCAGGCCGAGTGATACACCACGGCGGGTGCGTCATTGAGCACAGAGGTGGCGATGCCGAGGTCAGCCATCACTTCGGTGATATCTTTGGTGCGCTCTGAGACCCACCGGGCCTTCTCCGCCCATGTGTCGTCACTGTGCAGCATGAAGCCGTAATCTTTCACCGTGGTGCCGCAGCCCGACGCATTGATGACGATGGCATCCAAGCTGTCGGCACCATCAAGTGCATGCCAGGCATCGATATTGGCCTTGGCGGCGGCATGGGAATCACTCTCGCGGCCCATGTGATGCACCAACGCGCCGCAGCAGCCCGCGCCGTCTGCGATGACCACCTCACAGCCGTGGCGGGTGAGTAGCCGGATGGTGGCTTCGTTGATGGACGGGCGCAGGACTTGTTGGGCGCAGCCTGTCATTAGGGCTACGCGCATTCGGCGCTCGCCTTCAGCGGGGAAGGTTTGCGCACGGTCCATGTGTGATGCGACCTCGACGCGCGCCGGTGCCATCTTCATAAGGCTTTTCAGGCGACCGGGCATGAGCCCTGCGAATGGCTTGGCCAGCCATGCCCCCATCAGCGCAAGACGAAAACGCCGGGGATACGGCAGTATCCAGGCAAGCAAGACGCGCAGCAGCCGTTCGGGAAGCGGGCGTGTATAGTTTTGCTCGATACGCACCCGTGCCTCGTCCACCAAGTGCATATAATCGACACTTGCTGGGCAGGTGGTCATGCACGACAAACAGCTGAGGCAACGGTCGGCATGGCGGACCAATTTTTCCGATGGCGGCTTGCCCGATTCCAGCATGTCCTTGAACTGGTAGATGCGCCCGCGCGGGCTGTCCAATTCATCACCCAACAACACATAGGTCGGACATGTGGCGGTGCAGAAGCCGCAATGTACGCATTTGCGCAAAATATCGTTGGCGATGGATAGCCCGGGTTCGGTCAGTTGCTCGGTCGTAAACAGGGTTTGCACGGCGCTCTACATTCCCTCGTACATGCGGCCCGGATTGAGGATACCGTTGGGGTCGAACGCATCCTTGATGCGCTTGGTAATGCCGGCGACAGCGCCCTCCAACGGATGGAACACCGATGTGGCTTGTCTGATTTCACTTGGTGCGCGGAACAGCGTCGCATGGCCGCCAACTTCGTCGACATATCGCCGTACCACGCTTGCATGGGCGTCATCGTTGGCTTCCAAGGCCAGCCAGATCAAGCCGCCGCTCCAATCGTAGAGCGCTTCACCGGGGTTGCCTTCGAGGATTTTCAAGGCGACCCGCGAGCCATCCGCCGGCGGCACCGAAAGCCGCCACACGTGGCGATCCATCTCATGGGTGAAATAGTGCACGTCGCGAATTTCGTGCCACAGGACTTTTGAGTTGGCAGAATGCAATTCCTCGGTAGCGCCGTACTTGCCCAGCAACTGGCGCAATTCGCGGCATCGGTGATCAACCGATGGGCCCGGTCCTTCGACGCGCAATGCGGTGATGGCGCGGCCGGTTTCGGCGACAAAATCCACGGCTGAAAGTTTCGCAAGTCCGGCTGGCAAATGAGCCGCCGCAGAGACCTCATGCGCACTGGCCATGGCGTCCCCCATGGCCGTGACGCCGCCGTGATCGTAAATACCATCCTTGGCCCAGCGGATCAGCACAGTGCGAATTTTCTCAGGCGCCGGCAACACCTTGATCGTGGCGTCGGTGATGACAGCCAATGTACCGTGCGAGCCGGCGATGAGCTTGGAGAGATCAAACCCGGTAACGTTTTTGACCACGCGGCTGCCGGACTTAAACACTTCACCCCGGCCGCTGACCGCGTTGAAGCCCAAAAAGTGATCGCGTGCTGCACCGGCCTTGATACGCCGTGGGCCGGCCAGGTTGCAGGCCAGCGTGCCGCCCAGCGTGGCGGCATCGGGGCGGCTGCCAAGTAAACGGCCCAGGTCGGGCGGCTCAAACGCCAGTTGCTGATTGTGTTCGGCCAGCGCCAAGCGGATATCCGCCATGGGGGTGGCGGCGGCGGCGCTGAGCACCAGTTCGGCTGGCTCGTAGAATGTAATCCCCGATAGTTGCGAGAGATCGAGGGTTTGAACATCTCCCATGGGTCGCCCGAGTTCGGCTTTGGTGCCGGCGCCCTTGATTTGCAGGGGCGTTTCTTCGGCAGCCGCCCATTTTACGGCTTCCAAGACTTGCTCGGGGGTTTCCGGTTTCAAGATGTCACTCATAGTCGCTCGGTCCTCAGAACCTGGGAATATCAGGGAAAGGCAGTTGCCCCTTGTGGACATGCATTTTACCCAACTCCGCACAACGATGCAGGGTTGGGTAGACCTTGCCGGGGTTAAGAAGGTGGCCGGGGTCGAAAGCGCATTTCAGACGGATTTGTTGTTTCATATCGTCTTCGGTGAACATTTCGCCCATCAAGTCGCGCTTTTCGATGCCGACACCGTGTTCGCCGGTCAAGACGCCGCCCACTTCGACGCAGAGCCTAAGGATGTCGGCACCGAAGGCTTCAGCGGCCTCGGTCTCGCCGTCTTTGTTGGAATCGAATAAAATCAGCGGGTGCAGGTTGCCGTCGCCCGCATGGAACACATTGGCGACCCGAAGGCCGTATTTTTCAGACATCTCTGTCATGCGTGTCAGTACATGCGCCAGTTGTCCGCGCGGGATGGTGCCGTCCATGCAAATGTAGTCGGGTGACAGGCGTCCGACGGCTGGGAAGGCGGATTTGCGACCCGACCAGAAGCGCTCGCGCTCTTCGTCGTTCTCGCTGATCTTGAGGTAGGTTGCATTTTGAGCGCGGGCAATGGCCTCGACACGTTCAATCAAATGCTCGACCTCGGCTTCCGGGCCGTCCAACTCGACGATCAACAGCGCCACCGCATCCAACGGGTATCCGGCGTGGACGAATTCTTCTGCCGCCTGGATGGCGAAGGTGTCCATCATTTCCATGCCGCCCGGGATGATGCCATCAGCAATGATCGCGGCCACGCAATCGCCGCCGGCCTCGTTGGACGGGAAGCCCAGCAACACGGCTTTGGCGGTTTCGGGCTTTTGCAGGATGCGCACCGTGACTTCGGTGATCACCCCCAACAAGCCTTCCGAGCCGGTGATCACGCCCAACAGGTCGTAGGTATCCGAATCGAGATGCTTGCCACCGATGCGGATGATCTCGCCATCCATCAGCACCATCTCGACACCCATCACATTATTGGTGGTGAGGCCGTATTTCAGGCAATGCACGCCGCCGGAGTTCTCTGCCACGTTGCCGCCGATGGAGCACGCGATCTGGCTCGACGGGTCGGGGGCGTAATAAAAGCCCGCGTGTTCCACTGCCTGCGTGATGGCCAAATTGGTGACGCCTGGCTGGGTGACGACGCAGCGGTTATTGAAATCGATATCCAGGACTTGGTTGAACTTGCCCAAGCCCAGCGTGATGCCGTCCGCCAGCGGCAGCGCGCCGCCCGATAGGCCGGTACCGGCTCCGCGCGGTACGATCTTGACGGCGTGTTCATGGCAATACTTGAGGACGCGGGAAACTTGCTCGGTGGTTTCCGGCAACACGACGATCATCGGCAGTTGCCGATAGGCCATCAACCCGTCGCATTCGAAGGCTTTCAGTTCGTTGTCGTCGAAAATGACGCCCTCACCGGGCACAATGGCCTGCATGGCGGCAATGATATCGGCGCGGCGCGCAATCACGGCCTCATCCGGTTTTGGCATCTCCATTTTGAGAAATCCGCCCCTTAATCGACTTTGGTCTTAATCCAAGAGTGGTATCTTGCCACGATTGCACTGCACAGTCATCACGCATTTGCGGGTTGCGGCACGGCTTTCTCGATGATCGGCAGGTGCAGCACCGCCGACAACAGCCCAATGACAATCCCGGCCCACCAGACCGGCATGTAGGAGCCAGTAGTGTCATAGAGATATCCTCCCATCCAAACGCCGATGAAACTGCCGATTTGGTGTGAGAAGAAAACGATGCCAAACAGCGTGCCCATATAGCGCGTCCCGAACATCACAGCGACCAAGCCCGATGTTAGCGGTACCGTGCTCAGCCACAGAAAACCCATGGCGATCGAAAAGACAATGACCGACTCGATGGTGATCGGAAAACTGATGAATAGTCCAATGGCGATGGCGCGCAGGACGTAGAGCGTGGAAAGGAGATACTTCTTCGGGAACCGTCCGCCCAAAATGCCGGCGCCGAAAGCGCCCACAACATTGAAAACGCCGATCAAGGCCAAAGACCATGCGCCGCTCTCTTTCGGCAGGCCCGCATCCGACAGAAAAGCGGGCATGTGGAAGCCGATGAAGCTGACATGAAAACCGCAAACGAAGAACCCTGCCGTGAGCAGCCAAAAACTACGGTCTTGGGCTGCCAGGCGTAGTTGTGGCCAGAGGTCGAGTTGGACGACTCCTGGAGCATCGCCGCCCGATTGTTCATCACTGTCACCGCGCAAGAAGTACCCGCACCCGACAATGACGAGCGCCAGCAGAGCCATCAGGACATAGGATGTGGACCAGCCGAAATTGTTCAACAACACCTGGCCGAAGGGCACCACGGTGAATTGACCTGCCGCGCCGCAAGCGGTGACGAGACCAAGGCCGAAGCTGCGTTTTTCTTCCGGCAGCGCCCGGCCAACCGCGCCCAATATGATACCAAGCGCACATCCCGATTGCGCCAACCCGATCAACAGTCCGGCGGAAAGCTGAAAAACTAACGGATCGGTGACAGCCGACATGACGTAGAGACCGCTAGCGTAAAGGACGCCGCCTATCGCCACCACGCGCCCGGTGCCGAATTTTTCTGCGACGCTGGCTGAAAAGGGCTGGAACGCGCCCCACAAAAGATTCTGCAACGCCATGGCAAAGGCGAATGTCTCACGTCCCCAACCCAAATCCAGGCTCATGGGTTTCAAGAACAGGCCAAAACTGGCCCGCATGCCCATGGCCAGCAATACGCTGAACGCGCCGGCGACGAGAATAACCACCGGCAAGCGGTAGGGTTTGGCAATTGCGGTCATGATTCCTCCATCGTGCAAGTCACAGTAAACGACTTGGGGAACGTGCCCAATGACCATTTTGTGCATACACCGATGAAACGTGGGAACGAATGGCGACGAGGCAACAACAAACGCGGCGCACTGATGCCTTGCCGCACGCTGTGTTTTCAAGCGACATTGAATACTGATCAAGTGGAGCATGGAGCAACGGTTGAGACATCTGATCGTCATTTTGAGCGTATCGATTGCGCTGCCAACATTCACTGCATTTGCTAAAGGTGAATTCTGGCTGTTCGATATCTTTACGCATTTCCGCGTACAGATGTTTGCGGTTTGCCTGCTTGCGGCGGGGTTCTTGTTGTGGCGGGACCGCCGCTGGCTTTCGGGGTTCGTGGCAGTGGCTGCGATAGTCAATCTGGTCGAGATTGTTGCATTTTACGGGGCTGGCGGAGCAAGGGCGGATGAGACCGTCCGAGCCATACGGATTATCTCCGCCAACGTTAATGTGCAAACGAACAATGCCGCCAGGGTAGCGGCCTTTCTGAAAGCCGAAAAACCGGATGTGGTGATATTCCTTGAAGCCTCGCCCCGATTTGTAACTGAGATTGAACAGGCGGGCATCAGTTTCCCACACAAGCGTGTTGTGCTGGGAGATGATGATTTCGGTGTTGCCGTCCTGAGCCACTTACCGCTCGGGAATGTTCGTGTCGACTGGTTCGGCGGGGTCAGGGTACCGTTCCTGCGTGCCGACATTGAGACGCCTTCGGGCTTATTGCATCTGGCGGGCGTACATGCATTGTCACCGGTGAGCGCCGAACGGACAGGCATTCGCAACCGCCAGATCCGGGACCTCGTCGACGTATTGCCGGATGGTGGCCGTCGCACTCTCGTGGTCGGTGATTTCAATGCCGCGCCGTGGTCGCACGCCTTCACCGCCGTCCGCGAGCATTCCGGGCTCGCCTTTTGTCCCGATTCGGACGGATATTTCGCCACTTGGCCTGCGGGCATCGCATTGCTGCACATTCCCATCGACCACTGCTTGCACGGTGAAGGGGTTCAGATCGCCAGAAAATGGGTCGGATCGGATATAGGATCGGATCATTATCCGATCATCGTCGAAGCTGGTTTGAAAGATTGACTGTGGGCAACAAAAAACCGCGCCCGAAAGGCGCGGCTGGTCGCATTCCCAATATCGGGAAAGATTAAAGCGTCAGCCCTGATCAGCCCTGGCGCGCTTTGAAGCGGGGGTTTTTCTTATTGATGACGTAGACCCGACCCTTGCGGCGCACGATACGGCAGCCTTTTTCACGCAATTTGGCGGATTTCAGCGAATTTCTAACTTTCATCGGTCTCATTCCCACTTCACGTTCCGCCCCGTTCGGGGCGTGGAAGCGCGGAACCTAAGGGAAGCTCCGGGGGTTGTCAATAGCTCGAGGCGTCCCCATGAACTTTGGAGCGAAGCCTATCTGAAGCGCCGCTCTCCAGGCTTGATCGTCGCGGTCGTTGGCGGGATGGTATCCCACAGAGAAAGTAGCGAGGATCGAAGGCAATGCAGGTTTCAGGGAAAGTCGCTGTCATCACGGGCGGAGCGGGCGGCATCGGTATGGCCGTGGCGCGACGGTTTATGGCGGAAGGGGCGAAAGCGGTGGTGATTGCCGACCATGATCAATCCGTGACCGCGAAGGCGGCAGCGGAAATCGGTGCTACCGGGATAGCTTGCGACGTGACGGACGAGGACGGCATTGCTGAGATGATTGCCGCCGCCGAGGCCGCCCACGGCGACATTGATATTTTTTGCTCCAACGCCGGTGTGTTTCGGCTGGGAGATGAGAACGCCCCAAATGCAGAATGGCAATTGAATTGGGATGTGCATGTGATGGCGCATATCTATGCGGCGCGGAACCTGGCACCTAAGATGGCGGCCAGGGGGGCTGGGTATTTGATCAACACGTCATCGGCGGCGGGGGTGCTGACCCATGTCGATTCGGCCACCTACTCTGTCACCAAACATGCCGCCGTGGCCTTCGCCGAATGGTTGGCCATCGCCTATGGCGAGCGGGGTGTGAAGGTGTCGGTTTTATGCCCGCAGGCTGTGCGCACGCAAATGATCGCCGGGCGCGAGGGCGAAGCCGCCAGCGTCGACGGAATCATGGAGCCCGACGAGTTGGCCGATGCCGTGATCGCCACCATGGCGCGCGAAGATTTCCACATCCTGCCGCACGCCGAGGTCGGAGAATACATGAAACGCAAGGCGCTCGACCCGGAACGCTGGCTTGCCGGCATGCGGCGATTCCGTGCCCGAATAAAGCACTGAATTCGCCCGTTTCTCACCATGAAATAGTGGTTCTTGGGGGCCTTTCCCCAATGACTTGAGAGGCGTATGCTCCGCGCTCCTTATGAACTCCGTTTCCGCCCCCGTCGCCACGGCCGACAACATGAAAGCCATTGTCTGGATGGCTGTATACGCCGCACTGATGGCGGTGATGCACACTTGTATCCGGATTGCGTCTGATAGTGGCCTACACCCATTCGAAATTGCTTTTTTTCGCAACGTTTTTGCCCTGGTGGTGCTGATACCTTGGTTCTGGCGCTTGGGGTTACAGCCACTAAAAACAAAACGTCTCGGATTGTTGATTTCTCGCGGTACGCTCAACACGTTTTGTATGCTGGGGTTCTTTACGGCCCTTTCCATTGGCAATCTGGCGGAGGTGGCCGCCCTATCCTTCACAGCGCCGATTTATGCAACGCTTATCGGCATGGTGTATTTCAGAGAGGTCGTCGGGCTTAAACGCTGGGCTGCGATCTTGTTTGGTTTCATCGGCGTCCTTGTGATCATTCGACCGGGTTTTCAGGGGATTGGATTCGCACAGATGCTGGTGCTTACATCGGCGTTTGGTTGGGCGATTTGCATGGTGATGGTGAAAGAGCTTGGGCGCACTGAATCGGCTGTGACCATTACCGCCTACATGTCATTGGTTATGGCACCGCTGTCGCTAGGGCCGGCGTTGTTCTATTGGCTCTGGCCGACATGGGAGCAGCTCGCACTTTTGTTGGTCATTGGTGCAGTCGGCGGCGGCGGACAATTGGCGCTTACTCAATCATTGCGCATCGGCGAAACCCATGTGGTGTCGCCGTTTGACTTCCTTCGCTTGGTTTTTGTCTCAATCCTTGGCTACCTGATTTTTGACCAAGTGCCGGATATCTTCGTGTGGCTTGGCGGCATCATGGTCTTTGCGTCGGTGGCATTCATCGCTTACCGTGAGCACGCGCGCCGCCAGGGCGTTTAGGCACGAGATCATCCCGGAGGTTTTATTATGCTATCCAACCAGCGTCATCTGTTCGATGTGCCGGACGAGGTCACTTACTTGAATTGTGCCGCCCATACGCCGCTGCTCAACAGCGTGCGCCAAGCGGGCACGGAAGGCTTGGACCGCAAGTACCACCCCTGGGACATTGATGCGAGCGCGACACCGGCGGAAGCCGAAAAACTGCGCGGCCTTTTTGCGGGCTTGATCGGGGCTAAAGCCGGTGATGTGGCGATCGTCAACTCGACGTCCTACGGCATTGAAACGGCTGCGCGGAATGTCGCCCTCGCGGCCGGCCAGAAAATTTTAATGGTGCAAGATCAGTTTCCATCCAACGTGCTGTCGTGGCGGCACTTGGCGACCGAGAAGGGTGGCGAAATGGCTTTCGTTCCCCGGCCAACAGATGGTGATTGGACGGCGGCGATTTTGGGTCACCTCGACGGTGACGTCGCTATTGCGGCCTTGCCGCCGTGTCATTGGTCGGATGGTAGTTCTCTCGATTTGGTGGCTATCGGCGCACGGTGCCGCGAGGTTGGCGCCGCGTTTGTCATCGATGCCACGCAGGTGATCGGCGCCAAGCCGTTCTACGTCAATGAAATCCAGCCCGATTTTGTCGCTTGCTCGGGTTACAAATGGCTTTGTTGTCCTTATACGCTGGGATTTCTCTACGCTGCGCCGCATCGTCAGAACGGCACACCGTTGGAGTTTCATCGCTGGAATCACGAAGAGCCCAACGCCGTAGCGACGGAAACCGGCTATCCCGCAGACTACAATTCGGGTGCGCGACGTTATGATATGGGTGAGATCAACAATTTTATCCATATGCCCATGGCGGTCGCAGCACTGACCCAAGTGGCGGAATGGACGCCAGCGGCAATCCAGAATTATCTGACGCCATTGACCGACGCCGTGGCAGAAGGTGCGGAGGCACGCGGGTGGGTGGTGCCGGTCCGAGGAAAACGTGTCGGTCACTATATCGGTATGGTGCCGCCGCAAACGCTGTCGCCCGAGATTGTGCCGCGCCTGCAACGCGAGGCAAATGTGCACGTTAGCCAACGCGGCGCCGGTGTTCGGGTCAGCCCGCACCTGTTCAACGACGGCACCGACATTGAACGATTTTTTGAGGCTCTGGACAGCGTACTTGCGTCTTGAGCATGGCGCGCTAAAACCAGCTGTCACCAAGAAAGAAGGATTGCCGCCATGGCTCATGCCGCCGAACGCACAACACGCATTGAACCCTCTGCCAGTTCCGTCGCCACGCAGCGTGCCCGTGAACTGAAAGCCGCCGGGCACGATATTATCGTCATGACCCAGGGCCAGCCTGATTTCGACACGCCCGACCATGTGATCGAGGCGGCCATTAGCGCCATGAAAAAGGGCGAGACCCGCTATACACCAGTCATGGGTACGCAAGATATGCGCGACGCCATCCGCGAGAAATTCAAGCGCGACAACAATCTGGATTACGCCGACAACCAGGTGATGGTGTCCGCCGGCGGCAAGCAGATCGTTTACAACGCTTTGATGAGCACCGTCGATCCCGGTGACGAAGTGATCGTGACAGCACCCTATTGGGTCTCATATCCGGAGATGACGCAGTTCGCCGAAGGCGTGCCTGTAGTCATTGAGTGTGGCGACAATAGCAATTTTAAGCTTACGCCCGAGCAATTGGCTGCGGCGATTACGCCGAAGACCCGCTGGCTGGTTTTGAATTCACCCAACAATCCGTCTGGCGCCGTCTACAGCGCGGACGAACTGCGTGCACTGGCAGAGGTGTTGAAGCCGCACGAGCGGGTGATGGTGTTGAGCGATGACATCTACGAACACATCATTTTCGATGGCCGCACCTACGCCACCATGGCTGAGGTGGCGCCTTTTATGTTTGAGCGAACCCTGACGCTGAACGGTGTTTCGAAGGCCTACGCGATGACCGGCTGGCGGATCGGCATTGCGGGAGGTCCGGCGGACCTGATCAAGACCATGTCCAAACTACAGAACCAAAGCACCGGCAATGCGTGCTCCGTCAGCCAAGCGGCGGCGGTGGCGGCTTTTACCGGGCCGCAGGATTTGGTGCACGAACGGACTGCCGCCTTTCAAGCGCGGCGCGACCGGGTGGTAGAGATGTTGAACGAGGCAGAGGGCTTGACTTGCCGCACGCCGGAAGGCGCATTTTATGCCTATCCCAACTGTGCCGGGCTGTTGGGGCGCAAAACGCCGGACGGCAAGGTCATTCACACCGACCGTGATTTCGTGCTGTACTTGATGGAACATGTCGGCGTTGCCACCGTACACGGCGAGGCTTACGGCTTAAGCCCGCACATCCGTTTGTCGACGGCTGCCGCCATGGATGAACTGGAGGAAGCGTGCCGCCGGATTCAAATCGCGTGCCAGACGTTGAGTTGAGGGGATCAACGGTTACGTATGTATTCCGAAACTTTTGGTATTTCCTGATGGAACCCATATGATGACGGAGCGCTGAATTAACGGATTCCCATGGCAAGCATTTCTCCATCCCTGCAAGGCAGATCGCTGACCACCAAATTGTTGATGGTCTTCCTGCCGCTTGTCGGTGTCAGCTTGCTAGTGATTTTTCTGATCACCGAGTATTCCTCTGCTACGGACCGCCTGAACGCGCTTGAGACCAAGGTACAGGACATCGCCGTTGTTCAGGCTGGTGCCTTGGCGCAGCCCATGTGGGAGCTCGATTCCGACGCCATTATCGCGACTGTGGCAAAGTTGAAGGACGACGAGAGTTTTCTGTCGGCCAAGATTTTCGATGAAGCCGGCGACGTGATGCACGAGCTATCGGTGCCGGCGCCACCGACGATTTTTTTGAACCGCCGCATCCAGTCCGTCTCGGACGTGACCTTCGCCAATGACGGCAAGGAACAGGTAATCGGCAAGGTCGTTATTACCTTTCACGTGGCTTCCGTAGAACAGGAGATGCTGCAAGGCCTCGTCGTCGATGCGGTGACGACGTTGGTTCTGGCCCTGGTGCTGGTGTTCGCCACGATTTTCATGACCGATCGGGTTATTGGTCGACCCATCGGGCAGTTGCGGAAATCCATCGAGCGTCTGGCTGAAGAGAACATCCGTGAGCCCGTCTCGTGGGATAGTGCCGATGAAATCGGCGAGCTGGTGCGCGCCTTTAACGATTTGCAAATCACGCAAACCGAGGCCGAGGCTAAAATCAAAGAGTACCAGCGTGGACTGGAGGTCTTGGTCGAGGAGCGGACGCGGGAGTTGAAAGATAGCGAGGCCCGGATCAAATCTATTTTCGACAATGCCCCGGCTGCCATCTATCTGAAAGACCTCGAAGGCCGGTACGAATTGGTCAACCAGACGATATCCAAATGGCAGGGTATCGACGGGCGGGAAATGATCGGCAAACGCGCTAGTGATTTTCTGTCGCCGGAACAGGCGGACTATATCCGCGAATTCGAAATGCGGGTGATCGAAAACATGGAGACCGTCGAGATCGAGATCGTCGACAACGTGATTGACGGTATGGAGCGAACCCGCTCTTCCGTGCGTTTCCCGATCACCGACGCAGAAGGCAATATCTCCGGCACCGGGGCGATCGATATCGACGTTACCGAACGTAAGGTCGCCGAGCGCGAATTGGCTGAGAAAGAAATGCAATTGCGCATCGCGCTGGAGAATATGACCGGCGGGCTGTTCATGGTCGACAGAGATTTGAATATGCAGGTGTTCAATGATCGTTTCGAACAGCTTTACGACCTGCCGTCCGGGCTGGTGCAGAAAGGGACTTCGCTTAGGCGCGTGATCGAATACCGAGCCGAACGCGGTGACTACGGCCCTGGCGATGTGGCGGAGCAGGTCGAGGAACGCGCCGCCGATTACTTCAACAAAGATTTGTCGCTGGTCGAAGACCATTTGCCGGGTGAACGGGTGGTTGAGACGCTTCGCGCCATCACTGACGGCGGTGGCGTTGTGATTGTCTTCAACGATGTCACCGAGCGCAAACGGGCAGAGAATGATCTCGCCAAGGCTCACTTGTTGATCACCGAAAGCTTGGGATACGCGAGCCGCATTCAACGATCACTGTTGCCGCCGGCGCCGATCCTCAACGAAATTCTTAAAGACCACTTCGTCGTTTGGGACCCGAAAGACATCGTCGGCGGAGATATGGTCTGGCTGCGCGTGGTCGAGAACGGCTTTATCATCGCGGTCGCCGATTGCACCGGCCATGGCGCGCCTGGCGCTTTCATGACCATGATCGCCACCGGTGCCCTTGATCAGGCCCTGAGCGAACATCCCGAAGCCAGCCCTGCCGATATTCTAAGGCGCATGCATCAGATTGTGCAGGCATCACTGAGCCAAGATAGTGCCGACGGTGAGTCTGATGATGGGTTGGAGCTTGGCATGTGCCTGGTTCGCCCGGGTGCCGATACCATCACATTTGCCGGCGCACGGTTCTCGTTGTTCCGTATCGACAGTGGCGAGATTGAAGAGATCAAGGGCGATCGGACCGGCATGGGCTATCGTGGCATGCCGACCGAGCGCAGCTTTGAGAACAAGGTCGTTCCCGTGCTATCCGACTCGATCTTTTATATGTGGAGCGATGGCCTCGTGGATCAGGTTGGAGGCCTCAAACGCCGATCATTTGGCAAGCGCCGGGTGCTGAAGGTATTGAAGGACTATCACAAGATGTCGATGGCTGATCAACGTGCCCGCATCATCCGTGATTTTGAGGAATATCATCACGGTGAATCCCGTCGTGACGACCTGACGCTCATCGGGTTCCGGTTGTCCTAGGCCGATATTTCGTGCCCGCTGATCCGACCAAAGGGCGCGCCTCGTCCAACCCGCTGCTGGGCATTGCCATGATGATGGCGGCGATCGGGTTTCTGGGTGCTATGAGCGTCATGATCAAGCTCATCGGACCTGACTATCATCCTGTCCAGGTGACGTTTGTCCGCAACATCGTGGCGGCCTTGGTCATTGTGCCAATCATCTTGAAAAATGGTGGCGTGCAACTGCTCAGGACCAAACGGCCTTGGATGCATGGCGCGCGGGCGCTATTCGGTGTTGCAGGCAACGTGCTCTATTTTTATGCCTTCGCGCGTTTGGCGTTGGCCGATGTGGTGGTGATTTCACAAGCCGTGCCGCTGTTCGTCGCGTTGATGGCGGTGGTGTTTTTGCGTGAGGCGGTGGGCTGGCGGCGCTGGGCCGCGATCTCGGTCGGGTTTGTCGGTGTCGTGGTGGCCGTCGATCCCACGGGTACGATTGAAACGGCCACGTTAGCGACTGTCGCCGCGACGGTATTTTGGGCGACCACCATGCTGTTGATGCGTAGCCTCGGGCGCACGGAAAGCCCTTATTCTGTTGCCTTCTATTACATGGTGGCCGGGACCTTGATGACGGCACTCGCGCTGCCGTGGGTGTGGCAGCCCCTGTCGATGGAGATTTATCTGTTGCTCGCCGCTGCCGGTGTTTTTGGGGCGTTCGGGCAGGTTCTCATGACCTATGCGTTGAAGGTGGCGGAGGCGTCGGTGGTCAGCCCGTTCAACTACACCGCTATCTTGTGGGGTATTGTCTTCGACCTGACCATCTGGGGCGTGACGCCGTCTGCGGAAACCATGACCGGTGCTGCGATCATCACCGCCGCCGGGCTTTACCTATTCCGTCGCGAAGCTCTGCGCAAACGCACCTAGTCGGGGGGAGGGAAGTTCAATTCGACAACTAGGCCATGCGGGCCCGTCACGAAAATCTGCCGGAGCCCGCGTCCTGGTACGGTCCGCATTTCGTGAGGGTAAGGCAAAGCCAATACCTTCTCAGCAATGGCATCATAGCGCGCGCCGTCGCCGGTGAAGGCCATATGGTCGGCGGCGCCGGTGCTATCTCCGGGCGTGTTGTCGATACCGATCAGATGCACGATGGCGGCTCCGGTCTCTGCGTCATAGAGCCAATAACCCGGAAATTTGAACGGTGGCCGGTCGCCTGGTTGGAGGTCCGCGACATCGCAAAAGAAATCTTTTACCGCGTCCAATTCGTTGGTGCGTACCGAATAGTGATCCAGTTTCATGATCTCAGCGCCCGTTTGCAAACTCAGTCATGGCGGATATGGCTTCTCGCCAATTTTGGTCTTCGGTGCGACCGGATTTTTTGCGTGGCTTAAAGCCATGATCGCCGTCCTCCAACCAGTGTAGCGCAATCGCATCACTCAGGCGATATCCGGCGACGTCGTCGTGGCTGCCAAGGGCATCGCGCGTGCCTTGGCAAATCAACGTCGGTGTCTTCAAGGCCTCCAGATGTTCCAACCGGTTCGGACCCGGCGGTTTGCCGGGGCTGTGGAAGGGGTAGCCCAAACACACCAGTCCGGCGACGCCGGCCTCGTCGGCGACCAGCGATGCCATGCGTCCGCCCATGGATTTGCCACCGATGATCAGCGTGTCGCGCGAACCTAATTTATCGATCACCGCGTGCCAGCATTCCATCAAGATCGGTGCGCGGTTGGGCGGCTTCTTTTTGCCGGTCTCGCGACGCTCGGCCATGTAGGGAAATTCAAACCTGGCCACGCGAAATCCCTCCGTCGCCAGTATTTCGGCAAAAGCGTCCATGAAGGGGCTGTCCATCGGCGCACCGGCACCGTGCGCTAGACAGATGGTGAGGCGTGCGGATGAGAGGCCGTCGAAGACAAGCTCCGGCACGCTCAAAGTCGACCGCCCCCGACACGCAAATTGGCGCCGGCGACGTAACTGGCGTCGTCCGATAACAGAAACAAGATGGCGGCGGCGATTTCTTCCGGCTCGGCGGCGCGGCCCATGGGCACGGTGTTGACGGCGCCGTCTAGTTTTTCCCTGGCCGGCATGTCGGTTTCCGTCAGGCCCGGTGCCACGGCGTTGACACGGATGCCCTCGCCGCCGACTTCTTGGCTCAAGCCGATGGTGAGTGAATTTACCGCGCCCTTGGAGGCGGCATAAAGTACACCGCTTCCCGGGTTGCCCAGTTTCGCCGATCCCGACGAAATATTGACGATGGCGCCGCCGTGGCCGCCGTGGCGCGTCGACATGCGCTTCACGGCTTCGCGCGCGCACAAGAAACAACCACGCACGTTGATATTGAGAACCTCTGCGATGGCGGCATCGGTAAGTTCGTCGACGCGGGCCTGGCCGCCATTGATGCCGGCATTGTTGACCAACCCGGTGATCGGGCCGAGTTCCGCCTCGACCGTTTCAAACATGGTCACGATTTCGGCCTCATTCGCCATGTCGGCGCGAACGGCCATGGCGGTGCCGCCTGCGGCTTCAATCGCGGCGACCACGGCTTCGGCGGCGTCGTTGCCGTTGACGTAATTGACCGCGACCTTGTGGCCGGCCGCTGCACAGGCTTTGGCCGTGGCAGCGCCGATGCCGCGTGATCCGCCGGTGACGAGTGTGACTTTGTCCATGATGCGATTATCCGTTGTGCATGGGTTGAGTGAATTCGGCGAAGAAGTCGTTGCCCTTATCGTCGACGACGATGAAGGCCGGGAAATCGACGACATCGATTTTCCAGATTGCCTCCATGCCCAGCTCTTCGTATTCCACCACTTCGACCTTTTTGATGCAGTCCTGCGCCAGGCGCGCCGCTGGCCCACCGATGGAGCCCAAATAGAACCCCCCGTGTTTCTGGCAAGCGTCGGTGACGGCCTTCGAGCGGTTGCCCTTCGAAAGCATCACCATGGAACCACCCTCGGCTTGGAATGGATCCACATAAGGGTCCATGCGACCCGCCGTGGTCGGGCCGAAAGCGCCCGACGCCATGCCTTCGGGGGTTTTGGCCGGTCCGGCGTAATACACCGCATGGTCCTTGAAGTATTGCGGCAGGCCTTGGCCTGAATCGAGGCGTTCCTTCAGTTTGGCGTGGGCGATGTCGCGCGCCACGATCAGCGAGCCCGTTAAGCTGAGCCGCGTTTTTACCGGATAGCTCGACAATTCCGCCCGCACCTCGGCCATGGGGCGGTTGAGGTCGATGTTGACGACATCGCCACCCAAATCGCCGTCCTTGATTTCGGGCATATACTGTGCCGGGTTGGTTTCCAACTGCTCTAAGAACACACCGTCGCGGGTGATCTTGCCCTTGACCTGACGATCGGCGGAGCACGACACCCCAATGCCCACCGGGCACGATGCCCCGTGGCGCGGCAGGCGGACAACCCGCACATCGTGGCAGAAATATTTACCGCCGAATTGCGCGCCGATGCCCAAATTGCGCGACATTTCCAATATACGCTCCTCCCACTCGAGATCGCGGAAGGCTTGGCCATATTCGTTGCCGTGTGTCGGCAGGGTGTCGAGGTATTTGGTTGAGGCCAGCTTGGTTGTTTTCAGGTTCATTTCCGCCGACGTGCCGCCGATCACCACGGCCAAGTGGTAAGGCGGGCAGGCGGCGGTGCCGAGCGTACGCATCTTTTCATCGATGAATTTTGTCAACGATTCTTCGTTCAGCAGCGCCTTGGTCTGCTGATAGAGAAACGTCTTGTTGGCTGAGCCGCCGCCCTTGGCGATAAACAGAAACGAATACTGGTCGCCCTCGGTGGCGTAGAGATCGATTTGGGCAGGCATGTTGTCGCCGGTGTTGACCTCGTGGAACATATCGATCGGTGTGACCATGGAATAGCGGAGGTTGTTCTCCGCATAGGCCTGCCGCGCACCGGCGGAAAGTGCCGCTTCATCGTCCGCACCGGTCCAGACGCACTCTCCCTTTTTGCCCATGATAATGACGTTGCCGGTGTCTTGGCACATGGGCAGCACGCCGGCGGAGGCGATATTGGCGTTCTTGAGCAGATCGAGCGCCACGAAGCGGTCGTTATCGGAAGCCTCCGGGTCATCCAAAATCGAAGCCAGCTGTTTCAGGTGCGCTGGGCGCAGCAGGTGTGAGACGTCTTTGTAAGCTTCGGCGGCGAGCTTGGTGAGGGCTTCGGGTTTGATGGTCAGCACTTCCTGGCCTTCGAAATGTGCGGTGCCAATGCCTTCATCAGTGATTTTACGGTAGGGCGTGTCGTCCGCGCCCAAGGGGAACATGGGGTGGTGAATGGTATCGGTCATGGTGTCCTCACTAGGCGGGAGGGTTGCAAAGGGGGAAGTGTTTTGGGGTTACTTTTTGCGGAACGAGTCGAGTGCGATGACTTCGCCGGTTTTCGGCTTGCCGTCTTCGTCCAATTCAGGTTCGCCGGTGTCATTCAGCTCCGCCGCCGCGAGGTCGTCGATGGAATTGACAGGATCAATCGCCAGTTCCTCGAATTCGGCATCATCCATATCGACGGTTTTTAGTTGCAGGCCGAAATTGACGCTGGGATCAGCAAACGATGTCACCGCCTCGAACGGGATGACCAGTTTTTCAGGTTTGCCGTTAAAGCGCAGCGACACGGAGAACCCTTCTGCGTCGATCAGCAGATCATCAAATTGATGTTGCAGGACGATGGTCATTTCGTCGGGGTGCTGAGCCCGGAGATAAGGCGGGACCTCGATCCCATCGGCGCCGGTGCGGAATGTGATGTAAAAATGATGGTCACCCGGCAAGCCTTCCTTGGCCGTCAGCTCAAGCGCGCGGTAGATTACCTGCCGCAGCGCTTCCTCAATCCACAGGTCGTAGCGTAATGCCTCATCATCCATGACCCAAGTTCTACCCCGTATGAACGGTGGAAAAAAGACCCGTGGTGATGATTTCATCTCGAAAACCATGGCTTCGTCGCAAAAGCGATCCGCATTCAAATTCTCATAAAAACGTTATTGACACACATACGGCCATGTGTGTATACGAATGCGCATATGCCAATAGAACTATAAGCATAAAAGAATAGGTCGTGTGGGTTAAGATGGTGCGACTGCTTTGAACCCTTGAAACGCTTTCAATATCGCGTCGCGGACCTGACGAAATCGCACCGAGGGGACAAGTCGGCCGATCCCCGATACAGCGGCTCTTTAGAGCCGTATTGCCGGGATGTCATCTGGATGGCCTACGACCGGATGGCGCGCTTTACGGGCTTTTTGCCACAGGAGCGCAGGCTGGTTTGACGGTGCGAGACCACCGGCGGCAAATATATTGCCGCCGGTGGTCACCTTTTCTTGGAAAATAACTTTAAACTTGTTGGATATAAGTGTCTCCAAACGCGCCCATGCGTGAGGCAAGCGCGACCGCGCACCGCCGCTGATGCGGCGTAAGCCAAGGGTTCGGGACGAACCCGCCCGGCGCCTGAGGAGCAAAACGAGAGATGCATCCCCCCGAACGCGCTCACGCGTGAGGTAAGCGCAAGGCGCGCCGCCGCTGATGCGGCGTAAGCCAAGGGTTCGGGACGAACCCGCCCGGCGCCTGAGGGACTATATAAGAGGACCGAAAATAAAGTGGGCGGCTTCTGTTGCCAGGTGCCGCCCGAACCCCGCCTAAACGGTGCTAACCGCTAGGACTTCGAAGTGGTACATCCGACTGCATTAAGCAGCGAGACGTGCCTCAGCATAGTTGTCATTAGCAACTATAGGTTTTGGTCCGGTAACGGCGGAGCCCCACCGAGCAAAAACTATACCTTTACTACGCACGTCGATCCTGTTTCGCCCCCATAATAATCAGAAAAATAAAGCCATCCTGAGAAAATGGTGGAGGCGCCGGGTACCGCCCCCGGGTCCGATAGGTTTATTGCGAAGTCCGTTTATCGACATAGCTAGCAAGCTAGCAAAATGACTATAGCAGACTTATCCACGAAAGTGTAGGGATCTTGGTTGAATTGCTAACTGTAAAATTAAAATCGGGCTGGCTGTTTGGTTAAGAATCTGAATAATAAGCGCATGCAACAATATCTAGATTTATTAAAACACGTTA
>JABIPG010000191.1 GCA_018698795.1 Rhodospirillaceae bacterium
ACACTAACCCCGAAAGAAGCTGCCAGACTGTGTGCGCTTGGCTCGTTAGCCTTGCAGACAAGCATGCCTTATGCCGCGCTGGCCGAATCGGTCCGGCATTTCCTTGACCGCGTGCAGGGCCCGTCCTTGGACGTCCTTGGATCATCGCTTGAGTTGCTGAAGTACGAGGGATTGGTCGACGAGACTCAATCAACGGCGGAAACCGTGCTTTCTATTACCGACAATGGGCACCGCGAGTTAATGGTATTGTTGACAGCGCCCTTACGCCCAGGCGCAACGGATATTAACAAACTGATTGCTGCGCTGAAGTTCCGCTTTATGCATCTGCTGGACCCGAATGAGCAACGTATTCAGATTGAGATCATGCTGGAAACAGCTGAAACTGAATTAGCTCGGTTACTTGATCTGCAACGTCATCATGCCGGTGACACGGGCCACCTTATGGTCTGGCTGAATCACGAAATTGAAGATTTGGAACGCCGGATCACTTGGCTCACGGAATTCGGAAAAGCCTAGCGCAGCAATTTCTCGCCGACTTTTTCCAACCCCAGTAAAATTTGATCGTCGGCTTTGCCGCCGTTGCCCTTCATTTTCTGGCCAATGACCAGTTTCATGGCATCGATGTGCACGCGGATGGCGTTAACCTCGGGGTCGCCGTAGGTTTCAAGTTTTTCGATCAAACGGCAGAGCTGATTGCCGATAGCGGTGACCAGGTCGTAGCCAAAACTACCGCCTTGGCCTTTCATGTCATGGGCGACCTGAAATACACCGTCAATTTCTTCCGTGCGGTCGCCGGTGGCTGCTTTGAGTATTTCATAAGCAGAATCGATTCGCTTCAAATCATCTTGCACCCAATCGAGGTACTGGTCGGCCATACTGGCAATAGCTTCTTCCGCACGCTCTAACGTGGAAGCGTCTACGGCGCCAGGCCCTCCGACACGGACTTTGGTTTTGACCGTGTTCGGTGGATTGATGATTTCAACCTTATCTTCGCTCATGGCCTCATTTCCATGCGCCCAGCCCACTGGACGCGGCAGCAGTAATCCGCAACACCGCTATAATCTCGTGTACACGATTGATTCGCAACTAAAATTCCGATCAACGAGTGCCGTAACTTAGAATTGTTTAATGTCAGTTGATGACGGGAAGCTTACAACAACCCCAATTCCCGCAGTTCCGCTACCATTTCCGGGGGCAAATCCGCCGTATTTCCGGACATCACACCAAGGTCTGCAGGCGCCTTGTCGACCGGAAAATACCGCCACCCTTGAAATGCGCGGAAAGCCCGCGGCTCGGTCCGAACGTGTTCAGAGTCGTAAATAATGGCACAAGCCGGCGAACCGTTGTCGCGCTCCGTATGCTCCAGCCCAATAATTCGTTGGCGAACCTGGATAATCCCTTTGATCACCCAATAGAGCGACCCACCATCCAACACTTCCTCGCGGCGGCGCGGCATGTTGCGGGTCAAATGGCGCAATTGAGGGGTTTCCCCCCTCGCCTTCGCAGCATCTCGACGGGCAGCCTGGACCTGCGCCAAGTGCTCAACGGTCTCAATACCAACGCATAATTTGATTAAGTTGACCGTCACGCAGCGGCCTTACCGGCTAAAGCGCGGGTCACTTTGGCGCTCGATACTCGGCCAAGGGCGTTAGAAATGAATGCCCCGGTCTCAACCAGTGCCGCGAGATTGATACCGGTTTCAATACCAAGACCGTCCAGCATGTAGAGCACATCCTCTGTCGCAACATTGCCAGATGCGCCTTTGGCATAAGGGCACCCGCCAAGCCCTGACACGGAAGCATCAACGACGGCTATGCCCTGCTCCATGACGGCCAGAATATTGGCTAAGGATTGCCCGTAAGTATCGTGGAAATGCACCGCAATACGGTCCAGCGGAAGATACACCGCGACGGCTTCGATCATGGCTTGCGCCTTGGCCGGCGTGCCGGTGCCGATTGTGTCGCCCAGCGACACTTCATGACATCCCATATCCCAAAGCATCTTGGCCACCCGCGCCACCTCACTGGCCGGCACCTCACCCTCATAAGGGCACCCGAGCACGCATGAAATATAGCCACGCACCGGAATTTCCGCAGCCTTGGCCGCGTCACATACCGGTTGAAAGCGTTGCAGGCTCTCTTCGATGGAGCAGTTGATGTTCTTTTGCGAAAAGCTCTCGGACGCCGCGCCGAATACCGCCACTTCGTCAGCCTTTGCTGCTACGGCGGCATCGAAACCTTTCATGTTCGGGGTCAGGACGGAATACACGATATCGTCGCGCCGTGTGATCCCGGCCATGACGTCATCTGAATCGGCCATTTTAGGCACCCATTTCGGAGATACGAACGCGCCCGCCTCGATAAACTTCAGGCCCGCCGCAGCCAAACGGTCGACCAGTTCGATCTTGGTGTCGGTTGAAATTACCGCCGGCTCGTTTTGCAGGCCATCACGCGGACCGACATCAACGATTTTTACTTTGCCTGGATACTTCATTGTGCTTGTTCCGCTTCTTCGAAAGCCAGCAAGTCGACGCCTTCGTCGACCTGATCACCGACCCCATAATGAACCGCCGTCACCACGCCGTCCACCGGCGCTTTGATGGCGTGTTCCATCTTCATCGCTTCCAACACCATCAACGTGGTCCCGGCAGAGACCTCTTGGCCTGCCGTCACATTGACGACGACCACCTTACCCGGCATCGGAGACGCCAGCACAGGCGCTTCGCCATCATCCGCCGCCGCCAAAAGGGCCGGGTCGGCAAGCCGCATCCGACATGTGCAATGATCAAGGAACACTGTCAGTTCGGTTTCGACCGCGATGACTCGGGCCGAAACACCTCGCCCATCAATAACAGCTTTCACGCTGCCATCGGCGTCGACAGTGCCATGCACGTTACAATCCACATCACCGTCTTTTTCGTGCAATCTGAACAAATGGCCAGATAGTGTCGGAATAGCAGACACAACGATCTCGTCCTCGCCCCAACGGAATTGCAAGTCCTGGTGGGCCACATCGTTCATCCGCCAGCAATCCGACATGGACCACGGCGTGGTTGCATCGCCCCTGCTCGCTGCTTGATCGCGAGCTTCGCTCGCACGGCGCTCGAGCAGCCACAACCCGGCGCAAACAAAGGCATCGCGGTTCGGTGTCGTATCAGTAGCGAACGATTGCGGGTCCAACCGGTCAATCATGCTGGTATCGATATCACCTGCCCGAAACGCCTCGTTATCAACGAGGAACTTCAAGAACCCCCGATTGACCGTCGGCCCGACGACTTCCACGTTGCTGAGTGTCGATGACATCCGTCGGCATGCCGCGGCACGGTCTGTATCCCATACGATAACCTTGGCAATCATCGGATCATAAAACGATGACACCGCCTGCCCCGCCTCCACGCCGGTATCGATACGCACATTCATCGAAGGCGTGGGGAATGCCAAATGGTGGATTGCGCCCGGCGCCGGCAAAAAACCCGCATCCGGATCTTCCGCGTAAAGGCGCGCCTCCATGGCGTGGCCGGTGATGGTCAACTCGTCTTGCAAGACTGGTAACGTTCCCCCAGCGGCCACGCGGAATTGCCATTCCACCAAATCTTGGCCGGTGATCATCTCCGTCACCGGGTGTTCGACCTGCAAACGGGTGTTCATTTCCATGAAGTAAAACGAGCCGTCAGAATCGAGTAAAAACTCAACGGTACCTGCATTTTCGTATCCCACCGCTTTCGCAGCATCCACGGCCGCCGCCCCCATGCGGGTGCGCAACGCCTCGGTCATGCCCGGCGCAGGCGCTTCCTCGATGACCTTTTGGTGACGACGCTGCAAAGAGCAATCGCGCTCGAACAAATGCACACAATTGCCATGCCCATCAGCGAACACCTGTACTTCCACGTGGCGGGGTTTGGTCAGGTATTTCTCTATCAACAAACGGCCATCGCCAAACGACGATTCACCTTCGCGGCGTGCCGAATCCGCGGCTTCCGACAAATCCTCAACCCGTTCGACAACGCGCATTCCCTTGCCGCCGCCGCCCATGGCCGCCTTGAGCAACACCGGATAGCCGATCTCGTCGGCTGAAGCCGCCAAACGCTCGACGGATTGATCCTCGCCGTAGTAACCCGGCACAACGGGCACGCCCGCTTTCTCCATGATTGCCTTAGCGTTGTCCTTCGCGCCCATAGAGCGGATGGCGTCCGCCGGCGGGCCGATAAATACCAAACCCGCTGCGCGCACCGCATCGGCGAAATCGGCGTTCTCCGACAGAAATCCGTACCCCGGATGAATGGCATCGGCACCCGTGGCTTTCGCAGCAGCCAAAATTATATCAGCCAGCAGATAACTCTCCGCTGCCGGCGGCGGGCCCAGGTGGACGGATTGCCCCGCTTGTCGCACGTGCGGCGCGTCAGCATCGGCATCGGAATATACGGCCACCGTGGCAATTCCCATCCGTTCCGCCGTACGCATGACACGGCATGCGATTTCACCGCGATTGGCGACTAGAATTTTTTGAAACACGTCACCGACACTCCCTATTCACTGATTCCTACGCGCCAATCCAGGCCGGTTTACGTTTGTCCAGGAAGGCTTGGATGCCTTCCTTGCCCTCAGCAGTGGAGCGGACATCGGCAATACGTTTAGCCGTATCATCCAAGACGTCTTGGTTGACCGGCTTGTTGGCGACGGCATGGATTAAGTCCTTCGCCGCCACCATGGCCGCCGGGCTGTTGTTCATCATCGTCGCTACGATGTTGTCCACCGTCGTTTCCAATTCGTCCGGCGCAACAACCTGATGCACCAAGCCCAAATTCAATGCCGTCGCGGCATCGAACAATTCAGCGGTGAGGAAATAGCGGTGCGCTTGGCGCTCGCCGATGGCGGCCACCACATAAGGTGAAATTGTTGCTGGCGTGATGCCAAGTTTGACTTCCGAGAAAATGAACCGCGCCCTCGAAGATGCGATGGCGATATCGCAGACCGATACCATGCCCACACCGCCGCCGTAGGCCGGGCCTTGGATTTGGCCGATGACCGGTTGCGGACATGTGGCGATGGTATGCAGCATGCCGGCCAGCGCTTTGCCGTCAGCCATGTTCTCCTCGTAGGAATACCCCGACATGCGCTTCATCCAGTTGAGGTCGGCACCGGCGCAAAAACTTTTACCCTCGGCCTTCAGCACGATCAGCCTGACATCGGGGTTCTCGGACAAGCCGGAAAAGGTTTCCTGCAAGCCGGCAATCAACGCCTCATCGAAGGCGTTGTGAACCTCTGGGCGATTGAGGGTGACCGTTGCCCGGCCTTGATCATTAATTTCCGTTTTTAGCATTTTCGTCATTCCCTCGATTACATCCTGAACACACCGAAATCGGTCTTCTCGATCGGTGCATTGAGCGACGCCGAGATCGATAGCCCCAGCACCATGCGTGTGTCTTTGGGGTCGATCACGCCGTCATCCCATAGCCGAGCGCTGGCATAGTATGGGTGTCCTTGGTGTTCATACTGATCGAGGATCGGCTGCTTGAAAGCAGCCTCTTCATCTTCAGGCCAGGTTTCGCCCCGGGCTTCCATGCTGTCGCGTTTGACCGTCGACAGCACCGACGAGGCTTGCTCGCCACCCATGACCGAGATCCGCGCATTCGGCCACATCCACAGGAAACGCGGCGAATAGGCGCGCCCGCACATGGAATAGTTTCCGGCGCCGAAGCTGCCGCCAATGATGACCGTGAACTTGGGCACCGCCGCCGATGCCACGGCGGTAACCATCTTGGCGCCGTCGCGGGCAATGCCGCCGGACTCGTACTTTTGCCCAACCATAAAACCGGCGATGTTTTGCAAAAACACCAGCGGAATTTTTCTCTGAGCGCAAAGCTCAATGAAGTGCGCACCTTTCAGCGCTGATTCAGAAAACAAGATGCCGTTGTTGGCAATGATCCCTACCGGGTAGCCGAATATCCGTGCGAACCCGCAGATCAAGGTGGTGCCGTAAAGTTGCTTGAACTCATCGAAGCGCGAACCGTCGACAATACGCGCAATCACCTCGCGCACATCGTAGGGCTTTTTCAGATCTTGCGGCACCATGCCGTAAATATCTTCCAGCGGATAGGCCGGCTCTTCTGGGTCGCGCACATCCATTTCAACGGTCTTCACGCGGTTCAGGTTCTCCACTGCGCGGCGTGCGAGTGCCAGCGCGTGATCGTCATCGCGCGCCATATGATCGGTAACGCCTGAGATTTTGGAATGCACCTCGGCGCCGCCCAAATCTTCAGCGGATACGACCTCACCAGTAGCTGCTTTGACCAACGGCGGACCGCCCAAAAAGATCGTGCCTTGTTTTTCGGCAATGATGCTCTCGTCGCACATGGCCGGCACATAAGCACCACCCGCCGTGCACGAGCCCATGACCACGGCAATCTGCGGGATGCCCTGACCGCTCATGTTGGCTTGGTTGTAGAAGATACGCCCGAAATGATCGCGGCCCGGAAACACGTCGTCTTGCTCGGGCAAAAAGGCGCCGCCGGAATCGACCAGATAAATACACGGCAACCGGTTTTGCTGCGCCACCTCTTGGGCTCGCAAG
>JABIPG010000241.1 GCA_018698795.1 Rhodospirillaceae bacterium
CTGGGAGCATAAGTGGGTGCCAGATTGCGCCGCCGAGCCCTCCGGTAAACGCGTGCTGGTGGCCGGCGCTGGGCCGAGCGGCCTATCGGCGGCTTATCATCTGACCCGGCTCGGCCATGCTGTCACGATCCGCGAAGCCGGGCCCATGGCCGGCGGTATGATGCGTTTCGGCATCCCCAAATACCGCTTGCCGCGCGATGTGTTGGATTATGAAATTCAGCGCATCCTCGACATGGGTGTGACGCTGCAATTGGATACCAAAGTCGACGACATTGAGGCGGCGTTTACGGCGGAGAAATTCGATGCCGTCTTCGTCGCTGTCGGCGCGCACTTGGCCAAGCGCATCGATATCCCGGCGCATGCAGCGGGGAAAATCCTTGATGCTGTCAGTGTGCTGCGCGACATGGAGACCGGTGCCGAGCCGCCGCAATTGGGCCGGCGCGTCATCGTCTATGGCGGCGGCAACACGGCCATGGACGTGGCGCGAACGGCCAAGCGCTTGGGCGTCGACGAATCGATGATCGTCTACCGGCGATCCCGAGATGAGATGCCGGCGCATGATTTTGAGGCCACCGAGGCCGAGGAAGAAGGCGTGATGATTCACTGGCTCCGGACCATCAAGCAGATCGACGAGACCACCTTCACTGTCGAAAAGATGGAGATCGACGAGACCGGTCGCCCACAGCCTACCGGCGAGTTCGAGGAGATCGAGGCGGATACGCTGATTTTGGCCCTAGGTCAGGATGTGGATACGAGTTTTCTGGACGAAACCGCAGGCGTCGAGGTGGCGCGTGACGGCGTGGTCAGCGTCAATGAGCAGATGATGACCGGCAGGGACGGCCTGTTCGCCGGCGGCGACATGGTGCCGTCGGAACGCACGGTGACTGTCGCAGTCGGACACGGCAAAAAAGCGGCGCGCCATATCGATGCCTGGCTCAAGGGCGAGCGTTATGAGAAGCCGGAAAAACCCGAGATCGCCGAGTTCACCAACCTCAACACCTGGTACTACGACGATGCGCCCCAGACGGAACAGCCGGCCCTGGATGTTGTCCGCCGGCAATCCGATTTCGAAGAAGTGCTGCAAGGCCTGACGGAAGATAACGCGCTGTTCGAAGCGCGGCGCTGCCTCAGTTGCGGCAATTGCTTCGAGTGCGACAACTGCTATGGCATCTGCCCCGACAACGCCATCGACAAGCTGGGCTCGGGGCTGCGCTTTAAGTTCAAGTATGACTACTGCAAGGGCTGCGGCATGTGCGCCACCGAATGCCCCTGCGGCGCCATTAAAATGGTGGCGGAGGATATCTAGTCCCGTCGATCCACCTGTCGCCCTCCCCCGGCGTTCACCACTCGTTGCCTACCACATGGCGCGTGTTCGTTTCTTTTCCGTGGTAATCTTCGCGCCCTCGATCTGGCTCCAGAGTTGAATGCCGGCGTATTGTTCGACCTTGGTCGTTGACACACGGTAGTCCTTGATGGGGTTGTCGCATCGTTGGTTCGGGAAAATGAACGACCACATATGCAGTTTGCCCTTATCGTCTTCCGTGAGCACCGACTTGAAGTAGGCGTTGGGCACCGGAATCGCGACTTCGTTCGAGGTGTCTTGGCCGATAAATTTCACGGGCTGATCGAAATAAAAGATCGGCCCGCATATGACGTAGGTTTCCAGGACGCTGTCTTTTCTATTGAGATTGCGCACCTCTTCCTCCAACTCGCGCCAGATCCGGCGATTGAGGTCGGCGTGTTGCGGGCTCATGTTCGACAGCAGGAAGGTCTCGCTATTTTGTAGGTCGTTATCGCGATGGTTGGCACTTGCAGCGAGATGGCCTCGGTCGTAACCGGACCGGTGATAATCTTCCAGGTCGGCGCGGAATGATTCCGGCAACCGGTAGTCAGGACGAAAGTTGTCGGCGCGTTCCGCATCGGCGTTGTGATCGACGATCTCCAACGCCCATTTCGCTTGGCGGAAATAATAGGAGTAGCCCAACACGTAGTCGCGATTGTAGAGAATGTGATCGGCGGCGGGCATCCCGTAACGGGCTTCGCGCCGCAAGTTCGGTAAATCCATGGCTCCATCCTTCACTATCCGTTGGCATCGACTCTGGCGTGTGCGCCAAATAAATAACTACCATAAATAAATGCATCGTGTGAAGGGTTTGTGGTTCACGCAGGGGGCGGGTCAGCAGTCCTTGATCACGGCCGCACGCTTTTCGACAAACGCCGCGATTCCTTCCTTGCCGTCTTCGGTGGCAAACGATAGCGCGCCGAGGTCAGCCTCCGCCGCTAGGCCCTCGTGCAATGGCAGGTCGCCGGCGCGCATGACGGCATCGCGGAGCATTTTCAAGATCGGCAACCCATAGCCCGTGAAGTTGCGTGCGAAAGCCTTGGCGCCTTCAACAATACCTCCGGGGACGTCATCTTCGACGATCTGGCTAACCAACCCGATGTCGAGTGCTTCCTCCGCGCCGACGGTGCGGCCGCTCATGATGATCTCCAGCGCGCGGGTTTCACCGACAATCCGGGGCAGGCGCTGGGTGCCGCCGTATCCCGGCACCATACCCAACTTGACCTCCGGCAGGCCGACTTTTGCGTTCGGGGTAGCGAGGCGGAACGTGCAAGCCAGCGCCGTCTCCAACCCGCCGCCGAAGGCATAGCCGTTGATGGCGGCGATGCTCGGGATCGGCAGATCGGCCAATCGGCTCAGCGTCCGTTGGCCGCGTTGCAGCATTTGTTTGTGTTGTAGCGTCGAATTGGCGGTGAGCTCTTTGATATCGGCGCCGGCGCAAAACGCCTTGTCGCCCGCACCGGTGATGATCACGCAGCGCGCGTCCGATGCCGCTGCTGTCTCAAATGCTTCGCCCAACTTCGTGATTACGTCGGCATTGAGCGCATTGAGAGCTTCGGGGCGGTTCAGGGTGATGACGCAGAATTCATCGTCGAAAGCTAAATCCACGGCCATGGTGTTCTCCTATGATTGCGCTGCTGTGGGCACCTGATTAAAGTCCATGAATCCCGTAACGCGCTGGGCTGTCAATGCCCGGTGCTGATGGCGGCATCTGATTTTTTGAGGAAACCATGACTATCGCAAAAGGTGGAAAAAACGTATACGGCGCCGCGGTCGGCATTTTGATGCTGGAATCGCGCTTCCCCCGCATCCCCGGTGATGTCGGCAACGCCACGACATGGCCGTTCCCGGTGATGTTCAAGGTAGTACCCAGCGCCAGCCCTGAACGCGTCGTGCTGCAAGGGCCAGATGGCCTGCAATCGGCCTTCATTGAAGCGGCGCAGGAATTGGTGCGCACAGGCGTCGATGGCATCACCACCAATTGCGGATTTCTGGCCCTGTTTCAAGATGATCTGGCGAGCGCTTGCGGCGTGCCGGTGGCTTCATCAAGCTTGATGCAGGTGCCGTGGGTGCAGGCGATCTTAGCGCCCGGCAAACGCGTCGGTGTGCTGACCGTGTCCGCCGCTACACTGACGCCCGCGCACCTCACAGCTGCGGGCGTGCCCGCAGATACGCCCGTCGGCGGCACCGACGAAGCGGGCAAGGAATTTACCCGCGCCATCATTGGCAATGAGATGGAATTAGACGTCGATCTGGCGCGCCAGGACCTGCTCGACGCTGGCCGTCGGCTGGTCGCCGCCAATCCCGACATCGGCGCATTGGTGCTGGAGTGCACCAACATGGTGCCCTATTCGGCCGATCTCTCAGCCGAACTGGGGATGCCGGTTTTCGATTTTTACAGTTTCGTCACTTGGTTCCAGGCAGGGCTGAGCCCCAGAAAATTCTAGGGCTGGCTTTAGCGCCTTTTCCAAATGCTGAGGACGGAACTTACTTCGGTGCGATGATCATCACCATCAAGCGGCCTTCGGTGCGCGGCATTTGCTCGACTTTGATGTCTTCTTCCATCTCTTCGCGGACTCGGGTCAACACACGAAGCCCCAATTCCTGGTGGGCCATTTCACGGCCACGAAAACGGATGGTCATTTTGACCTTATCGCCGTTGTCGATGAACTTGCGGACATTGCGCATCTTGACCTGATAGTCATGCTCATCAATGCCGGGCCGCATCTTGATTTCCTTGACCTCAATGATCTTCTGTTTTTTGCGCGCCTCGTTGGCTTTTTTCTGCTGTTCATATTTGAACTTGCCATAATCGAGAACCTTGCACACAGGCGGGCTTACTTGCGGAGATACCTCCACAAGGTCCAGTCCCGCCTCGTCGGCGATCTCGAGCGCATCTTCCAGGGAAATCACGCCGTGGTTTTCACCTTCGGCATCAATGACGCGCACATTTGGCACGTCAATTTCATCGTTCACCCGCGGACCTTCCTTGGTCGGCGGCTGATTAAAGGGTCGTCTGGCGATGTAACCGTCTCCTATCCAGTTTTTCTTCGAAAAATGTTACCGCAGTCCACCGTTATCCGGCAGGGCTGCGTGCCTCTTCAGTTAGTCTATCAACAGCCTCTTGCAGTGCAAGGATTTCCTGATCCTTGCCGCCGAGGCGCCTCAGCGCCACCGTGCCGTTCTCTGCTTCGCGCGCACCGACCACCATGATCGCCGGCACCTTGGCGTGGCTGTGTTCACGGATCTTGTAATTGATTTTCTCGTTGCGCAGGTCAGCTTCCGCATAAAGCCCAGCAGCTTTCAGTTTGGCCACGACTTCGAGCGCATAGTCGTCTGACTCGTTGGTAATGTTCGCCACCACCACCTGCATGGGCGACAGCCAGAGCGGAAAGCGCCCGGCGTAGTGCTCGATCAAGATACCGATGAACCGCTCAAACGACCCTAAGATCGCCCGGTGCAGCATCACGGGGCGGTGTTTTTCGCCGTCCTTGCCGATGAAGTTGGCGTCCAGGCGTTCGGGCAACACGAAATCCACCTGTAGCGTGCCGCACTGCCAATCGCGCCCGATGGCATCGCGCAGCACAAACTCAAGCTTCGGCCCGTAAAAGGCGCCTTCGCCCGGGTTCATGATCAAATCGGCGCCGGCGGCGATGGAGGCTTCTTTCAAGGCTTGTTCAGCGCGGTCCCAGGTTTCGTCGGAACCGGCCCGCACTTCCGGGCGGTCGGAAAACTTGATGACGAATTCCTCGAAGCCGAAGTCCTTGTAGATCGATGCCAGGAGATCGATGAAAATCTTGGTCTCGGACTCGATCTGATCTTCGCGGCAAAAGATGTGCGCATCGTCTTGGACGAAGGCCCGCACCCGCATCAGGCCGTGCAAGGCGCCCGAGGGCTCATTGCGGTGGCACGAGCCGAACTCCGCCATGCGCAACGGCAAATCGCGGTAGCTCGTTATGCCTTGCTTGAAAATCTGCACGTGGCAGGGGCAGTTCATGGGTTTGATGGCGAGCACTTTGTCTTCCGACTCAGAGACAAACATGTCGTCGCGGAATTTCTCCCAGTGGCCGGAATCTTCCCAAAGTGAGCGGTCCACCAATTGCGGTGTGTTGACCTCGACGTATCCCGCCGCATCCAGACGGGTACGCATATAGCCCTGGATAGCGCGGTAAAACCGCCAGCCTTTGGGGTGCCAGAACACCATGCCGGCGGCTTGTTCTTGTTGATGGAACAGCGCCATTTCGCGGCCCAGCTTGCGGTGGTCGCGTTTTTCGGCTTCTTCCA
>JABIPG010000200.1 GCA_018698795.1 Rhodospirillaceae bacterium
CACCGCGGAATGGCGCGCCATGATCAAGGACCGCTACGGGGCTGAGCCGGAAATCACCTATTTCGAATCGCCCGTGATCGTCGACAACAGCTAAAACCGGGCAATTTCTGTGTTCATCGATTTTTTTCTCAAGCTCCGCGATGCCGACGTACCGGTATCCTTACGCGAATATTTGACGCTGGTGGAGGCCGTCGATCAAGGCCTCGCCAATTACGACGTCGAGGACTTTTACTACCTGTCGCGGTCGTGCCTGGTGAAGGATGAGCGCAATCTCGATAAGTTCGATCAGGTGTTCGGCCACGTGTTCAATGGCCTCGAAGCACCCGAGGGCGAGGCGCACGAAATTCCCGAGGAATGGCTGCGCAAACTAGCCGAGAAAACGCTGACCGACGAAGAAAAGGCGCAGATCGAAGCGCTCGGCGGCTGGGACAAGCTGATGGAAACCCTGAAGCAGCGCCTGGAGGAGCAAAAGAAACGCCATCAGGGCGGTTCCAAATGGATCGGCACCGCCGGCACATCGCCGTTCGGCGCTTACGGCTACAACCCCGAAGGCGTGCGCATCGGCCAAGATGATAACCGCAACTTCTCAGCCGTTAAGGTGTGGGATAAGCGCGAGTTCAAGAACCTCGACGATTCGGTCGAACTGGGCACCCGCAACATCAAGATGGCGCTCCGGAAGCTGCGCCGGTTTGCACGCGAAGGGGCGGCGACAGAGCTGGACCTGGACGACACCATCCGATCAACCGCGAAGCGCGGCTATCTCGATATCCGCATGGTGCCCGAGCGCCACAATGCGGTGAAACTTTTGATCTTCTTTGATGTTGGCGGCTCCATGAACCCGCACGTTCAGGTGATGGAGGAGTTGTTCTCAGCCGCCCGGGCTGAGTTCAAGCACATGGAATATTTCTACTTCCATAACTTCCTCTACGAGAAGGTCTGGAAGGATAACCGCCGCCGCCACGCCGACACCACGAACACCTGGGAGGTGCTGCACACCTATCCGCACGACTACAAGGTGATGATCATTGGCGACGCCTCCATGAGTCCCTATGAAATCGTCTACCCGGGTGGTTCGGTGGAGCACTGGAATGAAGAGGCCGGTGCGGTATGGCTGGAGCGTATCCTGCGCGTTTATCCGCACACGGTATGGCTCAATCCGGTGAAAGAGGCCTGGTGGAACAACACCCAATCCATCGGCATGGTGCACCAAATCATGGCGGACCGCATGTACCCGCTGACGCTCGACGGCTTGGATCGGGCGACGAAAGAACTGAGCCGCTAGCTATAGCTCCAGGCCCTCTTCCTTGGCGAGCGCATGAATGCGCCTAAGCGCGCGGCCCTGGAAACGCCCCATTACCGATGGCATCCACGCCATCATTTCTTGGGTCATCTGTGGCATGATCTTAATACCCTTTTGGCCGACGGGTGTTTTGTAGAACGTCATCAATTGCTTGAGTTCGTCGATGGTGAAGTTTTTGCTCAGAAAATTTCCTGCGAAAAGCATCAATTCGGGCCGCATGGCGGCAAATTCCTCACCGTAAATGGTTCCAACCTTGGCAAGAAGCTTGTCTGAAGCGGTTGGCGCTTTGCGTTTGATCTGGGCGCTCACTTGCTTGGCTACCGTCTCCGACAGTCGAATAATAATTTGTTCGTAACCCATAATTTCGAACATCTCGACGACGAGTTTTTGGCGTTCACTTTCGGCTGTTTGAGCGTGAACCGCAGGCATCATGAAACTAGTTGCGACAACGGCAATGATGGCAAAAATCAATGAGCGCATAAGATTACCTTTAAACAGATCAATAGAAAATTGGTATCATCTGACGGTAGAGAATCGGATTTGAGCCTGCAACTGCTATCGAGCGTCTTCACCGATCTTTGACTGTTGGTTGGGTGCGGCTAAACTCTCATGATCAAATTGGCGCGGAGTGACAGCGATGAGAAGCTACTGCATCACGGCATATGGTGGGCCACTGCATCTGGTCGAGGACGAGACCCCGGCACCCGAGGGCGACGAGGTTTTGATCGAGATCGCGGGTTGCGGGGTGTGCCACTCGGATGTGCATATCCGCGATGGGTACTTCGACCTCGGTGGTGGCAACAAAGCGGATCTCTCTTGGGTGCATCAGTTGCCCTTTACCCTGGGCCACGAGATTGCCGGCACGGTGAGTGCGCTGGGAAGCAGCGCGTCGGGTGCGGCGGTTGGGAATACGGTGGTGGTCTATCCGTGGATCGGTTGCGGCCAGTGCGATCATTGCCGTTCGGGCGAGGAGCAGCTTTGCGCAAAGCCGCGCAATCTGGGCATCAACTTGGCCGGCGGCTACGCCAGCCATGTGATCGTGCCACACGCGCGCTATCTGTTTTCGGTCGGCGACACACCGTTGGAACTGGCGGCGACCTATGCCTGTTCGGGCCTGACGGCGTTTGGCGCGTTGAAGAAGCTGAAACACAGCGCCGAGGGTAAATCGCTGGTGATCATCGGCGCAGGTGGGGTCGGCCTTGCCGGGGTGATGATCGCGCAAGCGATGATGGATACCGAAATCATCGTTGTCGATATTGATGCGGAGAAACGCGATGCCGCACTGGCCGCAGGTGCTGCGTATGCCATCGATCCGACTGAGAAGGATGCCCGCAAGCAGCTCTATAAGCTCACCGGCGGCGCCATGGCGGTGGCGGATTTCGTCGGCTCGGACAAGACCGTCAAATTCGGTTTCAGCGCTTTGGCCACGGGCGGCGAGTTGGTCGTGGTCGGGCTGTTCGGTGGTGCGGTGGAGATGTCGGTGCCGATGTTCCCGCTGAAAAGCCTGACCGTGATGGGCTCTTATGTGGGATCGCCAACAGACTTCGGCGAACTTATGGACATGGTTGCGCTCGGCAAGGTGAAACCGTTGCCGGTGGCGACCCGGCCTCTGGATGAGGCCGAGGCTACCTTGAGCGACTTGGCCGACGGCAAAATCGTCGGTCGTGTCGTTTTGACGCCTTAATCGGATTGTCCCGCAAGCGCTGGGCGCATTTCTCCGAAACGCTTGGCTTCGGGGCTATTCCTTAACGTCGGCAGCAACCTGCATGCGGACGATCTTGTCCGGGTCATCGACCATGCCCGACGGATCGCCGCGATCGGCCTTCTTGATGTTGGAAACGAACTCCATGCCGTCAGTCACCTTGCCCCAGACGGTGTATTGGCCATCCAGGTGCGGTGCGCGGGCGAGGACAATGAAAAATTGCGAATCGGCGCTATCGGGGTGGCGTGAGCGGGCCATGGAAAGCACGCCGCGGACATGCGGTTCATTGGAAAATTCAGCCGGCAAGTTGGTGCCCGACCCACCGGTACCGTTGCCATCCGGGTCGCCGCCCTGCGCCATGAAGCCGCCAATAACGCGATGCCAGGCAAGGCCATCATAGAACTTCTCACGCGCCAATTGTTTGATGCGGGTGACGTGCTTGGGGGCTAGGTCGGGGCGCAATTCGATGACCACGCGGCCATCCTTGAGATCCAGATAGAGTGTGTTTTCGGGGTCGAGAGCCATGGCTGCCTTTCCTATCATTACGGAGATGAGAACGGCCACAGCAACGGCGACGGAGCCAAGAAAATGTCGCGGCATCGGAATTCCTCGTTCTATATGTTATGGGCTATGTGTTATCGGCGTTACGGAGTGTTATAGGCGTTAGGGGGGAATTAGTCGAACAATGCGTCAATTTCGTCCTGGGACAGACCTTTGCCTTCCAGTTGCGGGCCCTCCAGAAGTTTTTCATCGTCTGTTTTTTCTAACGCCTGAACCTCAATCTTGTCCAGTTCCTCTTTGCCCCAAACTTCGACCAGCGCGTTGACGCGTTCTTCGACAAAGGTAATGGACTTGATCACTTTGTTGACCCGCTGACCGGTAATGTCTTGGAACGAGCAGGCTTCGAAGACCTCGTTGCCGTTGTCGGTGATCTTGTCCAATAGCTTTTCTGCGGCCTTATCAGTGAGTTTGCCGCGCAATTGTCCGATCAATTCGTCGTTGCGCTCCATTGCTGCCATGATGGTGTTGGTGGCTTTTTCGGTCGCCTTAACAATGGCATCCAGTTGATCGCCCATGGAGTCGAAGTGTAATTCCTCATCGGCGGGATTGCTCATGGCCGCGATTTCCTCGCGCACGCGATGAATGTAACGCAATAGCCCGTTTAACTGAGCCTTCAGGTCGTTAAGCATTTGAGGTTCTTCCACGAGATGGTCTCCTATCCGCAATCCGCCGCTCTTTTTTATTCGTCGGCGAGAATTTCACCTCAAAAAATATATAGCATAAAGTCATAAGACACTAGTCTTGGTTCCATCATTAATTCGATGTGGTGTGAATTGCTGCAAAATTAGGCGGGCGGCTTGTGATGGGCTGATGGTGCCGTCGCGGACTTCGCTCTCAAGCCGTTCGATTTCTGACTGAACCCGTTGATCGTGCTTCAATTCGGCGATCAGGGTTTCGGTGATTTCGTCCCACATCCAGGCGGCGGCCTGTTCGGCTCGGCGCCGGGTGATGATGCCGGATGCTTTGGCGACGGTGCGGAATTCCTCCACCGAAGACCAGACATCGGCGATACCTTCGCCACTCATGGCGGAGCATTTCATCACTTTTGGCAGCCACGCACCCTCTGGTGAGCGTAACAGATGCAGCGCGGCAGCGTAGTCGCGCCGGGCCCGTTCGGCAGCAGGAATCAGATCGCCATCGGCCTTGTTGACGACAATCAGGTCCGCCAGTTCGACAATGCCCTTTTTAATCCCTTGCAGGTCGTCACCGCCGGCAGGTGTGAGCAGCAGCACAAACATATCGGTTAAACCGGCAACGGCGGTTTCCGATTGGCCGACGCCGACGGTTTCTATCAACACCACATCGAACCCGGCGGCTTCGACGCACAGCATGGCTTCGCGCGTCCGTCTGGCGACGCCGCCGAGCGTGCCGCCTGAGGGCGACGGGCGAATAAAGGCGTCGGTATGGCGCGATAGTTCTTCCATGCGGGTTTTGTCGCCAAGGATGGAGCCGCCGGTGCGCGGGCTGGACGGGTCTACCGCTAGCACGGCGACGCGATGGCCGGCTTCAATCAGGTGCAATCCAAAGGCCTCGATAAAGGTCGATTTGCCGACGCCCGGTACGCCCGAAATTCCCAACCGCAAAGATTTTCCCGTATGCTCGAGCAGTGTGCTCGATAGGGATTCCGCCTGGCGGCGGTGGTCGGCACGGGTCGATTCGATCAACGTAATCGCACGGGCCAGCGCGCGCCGGTCTCCTGCGACAAGTTGGGCGGCCAGCTCGGCCGTCGCGTCGGTTTCAGCCATCGGGCTTACTCCCCGAGATCCGGGTCCAATGCCTTCAAGGCCATGAACGTCAATTTTTCACGGTGTTCAGCGTCGAGTTCGTCAAGGACGTGGGATTTGGATTTATGAATGGCCATGGCTTGGTCGATCAAGGCCTGACGCTCATTGGTCATCGGTTTTTTATTGCGTTTCTGGATCAGTTCAAGTTCCGCCGATTCAAGCGCTTCGCGGATCAAGGCTTCGGTGTCATCTTCGTCACTGGACGGCGGAGAAGGGGCTCGGCGTGAGCTCGGGTTCGGGGCTGGTTTGGCGTCCGATTTCGCGGCAGGCCTGTCATTTGACGGCTTCGTCGATGCCGTGGATTGTTCATCGCCCGCATCACGGCGTGGGCGCTTTTTCTGTTCCTGGACGGCAGTGAATTTGTCGCGCGCTTTCTTGTCCATAACGATGGACAGCAAGGCGTTGGAAACCAGTTTCTTGATCATGATGCAGGTCCCGGCGCGGTCAACACTGGTGCTAAGGATAATAGGTTGCGGGGCGTTAACAAGGATGTAACACACGAAGTTTAATAGAGGCGCTTGATTAGAGGTGTATGTCGTCGCCGTAGATATCTCGAATCCTCAAATAAAGTTTGTAAAATCAAGCCTCTAACCTTATGGTGCCGGCCATGAGACGATATAGAAACGCAAAAATTGTGGCGACGCTCGGGCCCGCCACATCCGACGAAACATCGATTTCCGCGCTGTTCGAGGCCGGCGCTGATGTTTTCCGTATGAATTTCAGCCATGGCTCTCACGAGGATCATCAAGCGCGCCTCGATATCGTGCGTGGCCTCGAGAAACAACACGGTCGCCCGATCGGCGTCATGTTGGATTTGCAAGGGCCGAAACTTCGGGTCGGCGAGTTCAAGGACGGCAGCGCCATGTTGGTGGCTGGCCAAGCCTTTCGCCTTGATCTTGACCCGGCGCTCGGCGACGAAAAGCGGGCTGAATTGCCGCATCCGGAAATTTTTACGGCTCTGGAACCGGGCATGAACCTGCTCATCAACGACGGCCGCATTCGCCTCGAAGTGATCGATTGCGGTGCTGATTTCGCCGAAACCACGGTGATGACCGGGGGCAAGATTTCAGACCACAAAGGGGTTAACGTCCCCGACGTTGCGCTTGAATTGTCGCCGTTGACGGCGAAAGATCTGGACGACTTACGTTTCGGTCTGCAGATGGGCGTCGATTGGGTTGCCTTGTCGTTTGTGCAACGCCCGCAAGATGTGGCCGAGGCGCGCAAGCTAATTGCCGGACGCGCCGCGATCATGTCAAAGCTGGAAAAGCCCATGGTCCTCGACAGTCTGGAGGAAATCGTCAATCTGTCGGACGCGGTGATGGTCGCGCGCGGCGATTTGGGCGTGGAAATTCCGCCCGAGGACGTGCCCAGCATTCAAAAACGCATGGTCAATGTTTGCCGCGAGGCCGGCAAGCCGGTGATCATCGCAACGCAGATGCTGGAATCGATGATCGAGTCACCAAGCCCGACCCGGGCCGAGGCCTCCGACGTGGCGACCGCTGTCTACGATGGAGCCGATGCTGTGATGCTCTCAGCCGAAACCGCCGCCGGCGCTTACCCGACGGAGGCGGTGTTGATGATGGACCGTATCATCCGGCGGGTCGAAAAAGATCCGCTGTATGTGCAACAGATGAACGCCACCCGCCAAGCCCCTGAAGCCACGGCCGCCGACGCTATTACCGCTGCCGTGCGGCAAGTGGCGGAAACGATTTCGGCAGCGGCTATCGTGACGTTCACGTCTACCGGTTCGACAACCTTGCGCGCATCGCGTGAACGTCCGATGGTGCCGATCATGGGCTTGACGCCGCGTCTCGATACGGCACGGCGATTGGCGCTCGCTTGGGGTGTTCACTGCGTACACACCGACGACGTACAAACCTTCGGAGATATGGTCTCGTTGTCGATTGAAGCGGCCCGGCGCGAGGAATTCGCCGAGCCCGGTGACGCCATGGCGATCACCGCCGGCGTGCCCTTCGGCACACCCGGCGCCACAAACATTCTACGTATCGCCTGGGTCGAATAAGGGCAGGGCTCGAGCGTGCTTCTGGCAATTTTCAACACCATTGCGCCGGTCATCGTATGCGCTGTGGTGGGTTTTATCTGGGCGCGTCGCGGCGGACGCTATGAAACCGCATTCGTGACGCGGCTTGTGACGATGGTTGGGTTTCCTTGTCTTGTGTTTGAGACCTTGATCAAGGTCGATCTGGACGGCCAAGTGCTATTCCTCATGGGCGCATCGGCGCTGGCCTCGACCACCTTATTCGCCGTCATCGCGGCATCAATCTTGCGCGCAGGCAACCTCGATATCCGGACCTACCTGCCGTCGCTGACATTTGCCAACACCGGCAACATGGGGCTGTCCTTGTGTCTGCTGGCGTTTGGGCCGGCGGGGCTGGCGTTGGGAATTGGCTATTTTACGGTCAATGCAATATTGGTTTTCGTGTTTGGACCGGCCATTGCGTCGGGCAATATCAATCTGCGCGCGGTGTTCAAGCTGCCGTTGGTTTGGGCGACATTGGCGGCCATTGTCGTGATGTCGACAGGCGCCGAATTGCCGGCTTGGACGATGCGCAGCCTGGAAATGCTGGGCTCGTTCGCCATTCCGCTGATGTTGATCACGTTGGGTGTGTCGCTTGCTGATTTGAAGATCGAAGGGCTGGGCCGCAGCTTCGCGCTATCCGTGGTGCGGCTGAGCATGGGATTTGCCGTCGGCTGGGGCGTGGCTGAATTGTTCGGCTTCGAAGGCATCGCACGCGGGGTGGTGATTATCGAGTGCGCGATGCCGGCTGCCGTTTTCAACTTTATGTTCGCGGAAATGTACGAGACCCGCCCCGCCGAAGTTGCCGGGGTGATTATGGTATCGACCCTGCTGTCGTTTCTGACATTGCCGGCTCTATTGTGGTTTGTCATGGGGAGCTAGAACGGCAACAATACGGCGCTTTGCACCCAATTAACGGGCGAAACTGATCATGATGAAGCTTTACGATTCACCACTGTCTGGAAACTGCCATAAGGTGCGGCTGCTTATGTCGCTGCTCGACCTCGAATACGAAAGTGTGCCAATCAACATGGCTGAGATGGCGCACAAGACACCAGACTATGTCGCCATAAACCCTCTGGGGCAGGTGCCGGTGCTTGATGATGACGGAGAGGTCATTCGTGATTCTCAGGCAATTTTGGTTTATCTTGCCGCCAAGTTTGGGGATGGCCGCTGGTTGCCCAAAGATGATCCATACGCACTTGGACATGTTTCGGAATGGCTATCGTTCTCAGCTAACGAGATGTCTCATGGTTGTGCTGCCTCCCGTGCATTGGTGTTATTCAACCGGGACGGCGATCTTGAAGGCGCACGGACTTTGGCGCGCAAGGCGTTGGGCATTTTGGACGATCATCTGGCGGCCCGTGAATGGCTGGTTGGAGATGCCCCGACGGTGGCGGACATCGCCAATTACGTTTATGCGGGGCTTGTGCACCAAGGCGGCATCAACCCGCACGAGTTCACCAATGTTTCGACTTGGTTGGGCCGGGTCGAGGCGCTGGAAGGATACATCGGTATGGCCGCCTTGCCGGCACCCAAATAAAAAAAGCGCTTGGACCTGACGAAATGGTTTCACGGCACAATCGCAAGGCGCGGCGGGCAACCCTCCGGATCAGACGGGTTATCGCGATCGCAGCCGTTGCATTTATCATCCTTGAATTTGTCAGCGCCGGTGTCATTAGATTTGGCTTCATCGAAGCAGAACGTCCAAGCTACCAACTGCCGCGTTCGAAACCGTTCTGGATCGATCAACACCCGCATTTTGGCATGTGGCATGAAGCCGACACCCAATTCGACGATGAAAAGATATGTTTTAGCGCCAGCTACCGCACCAATGCTTACGGCGCGCGCGATCGTAAGCGCATTCGCAAAGGGAAAACCCCAAGAGTCGTCATGCTGGGGGATGCATTTACCGAAGGATATGGTGTGGCGCGGGCGGAACGAACATCAGACATTCTGGAGGCGGAAACCAAGGCGGAGCACCTGAATTTCGGTACGTCCGGGCATTTCGGCGCAACGCAATCGTGGCTCTTGTACAAACATCTCGCCAAGGGATTTGACCACGATGTGGTTATTTTCAATCTCGTGCCGGACAATGATTTCATCAATGACGATCCTCAATATGCCGACGCGTATCGCAGCCAATACCGGCCCTATTTGGTTCTGCGGGGCGGAAATTATTACCTGAAATACATGAACCCCGATCAGCGCGGATTGTCGCCCGAAGAAATCCGCGCGCAAGAGCACAGAATCTTGGGGCGTTTGTTCAAAAACTTCACCTACGCGGCAAACCTGGTGAATCGTCTTGCCAATTTTGTTGGGGAACAGTTTGCTGGCTCAAAAGGTTCGGCGGTATCCACGAATGCCGTGTATTCTGGATACTTCGATTTCACCCAAGCGCAGGCAGAGCGGATGATTTATGTGCTTGAGCAATTGTTGGAAGAAGCCGGCAAACGTACAGTCATCGTAACCTTGGTCCCCCGACCATCGGATTTCCGCCACCTTTCGTCCGCTCCAGTCCGGGCGGTTCTCGATGTATTGGTGCCCGCTTACCCGAACTTGCATATCGTTGATTTCCGGGACGCTTTTGGGCGCGACGAGAATTGGAAAAAGTATTATCGCGACTGCGATGACTATTGGTCCACTGCCGGCAGTGCGGCGGCAGCACAGGTGCTACTCGACGACCCAGTTTACCGCAAGGCGATGGGGCTGGATTGATTGTAGCGCGCAGCGCAGTAAGAATCACTAATCTAAGAATGTGAGTAAGGCAGCAGCATGGAAAACCAGAAATTTCAGATGACCGGCGTTCTGCAGCGACGAAACCCGGTAGGCACCGCGTTGCCACTGATGTTCGACTCGCCCCATAGCGGAAACACCTATCCGACCGACTTCGCCCATGATTGCCCGCGCGAGAACATTCGCTGGGGCGAGGACGCCTTTATCGATGAGCTCTATGAGACCGCGCCGGCTCGTGGGGCGTGGCTGCTGGCGGCAGAATTTCCCCGTACTTACATTGATCCCAACCGTGGCCTCGAAGATCTGGACCCCGATATGATTGATGGATCGTGGCCCGGAGACATTCGCGACAACCCGAAACGCGATCAGGGAATCGGCTTGGTTTGGCGAAATGCAGGCGCTGGCGTGGCGTTCTACCAGCGCAAGTTAAGTATCGAAGAGGTGCAGGCCCGCATCGATGGTTATTGGCAACCGTATCACGCGCAAATGGCTGAGATCGCCGGCGAAATCCAGCAACGTTGGGGCCGGCGCTGGCATATCAACTGCCATTCCATGCCCTCGCCTGCGTTCGGCAAGACGCTCGAGCGCGACGACATGCCGAAGGCCGAAGTGGTGCTTGGTGACCGTGAGGGCGGCACCTGTGACGGCGCGTTCGTTGAGGTTGTGCGCGAGGCTTTCGAGGCCGAGGGGCTGGACGTCTCAGTGAATGAAAAATTCAAGGGTGTGGAGTTGGTGCGAAAGTTCGGCGATCCGGCGAACGGCTGCCATAGCCTACAGGTCGAGTTGGGGCGCGCGCTCTATATGGATGAACGGCGCATTGAAAAAAATGATGGTTTTAAAGCGTTGCACGCCAGCGTCACCCGGGTGATCGGTAAGGTTGCCGACTATGTCAGCGCAGAGATTGGTGCTTAAACATACCCACCCCGGGTCAATCCATCGTAGATCAATTTAGTACCGGCAACGAACAGCAGGATATAGCAAATCTTGTAGAAGGTTTCCGGTTTGACCACCTTCACCAATTTCCAGCCCAGCCACACGCCGATGGGAACGGCAGGAAGCAAGATTAGGCTGGTCGACAGGTTTTCCGTGGAGAACTGCCCGAGCCACAGATAGGGCCAGATTTTTATCTGATTGACGGCGAAAAAGAAAAACACGTGGGTGCCCACGAAAACCCGAGGCTCCAAACGTTGCGGCAGCAAGAAGAACTTCACCGGCCCACCGCCGGCATGCGCCACGAAGCTGGTGAAACCCGCGAGCGTTCCACTCGCGAAGCCGATGGCCTTTCCGCTTCTGGTTTCCGTCGTTGCGGGCTTGCGTTGGATGAAGTAGCTGCACGCGAACACCAGTGTGATGACGCCCAGTAAAAGTCGGACCGCATTGTCGTCTACATAATTGAACGTGAGGCCGCCGATGCTGATACCGATCACGGCGCCGGGTAGCATGACGAATACATTGGCCCTGTGCCAGTCCTTGCGGTAACCCCAGATGTTGAACAGATCAATGGAGCATAGGATCGGCAGCATGATGGCTGCCGCTGCGATCGGAGAAATGAACATCGCCATCAAAGGCACGGACAACTGCCCAAGTCCGCCGCCGAGTCCACTTTTCGAGATGCCGGTCAGTACTACGGCGCCGAGCGCCACGGCTAAGAAAGTCGAGTCGAGGCCGAGAAAAAAATCGAGCATCTCAGTCGAAATATCCTGCGTGCACCGCGGCGCCGATCAAGTTTGTGATGATCTGCCCGCAAGTGACAGCACCCACGTAGCCTGGGTCGTAAGACGGCGCAAACTCGTTCACATCCATGCCCACAACCCGGCCCTTGGCCACCAAACCGTGGATCAGTTTGCGCATCTGGTGGAAGGTCAGTCCGCCGGCCACGGGCGCGAGTACGCCCGGCATCATGGCCGGATCGAGACCGTCGACGTCGAGGGTGATGTAATAGTTTCCGCCCGCTGGGATGCGATCAACGATAGCGTCCATGCCGGCGTCATGAATTTCATAGGCGGTAATGATATTCGCGCCGTAGGCTTCGGCCACACGAAACTCTTCTTCCCGGGCCGAGCCTGTGCCGCGTATGCCGAGCTGGTAAATTTCACCGAAGTGATCCATTTCAGATGCGCGGCGGATGGGGCTTGAGTAACCCTCCGACACACCGTTGATCTCGTCGCGCCAATCGATATGGGCGTCGATGTGCACCAGCGTCACTTCGTCTGCGCCATATCCGTCGAATGCTCTAAAAATCGGGATCGGAATACCGTGGTCGCCGCCGATGACAATGGGCATGGCGCCTGCACTGACGATCTTGCGCGCCGCCATTTCGGCCAGGCGGTAGTGTTCGGCTGGGTCGTAAGCGTCACCACGCACGTTGCCGCAATCGACCACTCGAATGTCCTTGCCGCCCAACAAGGTGCCGCCGACGTCGAAATCCCAGCGATCCAGCCCCATGGTGATGCGGTCTGACGCCGCGCGGATGGCGTCGGGGCCTTCCGATTGCGGATTTGCGCCGCCACCCATTTTGTAGGGTAGACCGTAAGGTACGCCGAGGATGGCAATGTGAGCATTCAGATCGTCCAAATCAGTCACCAGAGGGAAGTTCAGGAAGCTCCCGGGTGTGCGGCTTGGCGCTTCGGTCAATTGTTTGCTCATTTGGTCTTTCGTCCTCCACAATCGTGGTCGGCAGTATCTCCGAAGCCGACCAAAGCGTAAAGCGAGCCTTGCGCCGACATCCGCGATTGCCGATATTGGCCACACCATGCCCATTATGTCTCAGCCGCCGGACGCGCACCCCAATACACCGAAGTTGAAAACACCGCCCGGCGCCTGTGACAGCCACATCCATATCTTCGGCCCCGCTGAGCGCTATCCGTTCCACGAAGGGGCTGCCTACCACAGTCCCGATGCGCTGCCCGAAACTTATCTGGCATGGCAGGAGCAATTGGGCCTTGAGCGCGCCGTCATCATTCATCCGACGGCCTTGGGCCGTGGCGCCAACGCGCGGACGCTTGATGCGCTGAAACAATACCCAGAACGCTTTCGTGGCGTCGCCGTGCCGGATGCAGATGTCTCGGACGCGGCGTTGAAAGATATGCACGATGCCGGCGTGCGCGGTTGCCGGTTTACGTCGGTGGGCACCTATCAAAACGCACCGGGCCTCGATAAAGAACTCGCATCCCGCATCGCCGATTTCGGCTGGCACGGGCAATTTTTGCTGGAAGGCGAGCAACTGCTTGATATGCAGGCCGACCTAGTAGGCCTTCCTTGCGACGTGGTCATTGACCATATGGGCCGGGTGCCCGCGCATTTGGGCGTAGATCACCCCGCTTTCCAAACACTTTTACGCATGCTCGACAGCGGCAATGTCTGGGTGAAAGTCTCGGGACCGATGCGGTTTTCAGCCCAACACCGTATGCCCTATGCCGATACATTGCCGTTTGCCAAAGCGCTTGTGGCCGCCAATCCCGAACGTTTGGTTTGGGGGTCGGACTGGCCGCACATCAACTACAATCAGGGCGTCATGCCCAACGATGGCGACCTGCTCGACTTGTTGCTTGAATGGGCGCCCGACGAGGCTATCCGAAACCGTATCCTCAGCGACAACGCAGCCCAGCTTTACGACTTCCCGGCCTCCTGAATATGCCGGCTCAGCCATGATGCTCGCTCTCGCACTGTTCACCATGCTTATCCAGCAGGCGCTCGCCTACATGACGGCGTTGGTGGTGCCCATGGCGGCGCCCGAACTGGCGCGGGTGCTCGATGTTGATGTCAGCCTGACCGGGTATTACAGCGGCCTGATGTTTGCAGCCGCGATGTTTTCAATGTTGATGGTCGGCGGTGCGATCCGGCGCTTCGGCGCGGTGCGCATGTCGCAGGTGTCGCTGGGCGGCGCGGGGTTGGGGCTGCTGCTCGGGTTGACGGGCGAGGTTTGGGCGTTGGCGTTGGGGGCTGTCATGGTGGGGACCTTCATCGCCATCTCGACACCAGCGTCATCCGACATCCTGGCCCGTTACGCGCCGCCCAAACACGCGGCGCTGATTTTCTCGATCAAGCAAACCGGCGTGCCCGTGGGTGGGATTTTGGCCGGGCTTTTGGTGCCGTACCTGATGGTTACTTTCGGGTGGCGGGGCGTGTTCATCGGCACGGCGGCAATCTGTTTTATCCCAGCCATCGCGCTGCAGGTCCTGCGCGGTCTTTTTGATGGCAACCGCGACCTCAATCACCGCTTCCGCTGGGCGCAGGCGGCGGAAACCCTGGATGGCGTCATCCGGCGCGCGCCGTTCCGCCGGCTGGCAATCGCCGTTTTCGCCTATTGCGGCCTGCAAGGTGCGTTTGCCACCTTTTTCGTTTCCATGTTGGTGACCGAGCTTGAGTACTCCTTGGTGGCGGCGGGAGCAATTTTTTCGATCTCGCAAATGGCGGCTGTATTTGCCCGAATCGCCTGGGGCTGGATCGCCGGGCTGGTGGGGCGGGCGCGGCCGGTGCTGGCGGTGCTCGGGCTTTCGATGGCGGCAATCGCAGGCGCGATGGTGCTGATGGTGCCGGGCTGGCCGGAATTCATGGTGATGCTCATCGCCATCGGTTACAGCGCCACGGCCATCAGCTGGCATGGCGTGGTGCTCGCCGCCATTGCCGAGCGCTCGCGGCCTGAAGAAGTGGCCATCAACACAGGCGGCGTGCTGGCCTTTGCGGCCGCCGGACAGTTCATGTATCCGCTGGCCTTGGGGGTGTGGATCGGCACCGGGCTGGGGTTTGGGCTGGGGTTTGCGTTGGCGGGATTGCCCGCCCTGGGCGTGGGGCTTATGTTTGTTGCCCGTGAATTTGCCGAGGCCCGCAAGCGTTGACCCTGTTTTTGGCCATTCTCGCCACTTTTACCCAACAGACACTCACCTACATGACGGCGCTGGTGGTGCCCGTCGCCGCGCCTGAATTGGCGAAAGTGGTGGGCGTGCCGGTGGCCATGGCGGGGCTGCACATGGGGCTGTTGTACATGTTTTCGTCCATGTCGATGCTGATGGTCGGCGGCTTTATCCGCAAACTCGGCGCCGTGCGCATGTCGCAGATCGCGCTTACGTCGATGGGCGTCGGGCTGGCGCTGGGCTTGACCGGCGAAGTCTGGGGCCTTGCTTTGGGGGCTGCGATCATCGGGATTTTCGGCTCATCTTCGACCCCCGCATCATCCGACATCCTGGCCCGCTTCGCGCCGCCCAAGCACGCGGCGTTGATATTCTCGTTCAAGCAAACCGCCGTTCCCATGGGCGGCATCCTGGCCGGAATTCTGGTGCCGTTTTTACTGATCAATTTCGGCTGGCAGGGGATTTTCTACGGCACGTCTGCCATGTGTTTCACGCTGGCGATTGTGTTGCAGTTGTTCCGTCGCATGTTCGACCAAAACCGTAACCCCGATCATCGCATCAGCGCGCGCCAAGCCATCACCACGCTAAGGGGGGTGTTGATCCCGCCGAAGTTCCGCCATTTGGTCTACGCTACGTTTACCTATTGCGGCTTGCAGGGCATTTTCGCCGCCTTTTTCGTCTCGTATCTGGTCGGCGAACTGGGCTTCGATCTGGTCGAGGCGGGAGCGATTTTCGCACTGTCGCAAGCGGCCTCGGTGGTCGCCCGAATCATCTGGGGATGGATCGTCGACCGCGTCGGCAGCGCGCGCCCGGTGCTGGCATTTTTAGGCGTGACCATGGCGGTGTTCGCGGTCGGGTGCGCACTCATGCTACCGGGCTGGGGCGAGTTGATGATCACGCTGGTCGCCATGGGCTACAGCGCGACGGCCATCAGCTGGCACGGCGTCGTGCTTGCCGAGGTCGCGAACCTGTCGACGTCCGACATGGTGGCGACCAACACCGGCGGCGTGCTGGCGTTCGCGGTCGGCGGCCAGTTCGCTTATCCGGCGTTGATGGGGGTTTTGCTGACGGCTGGCGGCACGTTCGGCATGGGCTTCGCGGCGAGTGCCTTTCCGGCGCTGGTGGTGGGCTTGTTGTTTATGCGCAAAGCGCCTGATTAGCCGCCGTTCGGGTGGAAGTATTCAAAAAACCGGGGCTAAAAGCCATTTGGTTTCAATGAGATCGTAAAAAACCAGGGGAACGAACCCAATTTCGTTTTCCTATCCGAATGAAGCCAGCCGCTCCCGCCAGATCGCGTATTCCAATCTCTTCCTATTCAAATGTAAAATAGCGTGTCCGCACCGCTCAAAAGATGCCACGCCGACACTATAGCAGAAGAATCTAAAAAGTCAATAAATTCCTATTAAAAGGACTTAACGCTGCAGTGCTTCCCCTACATTTCCCCCGCCTCAGGGCCATGCTAGATTTCGCGGCATGGACCTTGATACCTACAACGCGTTTTGCGCCGCACTCCCCGCCACCAACCACGTGGTGCAGTGGGGCGGCGCGCATGTGTGGAAGGTGGGCAGCACAGAGAGCGGCGGCAAATTGTTCGCCATCGGCGGCTGGGATGATGGGAAGGTTACAGGTATTACCTTCAAGGTTTCCGACATCGCCTATGAGGTGTTGCGCGATCAGCCCGGCCTGCGCCCCGCGCCCTACCTGGCATCGCGCGGCATGAAATGGATACAGCACTACGACGCGCCGGGCTTGAGCGACAGCGAGCTGAAAGAATACATCATCGAATCACACCGGCTGGTATCATTGAACCTGACCAGAAAATTGCAACGCGAACTGGGCCTGAACCCGTGACGGGCGCGACCCCAAACGGTATGGCGCGCCTCACCGCCGCGGTGGTGTTTCTGGGGCTCGGCTATTACCTCACCTTCGAGTTCGCCGGCAATGCGCTGTTGGGGTTTTTGTATTGGGCGGAAAGCCTGTCGGACACGCCGGGGCTGAGCGGTTTCGTCTTCCTCCTCGCCTCACCGTTCGCGTTTTTAGGCGCGTGTTTTGTGGCGGAGTGGGTGGTCGAAGGGTTCCGGCGAGAGTAGATGCGCCCTTAGGCGATTTTTTCGTAGACCCTCTGGAGCCCGCCCATCATTTCCCGGCCCCTGCGGCCGCCGTCGCCGGTCAGGTCTTTGGCAATGACAAGTTTCAATGACGCCAGATGTACGCGGAGCGCGCTGAGACGATCCGCGTCAATGTGTTCGCAATTGGTGATCAGGCGATACATCTGGTCGCCGATGGCGGTGACCAGGTCGAAATTGAAGGTGCCGCCCATGGCGCGCATTTCGTGTAAAAGGGCGCGGGGTTCTTCCACCTCGTCGGCGTCGCTGGCCATACCATGCGCGATGACGCCCAGCAAACGTGTGAGATCGGCCAAATCGTTGGTGACCCATTCACGGTACTGGCCGCCGAAATTGGCGATCAGATTGCGGTCGGTGCGATCCAGGTGATCCTCGGTGATCGCATTGGGACCGCCGATCGAGACCAACTCGCCGACGCGGTGTGGCACGTCGATGACTTGCGCTTGTTCCATCTTCGGCATTTTTAACCTCTTTTTTTCAATTCATGCCATTGGGCATAGTACTATAGAAATAATTTATTAAAAGTAGAAAATGAAATACCCGACTATCCCGCCCAAGAGGAGGCGA
>JABIPG010000083.1 GCA_018698795.1 Rhodospirillaceae bacterium
CAAAGGTTTTCCAGCGTCCGATCGATCCTGCGTAGATCGGGCGGCGCACCTGGGCGCGTGACGCCGTCATCACCACACGGTCGGATTGATGAAACGCCAAGCAGGTCTCATCCCAATCGAGACCGATGAACGCAACCAATCGGCGGCTTTCGCCTTCTTGGTCGACAACTAGGTCTTCGTAAGCAATTTCGGTCATCACGCCTTTGGGCAGCACTTCACGCCAATGCGCCATCAAACGCTCGTAGGTGTTGATGTAGCGCGCGATGTCTTCCATATCCGCGCTCCACGGATGGGCGTCGGCAAAATTGGTGGTGAAGCACGAAAGCCCCACGTCGCGCATATCGCGGCGGCAATGGATGATCCGTGCATTGGGCAACAACAAATGGATCAAGCCCAGATGCAAGTAATTGAACGGCATCTTGTCGATGATCCGCGCCGCATCGCCATCACCCGCCTTCTCGGCCACATCAGCAAGTCCGCTCAGATACTCTTCCGCCAGAGCCGCCACACCTGCCGCCGGCACATTGCCTGCGCATTCGGGATAGGGCACATCGCCGCCGGTCAAAGTCGGCAACCGGCGCAGCGCCACGACCGCCATGTTGCGCAGTTCGCCCGCACCATGGACATCCGGATGCGCCGCCAAAATCTGCTCCACCAACGTGGTGCCGGACCGCGGCATGCCGACGACAAACACCGGGCGTTCACTGGTTGATCCGAAACCTTGCCGCGCGCCCAAAAACGCTTTGGTGAAGATCGACCGCCGTGCATCGACCAGCGTGTCATGCCGAGCCGCATCAAACCGTCGATCAACAGCCTGGAAATGGGCGCCTCGCAGTAAATTGCCGGTGCGGTACCAATCAAATGCAGCGGCGTGCTCGCCAACCCGGTTCAAATAGTGCGCCAAGGCAAATGCCACCGTCGCGCGTTGTTCTTCATGCAAAGCCTTGCGTTGCAGCATCGCCGCCAAATGCGCGGCATCCAAATTGTTCAAGCCATTACCGTCGAGCATCGCCAAGTTGCCGTAGGCATCAACGTGGTCGGGGTCGATCTCCAGCACCCGACGATAGGTCGCAACCGCGCCATCTGTGTCGCCGCGGCTCGCCTGAATGATGGCCAACCCCGTCAGGGCCGATGTCGTTTCCGGGGCGTCAGCCAAAACCTCCGCATAAGCCGCTTCAGCACCGGCGACATCACCGGCTCGCCAACTCGAAACCCCCAACAGAATGCGCGCCGCCTGGTCATCGGGGTGCGCCGCCAATTGCATTCGAACTTCAGCCAAGGCTTCATCGGCGCGCTCCGCCATCAGCAGCACCTCGGCCAACCATCGCCGGGCAAGCGGATGATCGGGCGCGCAATCAAGGGAGCGCCGGAAAGCACTTGCGGCTTCTTCCATCTGTCCCGCGCGCAACAGCGCGATGCCGTGTTTCTCATGAAATGCCGCGTTTTCGGGCTTCGCTGCCGCTGCCACGGCGAATGCATCGACAGCGGATGCGAAGGCCTTGGTCTCCATAAACAACGCGCCCGCATTGGCGGCGATCACAGGGTCATTCGGGGCGGCGGCGATGGCGCGCTTGGCAGCGTCGCGGGCCTCATTCATGCGGCCGGCTTGGCGCAAGGTGGTCGCTAGGTTGTTGTGTGCGGATGCGGCTTTCGGGTCGAGCGCCAATGCGCGCCGGTGCGCCGCCTCGGCTTCGACGATGTCTCCTAGGTTGCGGCGGATCACACCCATGTGGTCGTGAAACGGTGCGGATTGGTCATTGCTTGCTAGTGCGGTCTCGATCAATTTTTCGGCTTCATCCCAACGCTCTGCCTGCAACGCAATAACCCCCAGCAAATGGTTGGCATCGGCATGCTTGGGCGTTGTCTCCAAAATCTTTTGATAGCATTCCGACGCCGCATCGCCCCGCCCGGCGCGGTGGTGCGCGAGGCCCGCTTGCAGCAACTCATCCACACCGTTCCCGGTCATCCGCCACCTTCGAACACTGCTGTCGCCGGTGCTTGATTTTCCCAGCCCTGCACGCTCAATCGCGCGGTAGCTGGATTGGCGATGACGGCAAGCCGCGTGGTTGGGTTGAGAATCGGCGCCGTCACCCAGTCGAATGGCGTTTCCAATCCGGCCCCCTCGCGGGTTTGCTCCATCAAGGCATGACGCCCTTCACTGTCGATGCCGCGTGCGCGCCCCGGTTGCGAGTGCCCAACCCAGTGATTGGCGATACTCGCAGGGCTGTCGCGAACGACGGCGCTGTCCTCCGTCCGTTCAATGACACATCCTTCGCCGGATTTTGTGCCGACCAGCGTGAAGAACGCCGGCATGGCAAGGGGCGTTTCGCTAAGAACGGTTTTGGCGTCTTCGAAGGTGCGGCAGGCATCGAACACCTGACGCAGCACATGCACCGGCGGCAATGCGTGCCGCCGCCATAGCCGCATCCGGTTGATGCCCCAATCGAGCCAACACGACCGCGTCCACTTGCGCATGGGTGGCTGGTTGATGGCGGCGGCAAATCGGCCAGGCGCCATGGCCGTCACGACTCCGCTGAACCCTGGCCAAGTCACGTTCTCATACTTGCCGGCGGGCGCGTTGACGTGGGCGACGATCACGTGACGCCCGAGCCCATCAAGCGGCCAGTCCAACGTACGCAGCAACCGCATCCCCTGCCCTGTCGGGTCGGGTGCGGCGGAGGATGTGCAGGTCCATTCATAAGACATATTCAGAAGATGCACACCGGTGACGCCCGCCGTGGCGGCAAGTGCATCGATCTCATGCAGGTAAGGGTTTTTGTTGCGCAACAACCAGCGCCTGGACAAAGCGTTGCCGACGCCCATAGCCACGGCCCCGTAATGCTTCCGCCCCGACGCCAGCACGGCACGAAACTGCTCGGGCGCGGCCTCGGCGAGGCCCAACGGCCCCCAAGTTCCGGCGTAAAGGTGTGGGATTTGTGGTAGGGAGGCGTCTTGTTCAGCGGCGGCGATATCCATGCAAAGGCTCTCGATTGTTGACTTGCCATTGTTTACTTGGCCGACGCCCAGGAATATACCACAGGCCTGCGAAGGCTCACGTCTTTCTAGTATGTTTTTCTGGTACGTTTCTCTGCAAGGAAGCCCAAATATGATCCCCCGTTATTCCCGCCCCGACATGGTCGCCATCTGGGAACCCGCAAACCGGTTCCGTATCTGGTTCGAGATCGAAGCTCATGCCTGTGATGCCCAGGCGGAACTGGGCGTTATTCCGACCGAGGCCGCGAAGGCGGTCTGGGAAGGCGGCAACGTCCCATATACCGACGCACGCATCGCGCGGATCGATGAGATCGAGCGCGAAACCCGCCACGACGTCATCGCATTCCTGACCGAACTGGCCGAGCACGTTGGCGAACAATCACGCTTCGTGCACCAAGGCATGACGTCTTCGGATGTGCTCGACACCTGCCTCGCTGTGCAAATGAAGCAGGCCGCCGATATTTTGATTGCCGATATGGACGGCCTGATGGCGGCACTGGAAACCCGCGCGCGGGAATTCAAACTCACACCTTGCATCGGTCGCAGCCACGGTATCCACGCCGAGCCCACCACTTTCGGCGTTAAGCTGGCTGGCCATTATGCTGAGTTTAAGCGTTGCCGCGAACGGCTTGTCGCAGCGCGCGCCGAGATCGCCACCTGTGCCATTTCCGGTGCGGTCGGCACATTTGCCAATATCGACCCCAAGGTCGAGGCGCACGTGGCTGCAAAACTCGGCCTGACGATCGAGCCGGTTTCCACCCAAGTGATCCCGCGTGATCGCCACGCCATGTTTTTTGCCGTGCTCAGTGTCGCGGCATCGGCGGTGGAGCGTTTGTCGGTCGAGATCCGCCACCTTCAACGCACGGAAATGCGCGAGGCCCAAGAATACTTCGCACCCGGCCAAAAGGGATCGTCGGCGATGCCGCATAAACGCAACCCGATCCTGACCGAAAACCTCACCGGCCTTGCCCGCGTGGTGCGTTCGGCGGTGGTCCCGGCCATGGAAAATGTGGCACTTTGGCACGAGCGCGACATCTCGCATTCATCGGTGGAGCGCATGATCGGGCCCGACGCAACCGTGACCCTCGATTTCGCTCTGGTGCGCCTGACCAGCGTTATCGAGAAGCTGGTGGTTTACCCGAACAACATGGCCGAGCATCTGAACAAATTCGGCGGCATCCACGATTCGCAGCGCGTCTTACTGACGCTCACGCAAAAAGGCGTCAGCCGCGAAGACGGCTACAAGATCGTGCAGCGCGCCGCCATGAAGGTATGGCGCAGCTTCGGCATCGACCCCGACAATCCCGACGCCGAGATCGAACTGACGGACGAAGACCGCGAGGCCGCCGCGCAGGACAATCGGCTGATGTTCTTCCTGTCGCACGACGATGAGCTTACCAGCGTTCTATCGACCAGCGACATGGACGAATTGTTCGGCGTCGATCCGGTCGCCTACCACACCAAACACGTCGATACGATCTTTGGGCGTGTCTTCGGCAAGGAGTAATTTCACGATGACCACGTTGATCAACCCCGTATTGGAAAAGCTGGCGCGCGACGAAGCCGTGCTCGGCACCATCGTCACCGTGCCGAGCCCCGCCTTAGTACAAATTCTCGCCGGGTCGGGTTTCGACTGGTTGACCTTCGATATGGAACACGGGCCCATGTCGATCGAGACGGTGCACGCCATGATCAACGCCACCACGCCGACCGCGTGCGTGCCGACGGTCCGCATCACCACGACCGCGCCGTGGCTCGCCAAGCCGGTGATGGATGCCGGCGCTTTGGGGGTCATGTTCCCAATGGTGCAAACACCCGAATTGGCCGCAGACGCTGTGGCCGCCACCAATTACCCACCTGTCGGCGTGCGCGGGTTTGCCCCGATTTACACCTCATACCGCTGGAATGTGGATATGGGCACCTATGCCGAAAGCGCCAACCAAGCGGTCATGAATATTTTGCTGATCGAACACATCGAAGCGGTCAACCGGGTCGATGAAATTCTCGCCGTGCCGGGTATCGATGTGGCGTTCGTCGCACCCTACGACTTGTCACAAAGCCTGGGTATCCCCGGCGCATTCGACCGGCCCGAGTTTCAAGAAGCGCTGGCGCGCGCGGAAAAAGCCGTTCTCGCTTCATCGGCAAAGCTCGGCGGTCTGGCGCCCTCGAACGACGACGGCCGCGCCATGCTAGATCGCGGGTATCGTTTTCTGTCACTCGCTTACGACGGCCAGATCATCGATCAGGCGTCACGGGCGTTCATAGATGGTGTGCGCGGCTAATTAACCAGCCGTACCTTGGTGGTCGCCACTAAGCGCTTCGGGGAATTCCAATTTGACCTGCTCGAAGGCCGCGCTTTCCAGAGTTTCCAGCTGCTCGCGGATCGTATCTTCGGAGATATCCACACCGTGCTCGGCGATATCGGCCATCACCTTGCGAATTACGTCTTCGTCGCCTGGCTCGTCGAGATCGGCAATCACCACATCTTTCGCATAAGCCGCAGCGGCTTCGCCTTCGATGCTGAATTTACCCGCCAGCCACAGCCCCAACAGCTTGTTGCGCCGGGCCTGCACCTTGAACGCCAGTTCCTGATCTTGCTTGTACTTGGCTTCGTAACTTTTTCCACGGTCTTCAAACGCGTCCGACATGGACAATACCTCCACTAACTGGCGTTCGGCCAGACTAACTAAATTTGATGTTGAATTTTGGGCTGGCCGCAGGCGGCCCGCGACGCTCGGTGTTAGTCGCCCACCCTCTCGTGATCGTCACCCAGTGCTTCGGGGTAATCGGTCATCAGCTGCGCCATGGCGATAGCAAAGAAACGATCCATCTCGGCACGCAGCTTCTTTTCCTTGATTTTGACATTTCGCTCGCCGAAATCTCCGATGATTTTCCCGACCACGGCGGCGCCTCCGGGGGCATCCATTTCAAGCCTAACAATTTGCATGGCATAGTCGCGGGCCTCGGCCTCACTCATACCCATCTTTACCGCCGCCCAAAAGCCGATCAGCTTGTCACGGCGCGCCGTGGCCTTGAAATCGAGCTCCTGGTCGAGCTTGTATTTGGCTTCAAAACTCTTTTCACGATCATGAAATGCATCAGACATTACGGCATCTCCCAAGGACGGTGTGGGCCTACCTTTTGTTTAGTCTTGTGCGCGCCGGTTCGCAAGCAGCGGAGGTGGTTTTTTCGAAAACCGGCTCTATCTCGCTGGCCCCATCTGGCCCGAGAGGTTATCTAAGGAGCATGTGTACTGTCGTCACGCTCCGCCGCCCCGGCCATGCCTGGCCATTGCTGATCGCCGCCAACCGCGACGAGATGATCGAGCGTGCCTGGTCTTCGCCGGCGCGACACTGGGCTGAGCGCGCCCACGTGGTTGCCGGACGCGATGAGGAGGCCGGCGGCACTTGGCTGGCGTTGAACGACGACGGCGTGGCAGCCGCCATCCTCAACCGTTATGGCTCACTCGGCCCGGCACCGGATAAGCGCTCTCGCGGGGAGTTACCGCTCGAAGCCGTCGACCATGCCGAAGCACACGTCGCTGCCGAGGCCCTGGCCCAACTCCAGCCCTCAAGCTACAAAACCTTCAATCTGGTCATCGCCGATGCCCGCGAGGCATTTTGGCTGCGCTCCGATGGATCTCGCATAGATATGGCGCCGATCCCCGAGGGCCTGTCGATGATTACGTCCAGCGACCTCAACGACACGGCGGGCTCGGCGCGCATCCGCTTCCACAAACCGCTATTCGAGGCCGCAGCGCCGCCTGATCCTGATGTCCGCGGCGCCGGCGACTGGTCGGCCTGGGAAGCGTGCCTTGCGTCTACTGATGGGGTACCCGGCGGGGATCATGGCCGCGCCATCAACATCGAAACGGATTTCGGTTTCGGCACTGTATCATCCAGCCTGATCGCCCTGCCCGACCCGACACGCTTTGGCGCTCAAGCGCAATGGCGGTTTTGCGCCGGACGGCCCGGTAGCCAGCCCTTCGCGCCCGTGACACTCGTCTGAACGGGCACCGGCGGCGCAGAGCCGTTCAATCTCCGTTCTTCTGATGGCGGTAAAACCCGAGCCGATTGTCATCTCCTTCGCGGTCGAATTCGATAGCAAACGCGTGCGTCACGTTTTCACCGTCGTCGCTAAGAGGAAGACGAAACGTCTTAAAGCGAATGGGGGCCGCATTCTCTTTCCCGTCCGCCTGGTCGGGATCGACCTGAGAGCGAGAGATAAACAATAGGGGTGCTCTTTCCTCAATCAGCGCATGGTATTCGGCAGCAACCTTGTCGTTAATTTCGTGCGGTTCTACATCGAATATCGACGCCCCTGTATAGTCACGCCCGTGCAACCGCGTTCGTTCAGGGCCCCAATAGCGGTAGACGAAATCAAGCGGCTCTCTAAGAATATCAACAACTACGGCCAACGAAATCACCCACGCTGGAAAGCCCGACATATCAAAATCGCGCCACGCCGGCGCAAACGCATCGCCGCGTCTCTTCTCCCAATACCGCAGCACCATCGCGATATCGGTTGGTAGTAGCGCAACATCGGGTTTCACCTTCGACGCGCTGACCTCAAGATATCCCGAAAATCGCCCAGGAATTTTCATGGGTGCCAATTTAACGCATTGAATTTCTTACGCCAATATGGAAATCGATGAGTGGTTCAATTCCGCACCCGCACGCGGTAGTTGAGTACAGCATCGCCACCTGCCGGCACAACGATGGTCCAAACAGCACGCCCGCCGTCGCGTTCGTGCGGGCGGTCGGAATCGAGGATTGTCCAGTCACCAGGCAGAGTTTCCACCACCTGCACCCGCGCCGGCTTGGCGCCGCCGTTGTGCAATCGTGCCTGATGGCCGCTTTCGAACACGCGGTTCGATTCGCGCCGAAACGACGTCTGTTTGCGGCTCACCGTGATGTCGAAGGCGCGCCCGGCGTTGAGCACGGCTTTGCCGCCCACCGGCACGTCGCCAATTCTGTCTTCGCCCAGAAACTGCGCCAGGCCCTGCGCGTCGGCGCCGTAGAGCCGCACGGTGCCCGACGGTAGAGGCTGGGCAGCGTCTCCTTTCGGTGTCGTAAACGCCAGTCTGATCGCCGGATGGGCGGGTTCGCCCACGTTGCGCTGCACGCCGAATGCCTGCGGGGATCCCTCGCTGACCAAACGCCGTTCAGCCTTTATTTGCAGTCTCGGCATCAACGCCACCTGCACTTCCGCACCATCGGCGAGGGATACGGTGGCCGGCAGCCGGTAGAGATGATAACCGGCGAGCGCCTGGCGTGACGGCAGCGGCGCAGCGGCGGCCATCATGGCAGCCTCGGCTTTCATGCCGCGCGCCAATTGCCGGGGCTGCGGACGGCTGACCCGATGCACCTGACCGGCCACGAGGCGTACCCAGGCCTGATCGAAATCGACGCCGGTAGCGTTGCCAAGCACCGCCCAGGCCTGCAAATCGACCAGCCCGTCCGTCGGGCGCCAATCGGCGGTATACACTGGCCGCCACGACAGGCCACCGGAAAGATAGCGTAACGCCAAATCGTGCCGCCCGGTCGTCTCGGCGGCCAACGAAAGTTTCAGCACCGGGTGCGGTCGCAACCCCTCTGGCGCACCCAAAGCCGGGTTGGCGAAAGCCCAGCGCCCGTCTGGGTTAAGCACCACGCGCCCCCCGATTCGCGCCACAATGCCGCCTTGCACAGAAAGCAGCGTTGCAGGCTCGGATATCTCCGCACCTGTTCCGGGGTGCTGGCGGACCAGAAAGCCAGCCTTGCCGACGTTGGCGTTCATCACTGCGCGGGGCGTCAGGTTGGCCGCTAAACGTTCGCGCGACAGCACCTTTGCGCCGCCGGAAATTTCTGTGACCAAGCTGTCGGATAGGATTTTCGGGCTCAAGCCTTCAAGCGATAACTCGTTGAGACCCTTCGTAAAATTTGCCCATCGGCGATCTGACACTAGTCCCAAGCCATTGCCGTAGATGGTCAACGCCAAGTCACTTCGGGTCTCGGTGCTGACCGGCGCTTGCGCCCATGCCGGAGATGGCACAGGTGTGGAAACAAGTGAAACGGCGGCGGCGGCGATCATGAAGGTGCGTTGCATGCGCATGGCGGTGTCCTCTGTCAGCTTAGGCAAGTTTGCGTTCGGGTTGGGGCTCGGGCAAGCTGTAACGACTCAATATGGTGGTTTAAAGGCGGCATCGTGGCGACTTTTTTGCAGGGCGAACAGGGTATTTTGGTGCTGGCCGTTGGCTTGGGCACTGTGCTTGTCGCCGTGCTGGCGCTGTTTTTTGTAGCCCGCCGTGACCGCGAGCGCGCCCAACAAGACATGCGCCGGCTGGCCGATTTGTCGGAAGGTCTGGCCCGTCACCAGGGTGACTTGGCCGAGCGCTTGTTCGCCGCACAGGCCGAGTTATCGGGAAGGGTGCAACAATCGCAAACCGGCGTCGGCGAGCGCTTGGATCAGCTAAGCCGCCGCGTTGGCGAAGGCCTGCACCAGCAAACCGAACGCACCGGCGAGAACCTGAAGCAATTGGGCGAGCGCTTGGCGGTGATCGACCGCGCCCAGCAAACCATCACCGATCTGTCGCAGCAGATGGTTGGATTGCAGGATATTCTATCCAACAAGCAAAGCCGCGGCGCATTCGGCGAAATCCAGTTGCAGGATTTGGTAGCCGCGGCGCTACCGCCCTCCGCGTTCGAATTTCAAGTGACACTGTCGAACGGCAAGCGTGCCGACTGCTTATTGCAGTTACCGAACCCGCCGGGGTCTATTGCAATCGATTCAAAATTTCCGCTGGAGAGTTTTCAGCAGATGCGGAATGCTGAAGATGAAACCGTCAAAACGCAGGCTGCACGGGCTTTCGACGCAGCCATCCGCAAGCACGTCCGCGATATCTCTGAGCGCTACATCATCCCCGGTGAAACCGCCGACTCGGCGCTGATGTTCTTGCCCTCCGAGGCCGTTTACGCAGAGCTGCACGCCAACTTCCGCAACGTCGTTGAGGAAAGTTTTCGCCGGCGGGTGTGGATTGTGTCGCCGACCACGCTGATGGCGACGCTCAACACCGTCCGCGCCGTATTGAAAGACGCCAAAATGCGCGAGCAGGCCGGCGTCATCCAAGCCGAGGTGGTGAAGATGCTGGACGATGTGGGCCGCTTGGATCAACGCGTCGGCAAATTGCAAAGCCATTTTGATCTGGCCGTGAAAGACATGCGGGAAATCCGTATCTCCACCGACAAGATCACCAAAAAGGGTGAGAAAATCGATGCGCTTCACTTCGCCGACGACACGCCCGCCGAAGACCTGCAACCGGAAACACCGGTGGCGCCGCAACTGCGCGAGGTCGGCGATACTTGATTTGGCTTGGCACAGGTTCAGTGCGAGATTTTGAATACCCGCTCGGCATTTCGGTAGGCAACCTTATCCGCTACTTCGGCAGAAAGCCGTTTTAATATCGCCCGATACACTTTTGGGCCTCCCCCGCGTGTCTTCGCGCCTTTACGATACTTCAGATCGGATCCGATCATGAAGCGGTTGGGGAAATCCTCGATCAGTTTCTTCCACTGGCGTTTGAGCTTTTTGCCTTCCTTGACGGGTCGGCTGTCCTTTATGGTTCCGCCCGCAACCTTAAGGCTCATATAGAGGTTTGTATGTGCCGCGAGCAGTTCCCGCATCAAATCGGGGGTTCGCTCGCCGGTATTGTCCCAACCTGCGTGCGCCCAAATGATTTTTGCTTTCGGGTTGTGGCTGAGCAGACGCCCAAAGGCTGCGATGTTGGCACGCAAGGTATTAGGGTTGTCGCTTGAGAGTTTTTCGGGCCGGGGCAAATCGTCCGGCAGCGCTTCCATGTGCAGATCGATCGGCACATCGTTTGCCGCAGCGATATCAGCCAACAGCAAAAACAACGGATGATCCGGCGGCGCCGAAACATATGGATGTCCGCTGCGCCTCGAAACATGCTCGGCCGTCATCTCCCCGAATCCGATGGCGCCGGAACGGAGGATATTCTCCGCCCTCGCTCGAAACCGCCCCTGCAGTTCTTCGTTAACGCCACCCGAGCGAAGCGCTTCTTGGATCATGACATTCAAGCTGCCGCCGCCACCCAGAAAGGCAAACCTACCGGCAGCGTTATCATAGCCATTGTAGGATTCCAGTGTTTCATCGTGACCCTGGCTGACCGTCTGAGGCGGCGGCATGATCAACGCTTTCGTTATGCCGAATTTGTCCATTACCGCCAGCGCACTGTCAGCCGACCCGCCGAGACTTCCGGCATTACCGCCCGCGTGAAGGTGTGCATGAACATCAATAATCGGGAGTTCTGAGGCACGCGCGGGCAAGAACGGCAGCGCGATGACTGCGCCAAGGATCATGGCTACGAAAACCGGCAAGCCCATCAAATTCGCCACCTCGACAATGACTAGACATCAATCTATCACATATTCGTAGGATTGGCGCGCCTGCAGGCTTCTTACACTTGCATTCCAGCCGAAACACCCGGAGTATTTTCCAGATTGTCCGGCATGGGTTTGGGCACCTGTTCCGTCCAACGGTGTATGAACGCGATTTCAGGAGGGCCCACCCATGGCCGACAAACCCAATTTTCTTTTCATTCAGGCCGATCAATTGGCCGCGCGGGCTTTACCAGCCTATGGCAACAAGATCGCTGATACACCCCATATCGATGCGCTGTCGGAACAAGGCGTTGTGTTTGAGCAGGCGTACTGCAACTACCCGCTTTGCGCGCCGTCGCGATTTTCGATGATGGCCGGGTTGCTGGCATCGAACGCCGGCGCCTACGACAACGGCGCGGAGTTCCCGGCCTCTATCCCGACCTTCGCCCACTACCTTCGGACGTTGGGATATCAGACCTGCCTGTCGGGCAAAATGCACTTCATTGGCCCCGATCAATTGCACGGGTTCGAGGAGAGGCTGACCACGGATATTTATCCTTCCGACTTCAACTGGTCGGCCAATTGGGAGAACACCGTCAGCGGCAGCGAGCGCTTGCTGGCCGCCGCCGGTGAGGTCAACGGGATTTTGAAATCCGGCATCTATGAACGCACGATCCAGCTCGAGTTTGACGAGGAAGTCGCGTTTACGGCCAATCGAAAAATTCACGATCTGGCCAAATCGGATGACGAGCGGCCGTTCAGTTTGTTCGTCTCGTTCACGCACCCGCACGATCCGTTTGCCATACCGCGGCGATATTGGGACCGGTACCGCCACGACGACATCGATATGCCCGCGGTGCCCGCCATGGCACGCGATCAACTTGATGCACACTCGCAGCGCCTGTTCGATCATATCGGCGTTGCCGAGGCGAACATGTCTGAGGCCGAAATCCGCACCGCCCGACATGCCTACTATGGCGCTGTCAGCTATATTGACGAGCAAGTCGGCGGCCTCATGGAGAGCCTTCGCACGGCAGGATTTGGCGACAATACCATTGTCGTGCTGCTGTCCGATCACGGCGAGGCCTTGGGCGAGCGCGGCCTGTGGTTTAAGCGGTCGTTTTTCGATTGTGCGCTTCGCATTCCCTTGATCGTGTGGGCGCCCAAGATGTTCAAACCGGGGCGGCGGTCGGAAAATGTATCGCTGGTTGATTTGCTGCCGAGCGTCGTCGATATCGCCGACCCTGATGGCGGATGCGCTCAAATCACAACCCCGTACGATGGTCACAGTTTACGGCCCTTGCTACTGGGCAATGAGACAGACAGGCCCAATCGCGTTGTCGCCGAGATGAGCGGCGAAGGGCTGCAATCGCCATCCATTGCCGTTATCGAAGATCAGTTTAAATACATCCACTGTGAAGACGATCCACCGTTGCTTTTCAATCACATCGCCGATCCCGATGAGATGCAAATTCTCGCGGGCGACCCAGCCTTTGCAGACGTGGAAGCCAAAATGGCGGCCTTCATTGATGACGGTTGGGACTTGGCTGAGCTTCGCGAAACCGTGTTGGAAAGCCAACGCCGCCGGCACCTTGTCGACCGCGCCCATGCCCAAGGTACGGCACCATCATGGGACTATACGGTGCCTGCACCTGGCGCCACGCAGTATTTTCGCCCCAGCGCGGCCAATCCCAGCGCATCGAATTACAACGACGATTTTGATGTGCGCGCGCGCCCGGACAGCCCCCGAGTGAACCGCCGCGATTTCCCATAACCCGGAAAACAGGCTTTATGTAGATCATCAAGTCATTGTTTTTACGCTTATTTTTAACGTTCCTGTAAGGTTCCGCATTTGATTTCACTTGCCTCAGCGCCGCTTTAAGACAAATCATAAGCGAACAATTCTATTTTTATTTGTGCGCTGTTGATTTGACCCGAAGGGAAATTCCACATGCCTGATTTCAGCTCCATTGATCCGTTTAGCGGATTTGTTATCGCGTTTTTGCTGTTGGCCATCGTGTTGGTCTTCATGGGCGTTAAGACCGTCCCTCAGGGCACGGAGTTCACCGTCGAGCGTTTCGGTAAATACATCAAAACCTTGAAACCCGGCCTGCATCTGATCGTTCCGTTCATCGACCGCATCAGTCATCAGTTGAACATGCGTGAGCGCGTCCTTGATGTGCCCTCACAAGAGGTCATCACCAAGGACAACGCCATGGTGACTGTGGACGGCGTGGTGTTTTTCCAGATCATCGACGCCGCCATGTCGGCCTATGAGGTCAATGATATGGAATACGCTATCTTGAACTTGACCATGACCAACATCCGGACCGTCATGGGCTCCATGGACCTGGACGAGTTGCTGTCAAAACGCGACAAGATCAACAGCCAACTGTTGACCGTCGTCGACGACGCCACCGACCCATGGGGCGTGAAAGTGACGCGCATTGAAATCAAGGACATCACCCCGCCGCGCGACCTGGTCGATGCCATGGCGCGGCAGATGAAAGCCGAACGCGATAAGCGCGCCAACGTGCTAGAGGCCGAGGGCTTCCGCCAAGCCGCGATCTTGAAGGCCGAGGGCGAGAAGCAGTCCGCCATCCTGGAAGCCGAAGGCCGGCGCGAAGCCGCCTACCGCGATGCCGAAGCGCGTGAGCGTGAGGGCGAGGCGGAAGCCAGAGTGACCGCCGTGGTCTCGGAGGCCATCGCCGACGGCAACGTGCAGGCGGTCAACTATTTCATCGCACAGAAATACGTAGCCGCACTTGAGACCATCGGCTCGGCCCGCAACCAGAAGGTCATCTTGATGCCCATGGAGACTACGGGGATTTTGGGCTCGCTCGCTGGCGTCGCGGAATTGGCCAAGGATGCCTTTGGCAAAGGTGGCGGAGGCGCAACGTCAGCTCAGGGACCTTGGGAAAAAGAATAGGCATTGGTGATGGTTGAATTCTTCAAGGAACTCGTCTTCTGGCACTGGTGGATTCTCGCCGTGGCATTGGTGGTGCTGGAGATAATGGCGCCGGGCGTGATTTTTCTCTGGCTCGGCATCGGTGCGGGCTTGACCGGCTTGGTGCTGTTCGTGCAACCCGATCTCGCCTGGGAAACGCAACTGATGATCTTCGGCGTGCTCTCGGTGGTTGCGGGGATCGGCGGACGGATGCTTGTGGCGACGCGGCCGCTCGCAACCGACGAGCCCGACCTCAATCGCCGAGGCAATCAATACATCGGCCGTACTTTTGAGCTCGACGCGCCTATCGTCAATGGAGTAGGCAAAGTGAAAGTCGGCGATTCGAATTGGCGGATTGTCGGCGACGATGCCCCGTCCGGCACGCAAGTACAGGTCACCGGTGTCGAGGGTGCATCGCTACGGGTTGAGATCGTCGACTAATTGTCCGCTGCCATTTGTGCCAAATCGGCGGCGACGGTCCCAATCATATCGGTCCAATTTCCGGCTTGCGGTTGGCGATAGAGCTTGATGCTCGGATACCATGGGCTGTCCGTGCGATCCGTCTGCCACAAAAAGCCGGTCGGCTTCGACATCAGGCCCCATGCCGATTTGGAAAGCGCGCCGGCCAGATGCAATACCGATGTATCGACGGAGATCACCAGATCGAGCGCCGCCACCGCCGCTGCCGTATCGGCGAAATCGCCAAGGTCGTCGGCGAGATCGACGATGCCATGGCCGTCGGGTAGATCATCCATATCTTGGCGGTGTTTACCGACCTGCAGGCTGAACAGCGTGACACCCGGCACTTGCGTCAGCGGCGCCAATTCACCGATCGGGCACGAGCGCTTGTGGTTGTCAACGCGCGTCGGGCTGCCGGCCCAGGCAAGCCCAACCTTGAGCCCCGCCGCGTCGGTGATGCGCGTATCCACCGGCACGCCTTCGGGCACGCGCACATACGGTGCGTCGGCAGGCACGCGCGGGACGCTATCGCCCAGCACGTGCGGCAAGCTCATCAGCGGACAATAGAGATCGAATGCCGGCAGTTCAGCCCCCAGATCGATACATGCATCGACCTCAGGCATCGCTGAAAACAAGCGGTTCAATTGCGGTCGGCACTCAACGATGATCCGCCCGTCCTGACCTGCTGCAACCAAGGCAGCGTAGCGGATGAACTGCAGTGCATCCCCGAAACCTTGCACGGCATCAATTAACAGCGTACGGCCCTGAAGCGCCTCGCCGTCCCAACGCGGCGCGCCGAAATCCCGTGCGTAGGCCAAAAACGTCGGCGTCTGCCAGCGCCATTCGTATTCGGCCCAGCCTTCCGCGTAGTCGCCGTTCTGCAATAGCGCCAACGACAGATTCCAATGCAGGTCGGGGCTCGCGGGCTCACCTTCGAGCGCGCTCCGAAGCGCTGCAATGGCTTCGTCGACACGGTCCATCTTCTGCAACGTCGCACCGCGGTTGCAGATGGCGTCGATGTAGCCTGGGTTGATCTCGATAGCTTTGTCGTAGGCGGAAATAGCCTCATCGAAGCGATCCAGCGCCTGGCAGGCGTTGCCCAGGTTGTAATGCTTTTCGGCGTTGGAGAAATCCAGCGATACAGCGCGGGTATAACTGCCGTGCGCGGCGTCGAATTTCTCCAGCTTCATTTGAGCATTGCCCAAATCGAAGTGTGCGGTCGAGTCAGCGGGATTCAATTCCAGCGCCTTCTTGTAACTGCTCACCGCTTCTTTCGCGTTGTCCATGGCCAACAGCGCATTGCCCATATTGACGTGCGCCGCGCCCAGGTTTGGGTTGCCAGCCAGCGCCTGCGTGCACGAGTTGAGCGCTTCTTCATGCCGGCCCAGGGCATTCAACGCACTGGCGAGATTGTTGGCGGTTTCGGCCTGCTCGGGCGCCAGCGTGAGGCCTTTCTGGAACGCGTCCACCGCTTCGTCTAAGCGCCCCATGGCCTGCAAAACGTTGCCCAGATTGACGAAAGGTCCGGCAAAATCGGGCGCCAGTTCGCAGGCCCGCGACAGCAGCGTGATCGCCGCATCCATCTTGCCGGCCGTCGATAGCACCACGCCCAGCAGGTTCAGCGCATCGACCTGGTCGGGGTCTTCACGCAGGATTTCCTGATAGAGCAATCCCGCATCGGCCAAATTGCCGCTCTGATGCAGTTGCAGGGCGTTCTGCAGCTTGTCGGCAATGGTCATGGGACGCTCCGTTTCATGTCAAAGTTCGCGGCGCTGTTTCAAGGCCGCCTGCAAGGTACCGTCATCAAGATAATCCAGCTCACCGCCCACCGGCACACCGTGCGCCAGCTCGGAAACCGTCACATTGGCGCCCTCAAGGCGGTCGGTGATGTAATGCGCCGTGGTCTGGCCGTCGACCGTCAGGCTGGTGGCTAACACGACCTCTCTAACGCCATCTTCCGCCGCACGGGCAACGAGCGATGGTATATTCAGATCTTCCGGCGTAACACCATCCAACGCGGATAGCGTCCCGCCCAGCACATGATAGCGCCCTTTGTAGGCGTGTGTGCGTTCCAGCGCCCACAGATCGGCGACGTCTTCAACCACACACAACAACGACACGTCGCGCCGCCCGTCAGCGCAAATCGTGCACGGGTCGCGGCTGTCCACATTGCCGCAGGTTGAACACACCCGCACCGCTTCCGCCGCATCATTGAGCGCTTTCGCCAACGGCGTCAGCAGCGTTTCGCGGCGCCGGATCAAGGCCAATACGGCCCGCCTGGCCGAACGTGGGCCCAAGCCCGGCAGCTTCGCCAACAATTGGATCAGACGTTCGATCTCGGGACTGCTCATGTCATCCTCATCACGGCATTCCCATCAGGCCGCTCGACCCAATCTCCGAGATAGAAGTCGGCGAACGCCGCGACCGTATTTAATGGCTGTGCGCATGTAGAACAATTGCCATGCCTCAATCTGCAGCATCGCACGATTGAGAAACACCACATCGCCGTGCGCGTGGCGGGTCATGACAATGGTTTCAAACCCCAAGTTTTCCAGACGCGCAATTACCGCTTTGACTTTCGGCGTCAGCGCCGGGTCCAGGAAATCATGGAACTCAACACTAAACTGTCCTATCGCCGACAAGGTGTCATCAGAGGCCGCGTCGAACATGTCAAACTCCGCACCCTCAATGTCGACCTTGACGAGATCGGCGCGCTCAACGTCACAGCGCGCCATAAAAGAGCCCAGCGTTTCACCCGGCACCTCAATTTCATCGTTCCCCTCGCCCGCGTCCTCGCCGTTCGTGGTCCGCACCCAAAACCGACCGAATTCACGCCCACCGACCGCCATACGCATAGGACCGACGGCGCCTCCGATTGCGGCATGATGATGATGCACGCCTTCGGTCTCGATCATCGAGTCGAGCATGCCCGGCGAGGCCTCGGCACAGTGGCAGGTACAGCCCTTAAGCCTGCTAACTTCCGCGGCAAAACCGCCGCTTGCAGCACCCAGATCAAGCACCACCGAACCAGGGCCAAGTGCCGGCAGGTAGAACGTATGTTCGTGGATTTCAGCGAGCGCCGTCATCTCGCTGCGCTAGAACGGCAACTGCATACCCGGCGGCAATTGCAGCCCACCGGTGAGTTTTTGCATTTCGTCGCGCATGCGTTCATCGGCCTTGGCCTTGGCGTCGTTGATGGCGGCGACGATCAGGTCTTCGAGTACGCCCGCGTCATCAGGGCTGACGAGCGCCGGGTCGATGCTCACCTTTTTCGCCTCGCCTTTGCCGTTCAGCACAACCTGACACATGCCGCCACCGGACGAGCCCGTGACCTCCAACTCGGCAAGTTGGTCCTGCATCTCCTGCATCTTGCCTTGGAATTCTTGCGCTTGTTTCAGCATTTGGCCGAGGTTTTTCATGACGACACCCTTTCGAAATCACTCATGGCTGTATACCATCACCCGGACAGGATGGCCATGCAGCACAAAACCCTTTTCGTCTTCGATATCGAAACCGTGCCCGACACCGATGCGGTGCCGAACCTGACCGGTTTCTCCGACCCCGACGTGCCCGCCCGGCGTTCGGAGTTGGAACGCTATCACCTAGACATCACCGATGGCCGCAACAGCTTTCCACGCCAGCCGTTCCACAAGGTGGTGGCGATCAGCTTTCTGGAAGCGGAAATCCAACCGGCGGGCTCGCAGGAGTTCTATTTCCTAAAGGAACTGCGCACCGGCGGCGAAGCTGGCTTCGACGAGGCGCAATTGCTGCACGGTTTCTTCCAGTATTTCGAACGCCTGCGCCCCAGGCTGGTCAGCTTCAACGGTCGTGGCTTCGATTTACCCGTGCTCAAGTACCGCGCCATGGTGCACGGCATCGCGTCGCCGTGGCTGCACCAGGCCGGCGACAAGTGGAACAGCTATTCCAGCCGCTACTCCATGGATTGGCACTGTGACTTGATGGAACAACTCTCCGACTACGGCGCGTCGGCACGTGTGAAATTAGCTGAAGTCTGCGCCGCGTTCGGCTTTCCGGGCAAGTTCGGCGTCGATGGCTCCAAGGTCACGGATATGATCGACGGCGGCGATGTGCAGGGTGTGCGCGATTACTGCGAGACGGACGTGCTCAATACCTATCTCGTCTACCTGCGCTTCATGCTACACCGGGGCAATATCGATACCGAAGCGTACAACCGCGCTATCGCCGACGTAATCACGCTGATCGAAAACGAAGGTGTGGCCCGCCCGCATTTGGCGGCATTCATGGAGGCTTGGGGCGAGGCGTCAAACAACACGTTTCTACTTTAGGCCGGCTTTGGGCCGTCGAAGGCGCGCGCCCCGACCGCTGGGATATCATCGGTGGTGCTGTCTGCCTGATCGGCACGGCGATTATTCTGTTCGGGCCGAGAGGGCAAATTTGAAACGGCGGAGCACCGTATTTAGATTTTCGGTTTAAAACCAACCAGTGAAATGTCATCGCGGCGTTCTTCGTGGTGCTGATAATCCTCAAAAGCGCGGAGAATGTGAGCAGCCTGTTTGGCCATACTCATGCGCGAACCATCGAGAATAACGCCTTTCAAGCGCCGTTTGCCGAAGGCCCGGCGTTTTTCGCCGCCAACCTGATCAACGAGGCCATCACTGGTCATGTAATAGCTGGTGTCACGGTCGATTGGTAGGGTGTGACTAGTGAACGAAAAGTCCATGGTCGTGCGTCGATAACCGACACTCACTTTGTCCCCCTTGATTTCCAAGAGCTCCTGGCCCTTGACGCACCACAGCTCGAAGCGGGCACCGACATATGTGATTTTCTTTTCCAGATCGTTGATCAGACAAATGCCGCATTCAAATCCATCGTCGGACTCGCTGCCATCAACATCTTGCCTGAGCACTGTTTTCACCAGTCGATTTATCCGCTTCAGGAGAGCCGCCGGATCACCGGAAGGGACTTCAATCAGAGCCTGGTCGAGGGCCCCGGTGACGATCATTGTCATAAATGCACCAGGGACCCCGTGACCCGTGCAGTCGACCAACATCAACAAATGCCCGGCATCGCATTTCCGGTACAGATAGACATCGCCGCCAACGACATCTTTGGGTTCCCAGATCACGGCATGATCATCGAAGGCCTCGACCAACACCGTTGGATCCGGCAACACCGAACGCTGGATACGGCTGGCGTAATTGATACTTCCATTGATCAACGCCATGGCGTCGGCGATGATTTTCTCGGCCTTCTTGCGCTCGGTGATGTCGATAGCAACGCTAACCGTGTGCCCACTGGGTGCCAGTGTTCGAGATAGCTGAATGTACCGGCCGTCAGGCGACCTGTCCTCGTAGGTTGCTATGGAATCTTGTCTGAGCGACCGAATTCGATCTTCGAGAACGTCTTCCGGCGAACCGCTGCCGCTGAGTAGGCCGCGCGCGATTTCCGACTTGAGAATGTCAATCATCGACGCGCCAGGGGCAATCAAACCATCGGGGTCACCAAAGAAATCTTTGTAGGTATCATTTACAGCGGCGACGCGAAGATCCGGGTCGACGACGATCATCGCACCCGGCATATTTTCCATCGCCATCCGCAATTGATACTCTTTGGCGCCGAGTTTGGTCTCCGCTTTCTTGCGCTCATTTTCTACATAGTCTCGGGTCTCTTGCATTAAGACGATAAGCCAGGTCCCAATGAACAGGATCAACGCAAGAAGGTAGAAAATATTCAAATAGGTGTTTTGTATCGTTTCTATGAGATGGGCAGAAACATTGACCACTTGCACAACGTAACTTGTCCAAAGAAGAAAACTAGAAATCGATATAAGGCTGACAAATAAGATCAAAAATTGTGTGATTCGGTATATCTTTTCTGGGTGAATATAATCGTTTGATATTTTACCAACCCAACGAATGACTTTATCTGTGACTTTGAACTCTTCTGCGGTCTTGCACATGTCATGGCAACGCCCCTCAACCGAACAGCACAAAGAACAAATTGAGGATGCGTGCATGGGACATATCGCCATGTCGGGAGCGCTGTAACTCGCCTGACAAACCCCGCAATGATGCATGCCGTCTTCGAAACCATCGGCCGGGCGCGCGATGTAGTACTTTCCTCCGGTCAGATAGCAAATGAGCGGGGTTAAAATAAGCGCCGTAACCAGCGCGATCATGGATGAAAACGCTTGTAGATCTGGGCCCAGGGCGCCTGAAAATGCAATGATGGAAAAGATTGACGCCACCAACGTGCTGACACAACCGACGGGATTGATATTGAACAAGTAGGCACGTTTGAATTCAATGGTTGGTGGACTAAGGCCCAGGGGTTTGTTGATGATTAGATCCGCAAAAATTGCTGTTATCCAAGCGATCGCAACATTTGAGTACAGCCCAAGTATCTTTTCCAATACATCAAAAACGCCCATCAGCATGAGCAACAAAGCGATGGTGATATTGAAGATCACCCAGACAACGCGACCGAGATGGGTATGTGTTGTTCTGGAGAAAAAATTCGACCACGCGAGAGAGCCCGCATAAGCATTAGTCACATTGATTTTGATTTGAGAAACCATCACAAAAACAAAGCTTATCAGGAGGGCTACATCAGGGTTCTCAAAAACATAGCGGTAAGCCGCGTTATACATATGAATAGGCTCTTTCGCTTCAACAAATGAAGCGCCGCCCACAACAACAAGAACGGCCAGTAGAATGCCGCCGATCTGTTTTGCGAAACCGAGAATCGTCCATCCTGGCCCGGCCAGAATGACGGCCAGCCACCACTTGATACGATTTTCTTTCGTTTTATCAGGCATGAATCGCAAGTAGTCGGCCTGCTCTCCGATTTGCGCAATCAGCGACAACGAAATCCCAAGAGACAGCCCAAAAAACTGCCACGAAAATGTGGAATCTCCCGAGATGTCGCCTGAAAGATTGAAAACACGATCCAATACATTTGGGTCTTTCATCAGCACCACTGCAAACGGAAGAATCATCAATATCAACCAAACGGGTTGGGTGATCAGCTGCAGCCGGCTGATTGCCGTCATGCCGTAAAACACAACCGGAATGATGATCAACGAACAGAACGCATAACCAACAGAAAGCGGCAATCCGATATATAAATGCAACGCTTGC
>JABIPG010000201.1 GCA_018698795.1 Rhodospirillaceae bacterium
GATACCAATTTTCATAAACCGTATTCGACCGCCTCGCTGGCAGCCTGGCAAGCCCCGAATCGGAGGCTGGAATCGTGTACTGGCGCTGAAAACCAAAGGCAAATCGGCGTTGAAACCAGCGTGAAATGTGCGAAATGCCTACATTTTGGGGTCAAATAGGCATGGAAACACAAAAATTGGTTTGAATGAAATTCCGCTTGGGATAGAAGGACTTATGTCCACTTTTGAGGGGCAGACCTGGGCAATGAATAAAAATGACGACGAAAATGTGGTTGGCAAAACGGAGCTGGCACCGGTGTTTCATGGGCTGGGGGTTGTTGGCGTGAGCGGAAAGGATATCGCATCGGCATTGCGGATATCGACGGCCAGCGTCAGCAAGTGGCGCAATGGGCACACGTCAATTCCCGACGATATCATGGTTTTTTTGACCCTAATGCTGGGCGATCAGATCGGCCAGGCGGAAGCCGCTGAGGCTATTGGCGCATGTGAGAACAAGCCAGACGTCATGCTCGAAGATGCGTTGGACGCCTTGCATTGTCAGGAAAAGCTGAACGGCGGTCTGCCCGCCGCTGCGGTGCGTGAAGGCGCGCGGCGTTATCGGTTGTGGTGGAATGCAATGCGCAATGCGGCGTTTCTAAACACTGACGATTTCGGGATGCTTCGCAGCGCATCCACGGGGCTGGCATAACCAACATGGCAAACGTATTGGGTATCAGCCAAGACGGCTTGAAGACCGCTCTCGGAATCAAACAAGATTATCGCGCCAAGCGGCCGATTTTGATGCCCGGTGAGGACGAACGGATGTTGGTGCCGGAAACTTTGATGAACCACCAAATCAATCTCCTCAATATGGAAGACCCGTTGCCATTGGCCTTGGTTGCGGCGCGGGACCCGGAAGCGCCGATGGCGCTGGCGGCGGCGGCGCGCTTGTCGCCACAAGGCGGGAAGACACGCCTGTTGTCCGGGATTACAGAAATCATCGCCGATACCAGCCGCCACGACTCGGTGAAAGAATGCCTGCGCTATGTGCAGGAGAGAGCCTTCGAGCCCTCTGCCGTCGCTGAAATCCGGCGCCATGCGTCCAAGTTCATTATCCGCACGCGTCAGCAGTATACTGCGGCGCTTCGGGACAACTTGAAGAGCCTGCTGGACGGTACCATTGCGCCTCGGCAATTCGTGCGTGAATTTTTCGAACTGACCGAAGCGGGCAACATGCGCCACGAGATACGCAAAAAACTTGTGCTGAGTCTGCTGTTGTCGCCGACAGTGCGGCCGAGCGTTAAGTTTTTGATGCTTGAGAACTTCGATCGCATGGCAAAGCCCGTGCAGATGGCGATTATCTCGGGTGTTTTACGCGCCGAACCCAGCCGGCATACGGAAATCATCAAAGACGAACTGCGCTATATGGTGGTCAGCCAACGCCAGAACGAGGCGGGCATTCACTAGTCTCGACGGAGTTTTGTTAGCGGTCACCGCGTAGCAACATGCGTAATTTGCCTTGAATTTCGGCTGCCGTCACCGGCTTCGTAATGAATGCATCGACGCCGTATTTTTGCGCAGACACGACTGAATCCACATCTTTGCGCGACGTCAACATGGCAAAGGGTGTTTCGTCGCCGCGCTCGCGCAAGGCCCGCAAAAACTCGATACCGCTCATTACGGGCATCATCCAGTCGCAGACGATCAGGTCAAAGTGCCCGCCGTCTTCAATAATGCTTAGAGCTCTATCGCCGTCACTGGTTACCAGGACCTCGGCGCTCAAAAATGATTCGATGATTTGGCGGATCAGCATCCGCATGGTCGAATCGTCTTCTACGACGAGAATACGATACTGCGATATTTGCGATGCGTTGCCGTTGGATGGAGCTGCATCGCCGGCTTCAATTCGTTCCTGCACGGCTGACCTCAGGCCATCCTTGGCAACATCGGTCAGGGGATACCGCTCCAGCAATTCTTCGACGATGGCGCTGCCGACAAATCCGGCCATGCGCTGCAAAGTCGGTTCCGGCAAGTCATCGCGCTTGGCAAGTGATTGATGCAACGATTGATGGTCTTGAGCCAGATCGGTGATCTCATCCAACGCCGTCGGCGATATGGTAGCCGTCTTATTTTCCAATAGCGCTTCGATGGCGACGATGCTGCCAGTGTGACTAATTGATGCCGTAACCGTTTGGCCAATATTTTCACGCCGGGCAATCGCAGTGGCGACTTCGTCGCGAACGCCCTGCGTGATGATTTCGACAAGCTCGTCGTCGTCCAGCAAGGGGGAATGTTCCAATACCGGCGCCGATACGGCGGCTTCGGCATCGCGTGCGAGTTTTGAGATGACGCCTTTGGGTACGTTCTCGAGGCCCTTTATTTCCTCGGCGACAATCGCCCGCACCGCTAACATTTGGTCGTTGATAAGATTTCCCAAAACCTTGTTGACCTTGCTCAGCAGATTATCGTCCAACTCATCGCTTTCAAACCCTAGCCGGTTGCCGATCTTCATGGCGAGGTCCATCCGGATGGAGGCCTCGGCGTCATTGGAAAGAATGAAATCGGCCTGCAATGGGGTGGCCGGATTGCTAGCCACGGCTTTGCGGACCGGCAGGCTTTCGTCAGACGCCAGATAGTAGAGGATTTCAGGCGGCGCAGAGGCGTCAGACGCCAAGCGCTGACGTGCCTGAGGGTCTCCGTGCGCGGCGATCTCCTTTGGATCATGGAGAGCGGAATCGCCGCCGGTATTGCCCTGGGTATCGGTATTATTCAATGCTTCGGCTCCGTCATCTGAAATTCGCCCCAACAAAAACACCGGATTCTCTCAAATCGCAATGGTGGTTTTCAAACAATTACTTTCTCACAACTACCATTCGATACGTTCTAGGCCGTCAAAGTGAAGCTCACTGCCGTCGTTCATGGTCACGGTGCCTGCTGCATCCTGGGAAAGTGCGACATAACCGTCGGCGCTTTCTTCGATGGAGCCAGTCGAGAGTTGGATATCGAAGTCATCAACCCCGAGTGCGCCGCCGCCCGAATCCTGCAATTGGACCGAATCGAGCCAACCTTCACCACTGCCGCCGTGCACGGTGTCGTTGCCGCTGCCGATGCCGAAGATAAACAAATCGTCCCCGGCGCCGCCGTCCATGAGGTCGTTACCGGCATCTCCGTTGAAGGTGTCGTTGCCGTCACCGCCGTAGAGCCGGTCATTGCCGTCGCCGCCCGATAGAACATCGTTTCCGGCGTCACCGTAGAGCCGATCATTGCCATCGCCGCCGGACACGACATCGTTGCCATCACCGCCGCGCAAATAGTCGTCGCCGGCGTTACCGCTGAGGGTGTCGTCGCCGCCGTCGCCACGTAGGTCGTCACGGTTTGAACCACCGGTAATGGTGTCGTCGCCGTCGCGGCCATATGACGTCATCCGCGACGTCAGGCTTGAGCCGTCAAAGGTGTCGTCGCCGACGTTGCCGAAGGCCTGTTCGACGCTGCTTGTACCCATATCGATGTTGACGCCTTCAGTACCTTGCACATCGACGCGATCAAAGCCATCGCCGCCGTCGATGACGGTGTCGTCACCGTCAACGTAGAGCCGGTCGTTGCCAGCACCACCGCGCAATTCATCCGCACCCGCGCCGCCAATCAATTGGTCGGCTCCTCCACCGCCGGAAATCACGTCGTCTCCAGCGTCGCCGCGCAAATTATCACGGTCATCACCACCGCTAATGGTGTCGTTGCCGTCGCGGCCGTAGGCGGTGATACGTGCCGAAGACCCAGACGCATCAAGGGTATCGTTTCCGATGTTGCCGTAGGCTTGTTCGATGCTGCCGCCGGTCATGTCCAGGTTGATGCCGTCCGCGCCCTGCACATCAACGCGGTCGGTGCCGGCACCACCGTCGACGACGGTATCTTGGGCGTCTGCGTAAAGTCGGTCATTGCCTGCATCGCCGCGCAATTCATCCGCGCCCGCGCCGCCGGTGATGTTATCGGCGCCATCGCCACCGGTGATCACATCGTTGCCCGCATCGCCTCGCAAAGTGTCGCGATTGGAGCCGCCGGTAATGGTGTCGTTGCCGTCGCGGCCGTATGACGTGAGCCGGGTGGTCAAACCCGATCCATCGAACGTGTCGTCGCCGGCGTTGCCGAATGCTTGTTCGATGCTGCTGGCGGCCATGTCGATGTTGACGCCGTCGGAGCCTTGTACATCGACGCGGTCGAAGCCGTCACCGCCGTCGATGACAGTGTCGTCTCCGTCAACATACAGCCGGTCATTGCCGTCGCCGCCATAAAGCTGGTCGGCGCCCGCGCCGCCGATCAGTTGGTCGTTGCCGGCGTCGCCCTGGAGCAAATCGTCCCCGGCGCCGCCATCGACGACATCGTTGCCGGTGCCGCCGTATACCTTGTCTTGGCCGTCCTGCCCATAAAGCCGGTCGTTGCCGGCTTCACCACTGACCGTGTCATTGCCGGTGCCGCCATAGGCGTAGTCGTTGCCATCGCCAGCGGCAACGGTGTCGTTGCCCGCGTCGCCGCGTAGATTGTCGCGGTTGGAGCCGCCGGTAATAGTGTCGTCGCCGTCGCGCCCGTAGGACGTCATGCGGGCGCTCAGGCCCGATCCGTCGAACGTGTCGTCGCCGGCATTACCAAAAGCCTGCTCGACGCTGCTGGCGGCCATGTCGATGTTGACGGCATCCGTACCCTGCACATCGACGCGGTCGATGCCGTCGCCGCCGTCGATGACAGTGTCGTCGCCATCAACATACAATCGGTCATTGCCGTCGCCGCCGCGCAATTCGTCCGCGCCCGCGCCGCCGATCAGTTGGTCAGCCCCGTCACCGCCTGAAATGACATCGTTGCCGTTTTCACCATAGAGCCGATCGTTGCCCGCGTCGCCGGAGAGCTTGTCGTTGTCGTCACCCCCATAGAGATTATCGTTACCGTCGTTGCCGGATAATGTGTCTTCACCGGCGTCGCCGCGCAGATAGTCGCGGTTGGAACCGCCAGTGATTTCATCATCGCCGGCGCGTCCGTAGGAGGTTAAGCGGGTGGTAAGGCCGGAGCCGTCGAATGTATCGTCGCCCGCGTTACCGAACGCCTGTTCAATACTGCTGGCCGCCATGTCAATGTTGACGCCATCCGTGCCCTGAACATCGACCCGGTCGAAGCCGTCGCCGCCGTTGATGACCGTATCATCACCATCGACATACAGGCGGTCGTTGCCTTCGCCACCGTACAATTGATCAGCGCCTTCGCCACCGAAAACCTGATCGTTTCCAGAGCCGCCGGATACGGTGTCGTTCCCGGTGCCGCCGTAGACATAATCGTTGCCTGCGCCGCCGTCGACGTTGTCCGCACCGGTGTCGCCGTAGACACGGTCGCCGCCTTCGCCACCTTGCACATTGTCCGCGCCTTCACCGCCGTAAAGACGATCGGCGCCGCCGCCGCCGGAAAGCGTATCCGAGCCGCCATCTCCACGCAGATAGTCGCGGTCGGAGCCGCCGGTAATCGTGTCGTCGCCATCGCGGCCATAGGATGTCAGGCGAGTGTTCAGGCCTGAGCCGTCAAAAGTGTCGTTTCCGGCATTGCCGAAGGCCTGCTCGATGCTGCTCGCGGCCATATCGATGCTAACGCCATCCGTACCCTGCACGTCGACGCGGTCAAAACCTCCTCCGCCATCGATGACTGTGTCGTCTCCGTCGACATAGAGGCGGTCATTGCCTTTGCCGCCGTACAATTGATCAGCACCTTCACCGCCGAAAACCTGATCGTTTCCAGAACCGCCGGAGACGGTGTCGTTGCCAGTGCCGCCGTAGACATAATCGTTGCCTGCGCCGCCGTCGACATTGTCCGCGCCGGTGTCGCCGTAAACCCGATCACTGCCGTCACCACCCTTCACTGTGTCTGCGCCGTCGCCGCCATAGACACGGTCGTTTCCGGCGTCGCCGTAAACGGTATCGTCGCCGTCGCCACCGTAGGCGTAGTCATTGCCCGATCCGCCGTGAACTTCGTCCGCGCCGTCGTCTCCGTAGACGCGGTCGTTGCTGCGTCCGCCGGACACATAATCATCGCCGCCACCGCCGTACAACCGGTCCTGGCCATCGCCACCGTAAACCTCGGTTTTTCCGTCATCTCCACGGAGCGTGTCGTTCTTTCTTGTGCCCTGCATGACCTCAGCTAGTCCTTCAACAGTGATAGTCGCCGTATCGGTCACTGTCGTGGTGTCGGTGCCATCGGTCGTCGTGGCGGCGAGTTGGAGATCAACGGAGCCGTGATACCCGTTGGCAGGTGTAATCGTCAGGCCTTCAAGGTCACCGGCTTCCAACGACCAGCTGCCGTCGCCGTTATCGGTGCCGGCAGAAAGGGTTGCGCCCGCAGGAACGCCGGAAACGGTTAGACTTAGCGTTTCCGACCCATCCGTATCCGTCAGGGTTGCGTCGAAATCGAGCGCAATGGTTGAGTTTTCATTGCCAGTGGCATCGGTTGCTTGCAGCGATGCTGCATCGGCGACACCGGTGACGTTGACCGTCGCCGTGCTGGATGCGCTGGCGCTGTCGGCACCGTCCCATGTCGTGGCGGTGATGGTCAGATCAAAGCTGCCGCTGAAGTTTGTCGGCGGGGTAATACTCAGGCCGTCCAACTCGTCCGATGTTACGGTCCAGGACCCATCACCATTGTCGGTGCCGGCGCTCAAGCTGGCGCCGGTGGGGACATTGGAAATCACCACGCCCAGGGTCTCGGAACCATCGGTGTCGGAAAGTGCGGCGTCGAAGTTCAAAGCAATGGTGGTGTCTTCGCCGCCGCTAACGTTTGCGCCAGAGACGTTTGCGCTATCGGCGACACCCGCGACCTCGACACTCATGGTGTCGGTGATTGATGTCGTGTCGCCTCCTGCCTCGCTTGAGGTGGCGGTGATCGAAAGATCGAACGAGCCACTATAGTCGGCAGGTGGTGTGATGGTCAGGCCACTGAGTTCGTCGGCGGTAAGGGTCCAGGATCCGTCGCCATTGTCGGTGCCGGCGGACAAGGTCGCGCCATCGGGAACGCCCGTGATGGTGACCTCGAGGCTTTCCGAGCCGTCGCGATCAGTCAGAGCCGCGTCGATATTCAGCGCGATTGCGTTATCTTCGCTGCCCGTTGCATCGGTGGTTTCCAGTTCAGGCGTCGCGGCTGTGGTATCCAGCACCTCGGTTTCTTCTTCCCCCGTATCGGTATTTCCAAGCCCGTTGTTATCGATGACCGTGGCAATGACCTCAAAAGGCAGCACGGGTACGTTGGGATCGATGATCAAATACAGGTTTTCGGCGTCTTCGATTTCGATGACGATCGCGCCATCACCGCGCTCAACACCGACAGACGTCGTGACGCCTTCGGGGAGATCGCGAATGACGATCCGTCCGTTGTCATCGCCGAGATTGACGACGTCGCCGAGATCCACGGGAATGCCGGTTTGCACGCCGCCGATTTGGGCGGTTTCGACCAGTTCCGTTGACACGGCGACACGAGCGGCCTGCTGGCCCCGAACTTCCAGATCTTCGGGTCTTCCGCGACCGTTTTGGGTTTGATCGCGAATAACACGAGAATCGTTGCTGCCCATGTGGAGGTTCGGCGTTGTGTAATCTTCCTCAATCGTGACTTCCGCTGGCGGCGTCAATACAACTTCCGATTCAAGATCGTCATTTGAGTTGCGATCTTCGAAGTCGAAAAGTTCAAGCGTTCCATCGTGTTCAGCTGGTGTCATAACCGTGCCTTTCTTGGGGGGTGGCGTAAGTGTATTGCCGGGAGTTTATACAACTCCCTTTGTGAAGATCAAATTATCAAGCTCGGATTACGATTGCCTGAAGGGTTTGATGATTTTTTGATCGATGCGAAAAAAAAACACTGAAATAAAGCAACGCGGGCATTTCGCGTCGGTTAAGGTTGCTGTAATTTGACGGAGATAAAAGGCAATCCAACATCAAGGGGAAATTAGATCAATACGATGATTATATCTCGCTACAGCGACACTTCGCCACGCTGTAACCCTGTTGTTTTACGATCTGCCGGCGAATAAACGGACGGACCGCTTCATGCCGACTGAAACAGAAACAAACGCGCCGAGGTCCAAACCGAAACGCTTTACCCGACCGCTGATACGCGTTGCATTCGAGCGAGCGGACGTGATGCTGGCGTCGTTCGCCATCAATCTTCTGAGCTTGGCGCTACCGCTGGTAATTTTGCAGGTTTACGATCGAATAATCCCCAACGAGTCGACCGAGACCTTTCTGTTTCTTTGTCTGGGGCTTGTAGTGGTGATTTTTATTGATGGGTTTCTGCGCTCCTTGCGAAGCCAAATCATCACCTGGGCGGCGGCGCGTTTTGAGCATGCCGTCAGCACCCGAGCGGTACGTGCGCTGTTGGGCGCTGAGATTGTTTCATTCGAGCGTTCGCCGGCCGGCACACATATGGATCGGATCGGAGCGGTCGAGATGCTCCGCGATTTCCATTCGGGCCAGGGATTGGTCAACGTCACCGATTTACCGTTCGCCGTGGTTTTCCTGGCTTTGATTTATTTGATTGGTGGCGATTTGGTCTGGGCGCCGCTGGCTGTCGTCGGTATAGCCGCAGTCTTTGCAATCGTTCTCGGAATTCGTCTCGATCGTGCAGTGCGCCGCCGCAATGACTTGGATGACAAGCGGCATAATTTTGTCTTTCAAGTGTTGAACGGAATTCATTCGGTAAAGGGGCTGGGGATGGAAGCGCAGATGAGCCGCCGCTACCAAAGTTTCCATGCGCCCCTCGCCGCAGCGGTGCGAGATACGAATTATCTTTCGTCACTTGGGCAATCCGTTGGGGCCGTACTTGGCAGTATGGCCATGGTGTCCGTCGCGGCGGCGGGATCGATCATGGTGATCGATGATGAGATATCGGGCGGCTCTCTGATTGCATGTATGTTGCTTGCCGGGCGAGCGATTCAGCCACTGATTCGTATGGTTAGTTTTTGGGTACAGACGCGAAATCTCAACCTGGCCCAAGAACGCCTCGATTTCATTAACCAGATGGACCAAGAGAAGGCCGGCGGCGATCTCAGCGATCTTCCGGATTTCTCCGGTCAAATCGAATTGGACAATGTGACTGTCTACCGCGGCGACCCGGATGTCCCCGTGCTTAGCAACGTAAACCTTACGATCAACGCGGGTGAAATTGTCGCCGTGACAGGGAAATCGGGTGGTGGCAAAGCGGCGTTTTTAGAACTGTTCGCCGGTTTGCTGCAGCCGGGTGAGGGGACCATGCTGTATGATGGTACGGATACCCGGAACATCGATTTCCGCAAACTTCGCAAGCGCATTGGGTATGTGCGGCAGTTCGCCGTCTTGTTCCGCGGCACTCTTGTCGACAACATGACGATGTTCGAAGGGGCCGATCATTTGGCTGCGGCGCTGGAAACCGGACACAGCCTTGGTCTTGATGAGACCATCGCAAAAATGCCCAAAGGCATGAAGACCCGTGCCGGTGATACGGCATCAGAAGGATTGGCGGGCAGCATTCAGCAAGTTATCGCTTTGGTCCGGGCGTTGTCGCGCAAGCCTGTATTGCTTCTTTTTGACGAGGCCAATTCAGCTCTCGATTTCGATGCGGATAAGAAACTTCAAGACCTTATCGAGAAAAAGCGAGGCCAGATGACAATGGTTATGGTCACGGATCGACCATCGATGATCGCCCAAGCGGATCGCGTGTTGGACATCAATAAATCGCAGGTGCACGAAATCAATACGGCCACAACGGACGTGGGGGGCGCGCAATGAGCCCCGTCACCTTACGCCAAGAAGCACCGGAGGATTTGCGTCGACATTGGACACAGGCCATCTTTAATCACTCCAATGCTCATGCATCCGATCCGTTTATCGCCTGTTTACCGATCGTTTTGGATGCACTGAAGTGGCGGGGAACGTCTCGTCAATTGGTCGAGGCGTTGCCGTTCGACACCGAAGAGCTAACGATTGAAGATTTCCGCGATACGTTGGCTAGGCTTGGTTTTCGGACGGTTCCGGTGGGTGGGCATATCGCTCGCCTGTCGACAAGGTTGATGCCTTGTTTTTACATGGGAAATGATGGTTCTCCCTACATTGTATCCGACGAAGATGGCCATACATCGATCTTCAACGGTGTAAAGAAAACGCTGGAGCCGTTGGGGAAATCGGCACCGCGCGGAAAGATATACATCATCGAGCCGGTTAAGGAGAGAGACACGATATCCGGTGGTGATCGTGTCGATGCCTGGCTTCGGGAAGTCATTCGTCATTTCCGCGAACTGCTGGCAAGATCAATGGTCCTGTCGGTTTTGATCAACATTTTGGCGCTTTCTGTGCCGATAGCGGTGATGATGATCTACGATCAGGTGATCGGAAAAGAAGCCAAGGAGATGCTGCCGTATATCGCCGGCGGCGTTGCGATCGCCATCGCTTTTGAATTGATGTTCAGGGATTTACGCGCCCGGATTCAAGGATATATCGGGGGCCGGTTGGATTACATGGTCGGCACGGAAATTTTCCAACATATTTTGCATTTGCCGCCGATATTTACGGAACGCGCCCCGGTTGGCGGTCAGGCCGCGCGTTTGCGCGAGTTCGAATCATTGCGAGAGTTTTTTACGGGTTCGATTGCAACCATGGTCGTCGACCTACCGTTCGTCATCTTGTTTATGGCGATCATTGCCTATATCGCCGGATGGGTGGTGGTCGTGCCGCTGGTGTTGACAGTGATCTATTTCCTTCTCGCCTACATTTTGTTTCCGATTATCGGTGAACGAACTAAGCAAGCCGGCAAAACCCGATCACAACGATATGCATTTCTTATGGAACTCATGTGGTGGATGCGCTCCATCAAACAGTTGGGGGCCGAGGATATATGGGCGGACAGGTTTCGAAAGCTGTCGGCAGACACGGTGATGGGCAATCAGCGTATCGCGCATCTGCAAAATTTTTCACAAAATCTGTCGCTAACAATCATGACCGCCGCCGGCGCATTGACATTGGTTGTCGGCGTTTACCAGGCCATGGATGGCGCGATGAGCTTAGGGGCGTTGATCGCCACAATGATGCTGGTCTGGCGTACGTTGGCACCTTTGCAGACGTTGTTTAGCCTTGGCCACAGAATGGAACAGATGCTGCAAAGTCTCAACAATCTGTTGACGACGTTGCGGTTCGATCGCGAGCAGGAACCAGGCGACGCGCCGTCCGCATCAATCGACTTCAGTGGGCAGATCGCATTTGAGCGTGTCAGCATGCGCTATTCGTCCGAGACCAATCCGGCATTGCTGGGGATTAGCTTTAACGTTGAGCCGGGTGAGCTGTTAGCCATTGCCGGTAACAGTGGATCGGGCAAAACCACGATAGCCAAGCTGGTGTTGGGCCTATATCGGCCGCAGGCTGGGGCGATATCACTGGACGGCATTGATATCCGACAGTTGCGTCCGGTCTCGTTGCGTCAGACTTTGGCCTATGTGCCCCAGCGCAATCATGCATTCCCGGGGTCCATTTATGACAATATTGCGTTGGCGGACCCAACCGCATCGTTCAATCAAATCCAGGATGCCTGTGCCATGGCCGGGCTGACGCGCACGATCGAATCTTTGCCGCAAGGTTTTGACACCGTGTTTCGTGACGGCATGCAGGTGCACGTGCCGCAAGGCTTTCTCCGCCAGGTCGCGCTCGCTCGAGCATTTCTGCGTGATGCGCCAGTTATGATTTTGGACGAACCGGCGAGTGGCCTTGATGACCTGGACGAACAGGTTTTCATGAAAACGCTTGAGAATCTGCACGGTACGCGAACGATCTTGA
>JABIPG010000129.1 GCA_018698795.1 Rhodospirillaceae bacterium
AGCATCATCGCGAATGCGCCCCAGCCCGTGAGAAAAAAGGATTCAAGCATTTCAGCGTTCCCCATACATTGTTAAACCCATGCCCTTACGTCCGGCGCTTTTGTGCAGGTTGCGCCGTTGTGAAATTTTTATGGGAAGATGATACGCTTAACGCCGATCAAGTTTGATTGAATTAAATTTATCGATCGATAGGAATTTCCAATTTAGATTTTTCCATGCTTATCCCCTAGCATCCGATGGTGACTGTTTCTGCCTCACCAACAAGGTTGCCGCGTGACAAATGACCAACACTTCCGAATGTAAACTTTGCGCACTCCCTGTGCCGACACCACCGGTGGAAGACGATGGGCATCAGTTCTGCTGTTTTGGCTGCAAGGAGGTATATCGCAACTTCGGCCCAGGCGTGTTCGCCGCCGACGCGCGAGGCCCCGCCACGTCTGCTCAGCCACTACAGGACGGAAAAGAAGCGTATTTGCGGGTTGACGGGATGCACTGCTCATCGTGTGAAATTTTGATCAACCGCTTGGCTGAACAGATCGACGGCATCGCATTTGCACAATCGAGTTATGCAACGTCGACGGCCAAGGTCATCTATGACCCCAACGTCATCAGCGAAGAGGATTTGCCCGCCGCACTTGGGACCACAGGCTACCGGGCGCGTTTTAGCACCGAAGATGCGCCGCCTTACGATTATCGAATGGACCTCCTGCGATTGGTCACTGGCGTTGCCTTGGCCGGATTGGTGATGATGATCTATATCGCACTCTATTACCCGGTCCATCTCGGCGCGGTTGATGCGGCAGAATTGGCCCCCATCGGCTGGCTGGTCGAACGGGTTGCACCTTGGGCGATGTTCATCTTCGTCACTATCTTAGTCGTGTACGTCGCGGCCCCCATATTTCGCGGCGCATGGGTCGGTTTGCGCGCGCGTGTCTGGAACATGGACAATCTATTGGCCATCGCCATTCTCTCCGCCTACGGATACAGCTTCGGAAATCTGTTGTCTGGTTCACTGGATCTCTATTTCGATGTTGCAGCAACCATCATCGCCGTTGTGACCATCGGACGATATATCGAGCGCAACGCCAAAATCGATGCCACACGGGAACTATCCGAAATTCTCGACAAATGGGCGCCGAAGGCGCGAACCCGTTGGGGCGGCGGTTTCCGCATGTTGGATATCGCAGAGTTAGAGCCCGGCGAACACGTTATCATCCGAGAACGCGAGCCCGTTCCCGTCGACGGCATTATCATTTACGGCACGGCAGCGGTCGATGAATCGCTGATGACTGGCGAACCGTTTCCCATCTCGCGTGAACCTGGAGAGCAAGTGCTCGGCGGGTCGGTCATCGTAGAAGGCGAGCTTGAAATTCGAGTTGGCGAGCTTGTGGAAAGTCAGATCGACAATCTTGCGCGCGTTCTTTGGAATGTCCAAAGCTCCAGCGCCGGCGCGTTTGGTTTGGCCGATCGGGTGGCGCGCTTCTTCGTGCCGCTGGTGCTGTTTTTAGCTGCCGGCGTTACGGCGTTTTCATATCTTTACAGTGGAGACCTGGGAACGGCGGTCCTGACCGGCCTGGCAACCTTGATCGTTTCGTGCCCGTGCACGTTCGGCCTCGCCATCCCACTGACCACGGCAGCGGGGCTCAGCCGGGCGTTGCGACAAGGCATCATCTTTACCAGCGCCGATGTCTTCGAGAAAATTCGCTCCATCGATATCGCGGTGCTGGACAAAACCGGCACCCTTTCAACCGGCAACATGGAAGTAACGGATGTCATTGGCGCACCTGAAGTTGCCGCCAATGCCGCCGCCGTTGAACGCCTCTCTCCACATCCCATCGCACGCGCCATTGCGCGGCTGGATATCTCGATGACCGGAAGCAAGCTGGAGAGTTTTGCCGGGAAAGGCGCTGTTGCACAGGTGGCGGGGCGACGTGTCGCTGTTGGCGGCCAGGGATTGTTTGCATATCTGGGATGGGAACCTTCCGCACCTCTTGGCGAACAATTGGCAAGCGTTTCATCAAGCGATGACGTCATGTCCTATGTCGGTTGGGACGGCGAGGTGCATGGCGCCATTCTCACACGCGACGCCAGCCGCCCCGAATGGAAACGCGTCGTAGACCGACTGCGAGAGAGCTGCCGTGTCGTTCTGCTGACCGGCGCTGAACACCCAAGCGGCTTTGAGGACCACGTTGACACCGTCTTTGCGGGTGTCCCACCGGAAGGAAAGGCAGCCGTCATCCGGCAATTGCAAAAGGAAGGCACCGTGGTCATGGTCGGTGATGGCAGCAATGACGCACCCGCCTTGGCGGCCGCCGATTTGGGCATCGCCTTCGGGGCGCCCTCGACATTGGCGGCGGAAGCTGCCGACGTGGTCATTCCGGGCAACAGCCTGGAGCGCATATTCAATGCCTTCGATTTGGTCTTCACCATCCGCCGGCGGGTTCGTCAAAATTTAGGCTGGGCGCTGGTTTATAACGCCGTGGCCATTCCGTTGGCGATTTCGGGTAGCCTCAACCCGTTGTTTGCCGCTGTCGCCATGTCGGCGAGCAGCCTCATGGTTGTCATCAATTCATCACGGTCTATGGGCACAGCGCAATCAGTTGCCC
>JABIPG010000274.1 GCA_018698795.1 Rhodospirillaceae bacterium
CGTCACCATCGGGGGCGTAGTAGTAATAGGGCGACCCGGGCCCGCTGGCGACGTCCTTCAACAGTTGTTGCAGGGCGCCGCCGGAGTTAGCGAACTGGATCACATAGATGATCACGCCGTCGGCTTTGACGTTATCAGCCAGCTGCAAAAGCCGAGCATTCATCTCAGTCCCTGCGGCGGTGCCTCTGCCGAAAACCGTCTTGTAGCCATCGCCGACGCCGCCGGTATTCTCGCCATCGGTAAGCAGCACGATGGCGCGCTGCAGGTCGTAGTCCGGGTCGGCCACGGCTTCGGTGAACGGCGCTTGCGGTTTCAACGCCCGCCAGGCCCAGCCGAGACCGGCGGGAATGTTGGTGGTGCCGGTGGGGCTTTGCAGATCGTCAATGGCGCTAAGGATATCCAATTTGACATTATTCAACCCGGTAATGCCGTAATAGGGGCAGCGCGTGCATTCGTAACCGCCGATGGTCATGTAACATTTGCCGCTGCCGGGGAACGGGTCGCCGGCAAATCCAATCGGTTGCCACGCCACCCAATCAGCGTCCGGCACCTCTGCCGGTCCCAATAAAGTATCGGCGTCAGAGGTGGTCAAACCATCGTCCAGATAGCGGTTAAAAACACACCCGGTCCAGGTCGGCTCAGGGGCGGAGAGCAACGGCACCGGCGAATTGTTGGCGAAAAATACTTGTGACTGGGCGGCGCCGGATATCGGGTTGGTGAACGGATCAACGGCGGTGTTGGTGGTCAGGGTGGAATCGTAACTTTGTCCTTGGCGCATCACCTTGACCTTGCCGGCCCAGGGCACGACGCCGATGTTGAGGAAGTCTTTCTCGGCGTCATCACCGAACAGGATCGTCACAAGTTCTGTCGCTGCCGCGCGCGCCGCCTCGATGCGGGTGCCGCCGGATCCCGAAGACCAGTTCATGGAGCCCGACATGTCGATGGACAGCACCACGTCGAGGGCAATCATATTGCGCACCACTTCCGCCGAGGCATCGACGCTTAAGCTGTTGTAGCCGATCAGATGCATGAAGCTGGTCGGGATGTCGGCGCTGGCGTGAAGTTGGATGGTCTCATTTGCTTCGTCGATGATTTTGGTTGGGCCGGTGACGGTGGCGCCCATGTAATTGGTGGGGAAATTAGCATCGAAAAACATGTCGATGTCGGCGTTACGTGTGGGCAGGAAAAAGCTTTGTCCACCGGCCAGGCCGGCGGCGTCCAACGCCGAAGATAACCGGGATTTGACCAGATAGGCGCGCGCTACATCGGTGCCGATGCCGACAAAGCCGATCAACGGAATGGCGGCGATGGCCAAAAAAACCATAACCGCGCCGCGCTCATCGAGTAAAAGGCGTTTCCGCAAATCGTTCAGGGGTGTGAGAAACCGGTTAATCCGGCGAAACATAGCGGGCTCCTGCTGGCATTTGCCAAGTAATGATGATCCGCTATTCTTTATATTATTACTTGCCCAATCAAATAAATAATTTCGACATAATCCATTGATATTACGATATAAATTTAGATAAAATTTTATCTAATTTGCAGTTATTATGTATGAATATTGAATTGATTTAATTATTTTGACTTCAATGCTTAAATATTAGTTAATGTTGATGTTGCGATTTCATTGATTACTTGGATCGCTACATATTAACACTTGAAGCGAACAAGCTAACGAACCATTGGAGGTTTAAAATGAATATCAACTTGATGAATAAGTTTCTTAACGATGACTCCGGCGCGACGGCCATTGAATACGGCCTCATCGCCGCCCTCGTCTCCGTTGCCGCCATCGCCGCATTGACGGCCATGGGTGGTTCTCTCGATGCCATGTTTACGGCGGTTTCGACAGCGCTCAATGGGGCGGTTGCGACACCTTAAAATTATCAAAGAAACTGGTCGTTCGGTATGCCGAGCGACCGCTTTCCTGGTCTCTTCTCGGGATCCTCATCACCTCTCCAACACCCTGTCCTGGGGAGAGACTTGGAAAGCCTCAACGCCTGCGATAATGCGGCACACGTGCAGAGGGATAACAGGAGAAGACGCCACAAAGATTAAGCTTTTAACAAACCCCTTAAAGATCGGAGCGACCCCAATCATGACCGATCCCTTATCCGTTCATGTCTTACTCAAAGCCTTGTTATCCGGCCTATTGATTTACGCCGCGATCCAAGACCTGACCCGCCTGAGAATTCCCAATGCGTTGAGCCTTTGTGTGCTTGCCTTGTTTCCGGCCTATGCGCTGAGCGTGCCGGGTGGGTTCCCGTGGGTTTCGGCATTGTTGATCGCGTCGAGCCTGCTGGTGTTAGGGGTCATCGGGTTCTCGCAAGGTTGGGTCGGCGGCGGCGACGTCAAACTGCTCAGCGCCACGGCGCTGTGGGCCGGGCCCGACCGATTGCTTGATTTCCTGTTTATCACGGCCTTGGCCGGCGGTGTTTTGGCGGTGGCGCTGATGGCTTACACGCGCCTGGTGGGCTATCGGACCGGCTTTGGCGTTGTCGCCCCAAACACTGTCGCCCCAAACACCGGCAAGCTGCCCTATGGCGTAGCTATCGCGGTCGGCGGCATTGCTGCCTTGAGCATAATTCCGGCGCTAGGTTGAGGAGGCGTGATGATGTCAGTACGTAACATTATTTTTCTTATTTCCGCTCTATCCATCGCCGGTGGTACAGCGCTTTACGTCAAAAACTGGGTGGGCGTCGAACGCGCGCGGGCCCGCACCCTTCAACCAGCCGGTCAACCGACCGCCATTGCCGCGACGATGGTGCTGGTGGCGAAAAAAACCATGGCGGCTGGAACTTTTGTCAAACCCGATCAACTGCAATGGAAACCTTGGCCGGAAGATGGCGTCATTGAAGGCTACATCGTGCGGCCGCCCAGCGGCAGCGAAGATAAAGACAGCCCTGACCCTAAAGCCGCCTTCGATGGCGCCGTGGTGCGCATTGAACTGGCCGCCGGGCAACCGGTAACGCCGGACCGCGTCGTGCATCCGGGCGAGCGCGGCTTCCTCGCTGCCGTGCTGGAGCCCGGCTACCGTGCGGTCTCCGTGCCAGTCAACGCCACCACCGGTATCGCCGGGTTTATCTTTCCCGGCGACTGGGTTGACGTGTTGCTGACCATGCGGGTCAAAAGTGACGACGAGGACGGCAACGCCGAGACCCGGTATTTCAGCCAGACCATGCATGCCGATATCCGCGTACTCGCCATCGACCAGAGCGTTGAGAATGTTGACGGCAAGCCGTCTCCGGCGAAGACCGCAACCTTGCAAGTGACGCCGAAACAGGCGGAACAGGTGGCCATCGCGTTGACCATGGGCGATCTGTCACTGAGCCTGCGCTCTCTCGCCCGCGATGATGAACGCTCAATGCCTGGCAAACCCAAACAGCGCAGCTACACCTTGGACATGGACGTTTATCACATGCTGGGAGACCCGCGCCTGTTCGGTAAGAGCAAGGGCAAGGGTCCCCAGGTTTTCGTGCTGCGCGGTGATAAGGCCGAAAAGGCCAAGTTTTAGGAGATGATAATGTTGATGCGTGTTTTCATGGTTGCTTTGTTGCTGGTCCAAGCTTCGGCTACGTCTGCCCAAGCCGCCACCATGGAAGTGGTCGCCGTTACCGGCACCGAACTTTCGCTGGCGATGAAAAAAGGCCGGCTGATACGCTTGGCACGGGCCGCCAATACGGTTTTTGTCGCCGACCCGACGATTGCCGATGTGCAAGTCAAATCGCCGCGCTTGGTGTATTTGTTTGCCAAGGCGCCTGGTGAGACGACGCTGTTTGCCGTCGACCGCCGCGAGCAGGTGCTGGCTAGTGTGCAGGTGCGCGTCACCCACCAACTTGCCCGGTTGCGCGAAACCGTTAAGCGGCTGCATCCGAAGGCCAAAGTCAGCGTTGATACGATTGGCGAACAGGTGATCTTGGAGGGCCGGGTGCGCGCGGCGACGACGGCGGAAAACATTCGCCGTATCGCCGAGGCATATGCCGGCAAGCCGGAAAATGTCGTCAACCGAATCGTCGTTGAAGCACCCGTACAGGTCAATCTGCGGGTGCGCATCGCCGAAGTGGCGCGCGATGTCGATAAGCAGTTGGGCTTCAACTGGAGTGCGCTAGGCAGCATTGGCGGGTTGGCGCTGGGCTTAGGCACGACCAATCCGTTCTCCTCCGGTGTAACCCAGCACACGCTCTCGGCCACCACCGGCATCGGCGGCTGGGACCTCAATGCGGTCATTGATGCGCTAGAGGAAGAAGGCATGGTCTCGGTGCTGGCGCAGCCAAATTTGACCGCCATGACCGGCGAGACGGCGAGTTTTCTGGCCGGTGGCGAGTTTCCGATATTGGTGCCGGACTCGGACGGTCGGGTGACGATTGAGTTTAAAA
>JABIPG010000112.1 GCA_018698795.1 Rhodospirillaceae bacterium
CACCCTTTCACCCTTACCCGACGAATGCGAACACTCGCCGGGCGGTTTGCTTTCTGTGGCACTTTCCCTGGGGTCGCCCCCGCCGGGCGTTACCCGGCACCGTGTTTCCATGGAGCCCGGACTTTCCTCCCCCGTGCCCCGAGAAAACTCTGGGCGCGAAGGCGGCCATCCGACCGTCTGGCGGGGGCATTGTACGCCCCGAAACCCGATATTCAACGATCTTGAACGATGGCCAGTAATCCGGCGATAAGCCGCGCTGTCTCGGGATCGATCCGGCCGTTCACGCGCTCGGGGCGGAAATGCCTTTGAAAGGCGCGCACGGCGGCCGGAAAATCTTCGGTGTCGTAACCGATCCCGCGCAACATCTCGGCCAAGCGAACTGGGTCATCTTCGCGATGCTCGGCCGGCACGGGCCACAGGCCGATGCCAGCCGCCGCCATGCGTTGCCAGTCGAAGAACTCACCCGGGTCGGTCTTGCGCCTCGGCGCCACGTCGGAATGGCCGACGACGTTGCCCGCACGAATAGGGTGGCGCGCCAAAATCGCAGTGGCCAAATCTTGAAATGCCGCCAACTGCTCTTCGGGGAATGCTCGGTAGCCGAACTCGTGCCCTGGGTTGACCAATTCAATCCCGATGGAACGGTCGTTGATGTTGTTGTAGCCGCACCACGACGCCACGCCGGCGTGCCAGGCGCGCTGATCTTCGGCGACCAGGCAATGTATCTGGCCGTCCTCGTCTATCAGATAGTGCGCGCTGACCTTGGCGGCAGGGTCGCACAAGCGCTGCAGGGCTTCGGCGGCAGACCGCATGCCGGTGTAGTGCACCACCAATATATCGATGGCGGTGCCGTTGGGGCGAGGCTCGAAGTTCGGTGACAGCGTCTCGATCACGACGGGGTCACTTCATACCGCGCTGTTTCTCGATACGATCGTAGGCAGCATTGATGGTCGCCATCTTTTCGTTGGCGAGGTCGATGAACTCCTGCGGCACGCCTTGCGCCATCAGGGTATCGGGGTGGTTTTCGCGGATCAGTTTACGATAGGTGCGCTTCACTTCTTCATCCGTGACCGAACTGTCAACGCCCAGCACCTCGTACGGATCATCCTCACCATCCGGGCCCAGGTGAATGTGCTTCAAGCGCTCAAACGCATGCGCATCGAAGCCGAAAATCATGGCGGTGCGGGTCAGCAGCTCCATCTCGGCCGGATGGATGACACCGTCGGCCTTGGCGATATGAAACAGCGCGCCGATGATCTCTTCCATCACAGCCGGTTCATGTCGAAACAACTGTGAAATCTGTTGGGCGTAGGGCTCGTAGCCGCCGGGTTCGCGCTTCGCTTCATCCCAGATGCGCGCCACGTGCGAGGTTTCTTGCGGCGGGATGTGGAAAATCGTCTTGAACGCAGCGATCTCATCGGGACTGACGCGGCCATCGGCCTTGGCCATTTTCGCCGACAGCACGATGACGCCCGTGGTGAAGGCGACTTGTCGGGCGTCCTGGTCGAAGCCGTCGAACGCGGCATCACCGCCGCCCGCACGCCCCCCGGGACCACCACCCCCCATAGCCGCTTCTTGTGCTTTCATCTTGTCGACGGCATGGCCCGCGACGGCGCCTAAGATTCCACCCAGCGGTCCGCCCAAGGCAAACCCCGCGACGCCGCCAATAACTTTTCCCCAGACACTCATGAAGAACCGCCGATGCGCCCCGCCATGGGAAGCTTGATCGACAGATCTTTGGGATCAACGCCAAAAGTCAAACCGAGTAAATTCAATTCCAATCCCTCCTCGGCACTCGCCATTACGCCCAACAGGCCATACAGCGAAAATTGATAACCGGTGCCGCTCGGCGTCTTCGCCACAAGCTCGCCACCGGGGATGAAATCCTTGCCGATGGCGGTGGGCGGCAGATCCAACTTCAGCTCCGGCACGGCGCGCGCCACGTGGGCAATGAAGGTGTTGGAGTTGGGACCCGGCCACACGCGGTATTCATCCATGTAGGGGTAACTTCGCGCCGCCTTGTCGATGCGGGAAATCATTTCGTTGACGCCGGCACCGCGCATATCTGCGAGAATTTCAGGCACCGAGTCAAACCAGCGACCATCAGCAGGCCGGTTGGAAACGGCCACCGCCGGATAGCCGTGATAAACGCGCCAGCCAACCACCTCGTACACCGTGAACTCCAGCGCGTCGGTGGGCTTCACGGCAATCCAGGTATGCACGCCGAAGACGCCGCGCCAACTATAGGCGCGCGCCGCGTAGACCTGGACGATGGCTTCCGAATGACGGGCTGGGTCGGGGGCGATGCCGGCGGACTCGCGGCTCGCCGTGCGCCAATCAGCCATCGAATGGCGCGCCACGCCGGCAAGCACGATCGTCAGCACAATCCCCAACGGGACGCACCAGCGCCAGAATTTCGGTTTTCGCAACCATGTCATGCTGATCCTCCAGCGTTTGAGATGGGTCGTTATGTCGATGCCCGCAAGGACCGTGCGAATATCACTTTCATCACAGACGGCATAATATAAATCGGGAACTGCGCCAATGCGAAATAAGTGATGATCTCCCGGTCTGCGGCGCCGGCCAGCACCGCAATTAAAATCGCCAGGTTTCGGCACCCCACCGCCAGCCCGGCGCTGAGCGCCGCATGGCGATCACGCCACAACACGCTAAACACCAAGGCGCTGAGCAGCATCTGGCCAATATAGACGGCGAAACTCAGACCGGTAAGAAACAACATGTAGCCGGGCTCGGCAAATAACCTTGCCGTGATGCCATCCATCAAAGGAATGGCGAACAACAACAGCAACACCACCGCCACGCCGTCCAATGCAGGTGTCGCGCGCTCCAGGCGCTTGGCGCCGATCACCCACCTCAAGCCCATGGCCGCAAGCCCGGCACTACCGACCAGCGCCGCCAATCGCAACGTCAAGTCGAACACGCTGATTTCAAGCGGCAACCCCAGCAGTGCCACCGCAACTATCGGCAAGGTAAACGGCAAGATCAGTGTCGCCGCCACAAGTAGCGCCAGGATAAACGCCGCATCGAGCCCTAAGATCAATCCGATCGCCGGCGTCGACATCAACGACGACGACCCTGCCGTCAACACCAAGGCCGCCGTAATCGGATCGCTGAGCGGAAACAACGTCACGATGCCCCACATCAAGACCGGCGTGATCCCCAGCATCCACACCAGGGCCGAACCCATGCGCAACGGTTTTTGAAACACCGCAAAAAACGCCCGGCCCTCCAGACGCATCATGCTCATGGTCAACAGCGCCCACACGCCCGGCAGCAACAATGGTTTTGAGGCGGCAGCCAGCGGCTGCACCGCCAACCCAATGAAGACGGCGGACACCATGACGGTGGAAGCGTGACGACCGAGGAAGGTAAGAGCGCGAATCATCGTCGGCTCAGAGCGTGACGGAGGAAAAGCGGGAAATCATGGCTTCGGCTCAAAACGCTTCCATCTTCCCCACCGTCGCCTTGAATTTCTCGATCTCGGATAGCGCGCGTTTGCGTTCGGCGTCGTCGAACTCCAGCGCGAAGCCGCCTGAGAACTCACGCACCACGCGACCGTGCAGTTTCTCGGAACCCTCCGCATGCAATTCCACGAACAGGTTGTTTTCGAACCCGGTCTGATCTAGCTGGACAAACGCGCCGCCTTCCGAGATATCGACCAGCGTCGCCTCGAAATTGCCGCGCGGGCTCCGGACTTCCGTCGGCTGATTGACGTCAAAGCGCTGGAAGCGGCGCTTGTCGTATCCTCCTGTCGGCGGTGTTCCGGAAACTCTCATCACATTCGCCTAAGCCGCCGCCGGTTCGGTGCCGAACATGGCGGTGTAGCGTTCGCGGTAATGGTCCCAGGCTTTGGGGTTCTTCAGGCGCGGCGGATACTTGCCGGCGAAAATGTCGCCCCACTGCTCAGCCGCATAGGTGCCCATATTGTAGCTCGCATCCGACGTGATGCCGGCGTTGTGCGGCGACACGATGACATTGTCGAAAGCCATCAACGGGTGATCGTGCGCAGGCGGCTCCAACTCGAATACATCGCAACCCGCAGCCGCGATACGGCCCTCGGATATGGCTGCCGTCAGTGCCGCCTCGTCGTGAATGTAGCCACGCGCGGTGGTGATGAAAATGCTGGACGGTTTCATCCGGGCATAAAGATCGGCGTTGATCATGCCGCGCGTCTCATGCGTCAGCGGGCAGTTGATCGAGATGAAATCGACCTCAGCGAACAATTCTTCCAGGCTGCGCACGCGTTCCGCGCCGCGCTCTTGGAAATCCGCATCGGTGAGATAGGGATCATAGGCAAAGGGACGCATGTTGAAGGCCTTGGATATTTCCGCCACGCGGCGGCCGATATTGCCGAGCCCGACGATGCCGATGGAACGGCCCGTGAGCTCGTGGCCCATGTAGTCCCAGCGCGTCCAGCCGCGTTTCTCGCGGCGGATGGCGCGGTCCGATTGGATCATCTGTTTGCACAGCGCCAGCATCATGCCGAACACATGCTGCGCTACTGATTCAGCGTTGGAGCCCGATTGGCTGACCACCAGAATGCCCGCCTCGGTGCAGGCATCTATGTCGGCCATGTCAAACCCCGCACCGGCGCTTGAGACCGCCAACAGGTTGGGGCAACGCGCCAGAAAAGATTTGTCGGGCCAGAACTGCTTTTGCGTTTCGGTGGAGGCGCGCATCTGGTAGCCGTGCGCACCGGACAAGGCTTCCCACACGGCATCGGCGTCGCTGTCTTGCTCCAGGCGCATCAATTCGATGCCGGGAATTTTGGCGGCGATCTCCGGTCCCGCCGGATCCATCCATTCTTCGAAATACGCAAGGCGTTTAGGCTCGGTCGTCATTTGATCTTTATCCCCCATCCGATTTGAATAGTGGTTCTATCCCTGACGGGCCATGACCGCAAAGGGTTTGACTTTGAACACTAGATGTTGTGGGTCAAAATACGATAAGCTCGATATCTTGTTTACTTTTCACGGCTAATGATATACACTAGCTTAGGTTTTTGGCATTGGAGCACGGCTCGAAGAGATGGCTGTTTATCGGATCATATTGGCTTCCTTATCCCGCGCGTTTGGCGTTCGCCGCCGCTCGCGACCGGCTGAGATGATCCGTTTCCGTCCCTTCGCACTACGCTAGCCCCCTTCGCACAGCGCTAGCCAGAAACCGACATCATCACGTCGCTCAGACTCGGGGCCCTTGTGGGTCCCGTTTTTTGTGGGTCCCGTTTTTAGGAGATGACGCTTATCAGAGTGACGTAGCAGCGCGGGCTGCCTGGTCGTAGAGGCCCGACAGCATGCGCATCAAAGCAGCCAGCTCGCTCACCTGTTTGGCGTTGCCGCCGAACGACGTAAATGTCTCCACTAGGCATTGGTCGCGGATTTCGCGATAACGCTCGCAGGTTTCAGCGCCTGTGTCCGTCGTCGCGAACAGGTTCTCCTTGCCCGATTTGGTGCTATCGACAAGCCGCAGTTTCACCAGTTTCTTAAGCGCGTAGTTGACCACGTGGGTGTCTTCGACGTTGAGCACCAGGCAGATGTCAGCGAGTTTTTTAGCGCGGTCGCGATGGTTCACCGTATGCAAAATAAGAACCTCCAACGCCCCCAGGTCGGGGTAGCCGGCTGCCGCCATGCAGCGAACGATCCAACGATGAAAAGCATTGTTGGCCAGCGTCAGGCCGAATTCGAACTCGCTCAGTTCGCTCGCCCCCTCGGCAGCCAGATGCGCCGACGAAACAATGGGGCCAATCGAAGATTTGCCTCGTTTCTTTTTATCGGCACTCATGTGCTTGTCTCCTTGGACGCTAGAATAGTAATGGTCGCCACATCATAAAAACATGTTGAAATTATTTTATCAATAATTTATTGATATTTTATCATTATAGAAATTTTGGAATTCCCATGACCCAACCCGCTCCTCTCCCTCCCCGCTGGCAAGTCTGGATCGACCGTGGCGGCACCTTCACTGACCTAGTCGCCAAGCGCCCTGACGGGCAATTGGTCACCCACAAGCTGTTGTCGGAGAACCCCGAGCGTTACACCGACGCCGCCGTGCAGGGCATCCGCGATCTGTTGGGCTTGACGCCCGGCGCGGCGATCCCGCCGGGACAGGTTGAGGTTGTGAAGATGGGCACCACCGTGGCCACCAATGCGTTGTTGGAGCGCAAGGGCGAGCGCACACTGCTGGTCACCACGCGCGGTTTCGCCGACGTGTTGCGCATTGGCTACCAAAACCGGCCGCGCCTGTTCGACCGCCATATCAAATTGCCCGAAATGCTCTACGAACAAACGCTGGAGGTCGACGAACGCGTCGGCCCGCGTGGAGACATGCTGGCGCCATTGGACGAAGACGTGGCGCGCAAAGGTTTGCAACGCGCCTATGACGACGGCATCCGTGGCTGCGCCATTGTGTTCATGCACGGCTACCGGCACCCCGACCACGAAATGCGCGTCGCGGCGATTGCCCGCGATATTGGCTACACGCAGGTCTCGACTTCCTACGAGACCAGCCCGCTGATGAAGATTGTGTCTCGCGGCGACACTACGGTGGTCGACGCCTATCTATCGCCGATCTTGCGGCGCTACGTCGATCAGGTAGCCGGCGAGTTGAACGATGGCGACAGTTCCGACACACGGCTGATGTTCATGCAATCCAACGGCGGGCTGACGGACGCACGGCTGTTCCAGGGCAAGGACGCGATTTTGTCGGGCCCCGCCGGCGGTGTCGTCGGCATGGTGCAGACGGCGGCGGCGGCGGGCTTCGAGAAAGTCATCGGTTTCGACATGGGCGGCACGTCCACCGATGTGTCGCATTTCGATGGTGAGTACGAGCGCGCCTTCGAGACATTGGTCGCCGGTGTGCGCATGCGTGCACCGATGATGCATATCCACACCGTGGCCGCCGGGGGCGGCTCGATCCTGCACTTCGATGGTGCGCGCTACCGTGTCGGCCCCGACAGTGCCGGCGCCAATCCGGGCCCAGCCTGCTACCGGCGTGGCGGGCCTTTGGCCGTCACCGACTGCAACGTCATGCTGGGCAAAATCCAGCCCAAGCACTTCCCGCGCGTGTTCGGCCCCAATGCCGACGAGGCATTGGACGCCGACGTCGTGCGCGCCAAGTTCACGAGCCTCGCCCAAGATATCGCCACCAGCACCGGCGAAGCGGCGCCGACGCCGGAATCGGTTGCCGACGGGTTCTTGCGCATTGCAGTGGAAAACATGGCCAACGCGATCAAGCAAATCTCCGTGCAGCGCGGCTACGACGTGACCGAATATGCGCTCAACTGTTTCGGCGGTGCGGGCGGTCAGCACGCTTGCGCGGTCGCCGACGCTTTGGGGATGGAGACCATTTTACTGCATCCGTTCGCCGGCGTGCTGTCGGCGTACGGCATGGGCTTGGCAGACGTGCGTGCGCTTCGCGAACGCCAGATCGAGGGCGCGTTCGATGCCGCCACCTTTGCCCAGGCCGGTGCCGCTTTGGATGAATTGGAACGCGAGGCCCGGCGTGAGGTCATCGGCCAGGACGTGCCGGAAGCCCGCATCAGCACGGTACGCAAAGCACACCTCAGATACGCCAGCACGGACAGCGCTCTGCTGGTCGATTTCGCTGACGGCGACACCATGCGCGCAGAATTCGAGGCCCAGCACCACCAACGCTTCGGCTTCATCGCGCCGGACCGCGCGCTGCTGGTCGAGGCCGTCTCCGTCGAGGCCATCGGCGCCACCGAGGAATTGGAAGAGATCGCCGACGGCACGCCAGCCGCATCTGATCCGGGTGCCATCGACACCGCCTCCATGTTCGCTGAAGGTGAATGGCAGAGCGCGCCGCTCTATGACCGTGACGCCCTGCAGCCGGGGCACACCATTGATGGCCCGGCGATCATCATCGAGACCACCGGCACGGACGTGATCGAACCGGGTTGGCAGGCCGAGATGCAACCGAGCGGCGCCCTGGTGCTTAGGCGTGTTGTCGCGCGCCCGCAGCGCGAGGCCATCGGCACCAAGGCCGATCCGGTGATGCTGGAGGTGTTCAACAATCTGTTCATGTCCATCGCCGAGCAGATGGGCGCGACGCTGGCCAACACCGCCTATTCGGTCAACATCAAGGAGCGCCTCGATTTCTCCTGCGCCATCTTCGACCCGAAGGGCAATCTGGTGGCCAACGCGCCGCACATGCCGGTGCACTTGGGTTCCATGGGCGAGAGCATCAAGACCGTCATCCGCGAAAATGCGGAAACCATCAAACCGGGCGACGTCTATGCCCTGAACGCGCCCTACAACGGCGGCACCCATTTGCCTGACGTCACGGTGATCACGCCGGTGTTCGACGAGGACGGTGAAAGCGTGTTGTTTTATGTGGGATCGCGTGGCCACCACGCCGACATCGGCGGCAAGACGCCGGGCTCTGCCCCGCCCGACAGCCGCGTGATCGAGGAAGAAGGCGTTGTCATCGACAACTTCTTGTTGGTCGAGCACGGTCAATTGCGCGAAGCCGAGACCCGCGCGCTGCTGGCATCGGGCACCTATCCTTGCCGCAACATCGACCAGAACCTCGCCGACCTGGGTGCGCAGATCGCCGCCAACACCACCGGCGTTAAGGAGCTGCGCAAGATGATCGACCACTTCGGGCTCGATGTGGTTTGGGCTTACATGGGCCATGTGCAGGACAACGCCGAAGAATCCGTGCGCCGGGTGCTGGATGTTTTGAAAGACGGCCAGTTCACCTATCCCATGGACGGCGGACGCCACATCAACGTCAAGATCACGGTCGACAAGCAAGCACGGCGCGCCACGGTGGATTTCACCGGCACGTCACCGCAAGACCCGGGCAACTTCAATGCGCCCACAGCGGTTTGCAAGGCGGCCGTACTGTATGTGTTCCGCACCCTGGTGGACGATGAAATTCCATTGAACGAAGGCTGCCTGAAACCCATCGACATTAAGGGCCTGGAAGGCACCATCTTGGCGCCCACCTACCCCGCCGCGGTGATCTCCGGCAACACCGAGGTCTCGCAAGGCATCACCGACAGTCTGTATGCGGCGCTCGGCGTACTGGCTTCGGCACAGGGCACCATGAACAACTTCATTTTCGGCAACGATGAGCACCAATACTACGAGACCATCTGCGGCGGTTCCGGCGCAGGGCCCGATTTCGACGGCACCGACGCCGTGCACACGCACATGACCAACACCCGGCTGACGGATCCGGAAGTCCTGGAATGGCGATTCCCGGTGATCTTGGAGAGCTTCGCCGTCAAGCACGACTCCGGCGGCAAGGGCAAGCACACCGGCGGCAACGGCACGGTACGGCGCATCCGCTTCGAAGAACCAATGACGGCAACAGTCCTCACAAGCCACCGCGAGACCGAACCTTATGGGTTGGAGGGCGGTGGTCCGGGTGCCATGGGACGCAACGCGGTCGAACGCGCCGACGGCAGCGTCGATGTGCTGAAAGGCGCCGACGGCACCGAATTGCAAGCCGGCGATGTGTTCGTTATCGAGACACCGGGCGGCGGCGGTTTCGGGAATGCAGCTTAAATATTAACCCAAAGGCTGCAGTACAAAATCGAAATCGACCATATGGAACGGCGATGCCACATGTGAGAACCGGGCCTGCTCGTCAGGTGTCGGTTCGCGGTTAAACGGGATCGCCAATGATGAGCGGACGCCGAACACCGCATCTTCCTCGATATACTTGTCGAGCGTATTGAACACCTCGGTAACCAGATCCTCGTAGCCGTCTGCATGCACGCGCACATGCAGGTGCGCCGGGCGCCAGCAATGCCGGCCGGTGGCGCGCATATATTCGCCGCCGGGGCCATCGTCCGGCACCTCGTAGGCTATCGGGCGGATGGTGGACACCTCGTAGCTGCCGTCATCGTTGCTCAGCATCCGGCAGCGCAGGTTGTTGTCGTCCTGGGTTGGGTCGACATTGGAATACTGGCCATTGGCGGCGTTCTGCCAAAACTCCATCATGGCGCCGGGGATAGGCTCTCCGGTGGATGATAGCACCCGACCGAGCGCTACGACGGGATCGCCCTCGTTGTCGGCGATCAGGTCGCCACCGGATTCGATCATCGGCGCATTGGGTACATAGAACGGCCCCAGCACGCTGCGCTCGGAGGCATCGGGCGAGCTTGAAGAGGCAATGAGATCGACCAACGACGTCAGGCCGGTTAAGTCCGACAGCAAGATAAACTCGTTGCGCTGCGCGTCACTGATATTTCCGGCGGCCAGCAGGAAATTCATCAAGCCTTCCCATTCCGCATGCGTGATCTGGACCTCAATCGCCGCCTCGTGAATTTTGCGGATGACGATGCTCAAGACTTCCTTCAAGCGCGGGTCTTCAGTATCGGCGATGGAGCTGATGACCACATCGGTCATATTGTCTAAGGTCAGGTCTTTCATGGATATTCCCCTTCGTTGAATGTGGTCACAACAAAATCAGGCTAAGAGAGGGATAGGCGATCAATAAGATCAGCACCAACAGCATGGTGACGGCAAACGGGAACGAGCCCGCGAAAATATCATAGAGTGTGATCAGCGAATCGTTGATGGTGCTCTTGATGGCGAAACACGAAAGCCCCAAGGGTGGTGTCAGCAGCCCGATCTCCGCGCCGACCACGGTAACGATGCCGAACCATACCAGATGCCCGCCGAAGGCTTCGATCGCAGGCAAAAACAACGGCACCACGATCAAGATGATCGATGCGGTATCCAAGATGGTGCCAAGCGCAATCAGCATGACGATGTAGAGCACCATGATCATGGTGAAGCTTAAGTCCAACCCCTGCAGCCATTCGCCGAACGTTGTCGGCAGCGCCGCCACACCGAGCATGCGGCTGTACATCGACGCCGAGATGATCAGGAACAAAATCACCGCCGAGATTTGTCCGGTTTCCACCAGCACTTGCCAGATCGCCTTGGGGCCGGCTTTGCGTTTTAAAGCGGCGATAATCAGCGCCACCAGCGAGCCCGCCGCACCGGCCTCGACCGGTGTCACCACACCGCCATAAATGCCGCCCAACACCACTGCAATCAGCACCCCGATAGGGGCCAATTTGGTGAAGACAGTGCCCAAGCTCATGGTGTCCTCGGCGTCTCCATCACGGGCAACATTCTCGTGGCGCATGACAAACGATGGGTACCAGTAGGCAAACGCCACAATCATCAGCCCATAGGCAATGGCCAACAGAACGCCCGGCACGATGCCCGCAATAAACATGTGGCCGACAGATTGCTCGGCAACGATGGCGTAGATGATCAACATCGCTGACGGCGGGATCAGCATCCCCAGCACCGATGAGCCGGCAACGACACCGACGGAAAATTTTCGCGTATATCCGAAGCGCAGCATTTCCGGCACCGAGATGCGGGTGAACACCGTGGCCGACGCAATCGACGACCCGGTGATCGAAGCGAACACCGCGTTCGCCGCCACCGTGGCGATGCCCAAACCGCCACGCACACGTCGGAAAATATAATTCGCGACATCATAGACGTCGCGGCCCAGCCCTGCCTGACCGACCAGCAAGCCCATCAGTGCAAATAACGGGATCGTCGCAAACACCTGATCGGATACCGTATCGCCGATCGCCAACGATAACAGACTGATCGGCATGTCAACGTCGCCACGCAAAATCCAAACACCGACGAACGACACCAAGCCAAGCGCCACCGGCACGTAGAGGCCTGCGTAAATCAGCGCAACGATGGTGATGATCGAGGCAATGCCAACTTCAATGCCGGTCATAAACTAAGTCCTTCGGGCCGAGAATTCCGGTCCCACTTTGTTCAGTTGCCGCCGTCCGTTTCCGGGCGGGCATATGTACCGTTCAGGTATCGCATTCCGAACGCCGCAAACTGCAACGCCGTGACCACGCACCCAATCACGATAATCAGTTTCACCGGCCACACGGGGGCGGTGAAAATACCTTCGGTGCCGACATAGAAATCATCTCGGTACGCCTCGAACAAAATCGGCAGGCTGCCCCATAGAATAATCACCATAAACGCGATGCCCAAAGCATCGAACAGCACCCCAAAGGCCCGGCCCACGACAGGTTTTTTACGCAGCATGATCTGGAAAAAGCCATCCGAGCGCGTCAGGCGACCCGACCGCGTCGCGTCGCCTAATTGCAAAAACACAATGGCAACCAGCGTCAACTCGATCATTTCGACAACGCCGTCCATGGGGGCCGCGAACCATGTGCGACCGCCGGCATCGAGATTAATCAAGATCATCAGCACGAAAATCCACAACGAGCCGAGCGCGTTCATCGCGCCTAAAACCCGGCCCAACAGAAAATCCAGGGCGCCGCTATTCGGCGACGCCCTGTTTTCTTGAGTAACCGTTGGCCGTTCCCGGCCAGCCTCGGTCATGGTGCGCTATTCCTGGTCCCAATGGCGCAGGATTTGTTGCTTAGCGCCCCGCATCTCGTCCATATAGGCCTTCAAGATTGCCTTGCCGGGGATACCTTTTTTCTCCAAGCCGGCAGCCCAGGACTTGGCGATGTTGGGCATGGTCTGCGCCCACTTGTCGCGCTCTGTACCCGACATCTGGACAATCTTGCCGCCCGCAGCCTCGAATTTGGCATAGCTGGCCTTAGCAATGCCGAGCGCTGTTTTGCCCATGTGGTCGCGGTAAGCGGGAGCAGCGCCGGATATGGCCTTCTTGACCTCGTCGGGAAGCTTATTCCAGCTTTTGACGTTCATGGTAATGGCTTTGGAATTGACCGTGCCGATGTCGCCTTTCAGCATGTTCGGCGCGACTTCGACCATTTTGAAGGTCATGGCGGCCTCGGCCCAAATCATCGCGCCGTCAACAACGCCGGTTTTCAGCTTATTGTAATAGGTCACCAGGCTACCACCAACACCGGCAGCACCGAAGCCCTTCAAGTAGCCCAGGTTCATGCCGGCGCCGGCAATCTTCTGGCCCTTGAAATCAGGCAACGCCATCATCGGCTTCTTGGAGACGATCTGGTAGCTGTCAAGCACCGCCAGATTGGTCAGGTAGACCTGATTGTACTTAGCCCAAGCTGCTTTGTATTCGGGATAGGTATCGACGAGCTTATCGACGGTCCGCGCCACGAGCGTCGGGTCGGTGGTGACGAACGGCGTTGCGTAAGCAATCATCTGCAGCGGCACTTTGTCGGCATGAAACACCGTGGTAACCACGCCGATGTCGCCCAGTCCGTTTTGCAACGCTTTCAGCACGCCTTTCTTTTTGGCGATCTGGCCACCCCAGGCTTGGTTCCACTTGATCTTGTAGTTGCCGGTTTTGGCCAAGCGGCGGTCGATTTCGGGCATGAAGAAGTTGATGAACTCCTTCACCCACAGCGATTTGGGCGGATAGCCGTCAATAGCCGTCAGGTTGATAGTCTCGGTCGCGGTCGCCGGCAGCGCAAATGCGGTGGCGGTTGCTAAAGCCAAGCCGCTTATGGCCAGGCGTCGTTTAGGATTGCGTATCATGGTCATCGTTTCAGCCCCCTGCTCGGGTGTGTTCAATGTTACCAGCACTTCAGAAATAAAGTGCGGGTTGCGATTGGTTTTTGCTTTATACGAAAAATATCAATATTTTGGCGTTCGTCAATTAATTTTCGATTTTTTTGAAAAATTTCGAAATTTGTGGAATGATACTCAGAATGCTAATTTCGCATTAACCGAAGGGGAAGCGATCAGGTGAGCACGAACCAGCGATCAGAAGCCAACGGCGCAACCCTGGCCAGCGATGTCTACAGCCGCCTGCGCAACGACATCTTGAGCGGACTGCTGCCGCCAGGCGAAAAACTGCGGTCCGAATATCTGCGCGAACGCTACAGCGTCGGCAACAGCCCGATGCGCGAAGCCCTGAACCGGTTGTCCTCGGACGGATTGGTCGTGCGCGAAGACCAAAAAGGTTTCCACGTAGCAAACGTCAGCCGCTCGGAGCTGCAAGAGCTGGTGCGGACCCGATGTTGGCTGGAAGAAATCGCGCTGCGCGAATCAATGGCAAACGGCGGCACCGAGTGGGAGGAAAACCTTGTGCTCGCCTTCCATCGCCTGTCTCGCGTGCCGCGCTCGTCCGACGAACGCACCTACTCCGCCAACCCGGAATGGGAAACCCGCCACCGCGACTTCCATCTCGCCCTGATCGGCGCATCCGGGTCTCGCTGGCTGGAAGTGTTTTGCCGACAACTGAACGACCAAGCCGACCGTTACCGGCAATTTGCCGTCGCCGCCAGTTATCCGAAACGCAACGAGCTCGATGAACACCGCTCAATCTTCGACGCCGCCATCGAGGGCGATGCCGACGCGGCGGTCAAATACCTGCATGGCCACTACCAGCGCACGTCGGAAATCATCCTAAATTCGGATTCGGAATTTTTGGCCGACTAAATGTCACCAACCTTCAGGGGCGGTTGACGGTCCACACATCGGTGACGTTCGAGCCCGATTGGCGCATGACCTTGGACACCGGGCAAAACATCGGCAGCTCAGTTTTTATCCTATCCATTGTCGCATCATCGGCATCGGTGGTGACTTCGATCATGACCTGAACGTCTTCAAACGGCACATCGACTTCCTCTTGCAGCGTTACGCCGCGGCGGTCGAAGGTCGAGACCACGTCAACACTGACGTTGCTGAATTCAGCACCATGTTTATGTGCAATTTTTTGCGAGATGACGCTGGTGCAACCAGCAAGGGCGGCGAGCATGGTTTCCGTTGGCGACGGCCCTAAGTTGGTGCCGCCGCGCTCTTTCGGCTCATCGATGGTCAGTTCGGTATCGCGGGCCAGAATGTCGGTCCTGGCATGCGTCGGGCAGGTGCCCTCCACACGGAGCTTCACTACGGTTTTGACTTTCGCTTCGGCCATCATATTTCCTTCCGGTGTGGGCTTATAAAATTTCGCAAATCTCGTCGAACGCTAGGCGCGGCAGGCGCTGAAACAATGCCGTCTCGTCACCATAGCCAACGCTGCATAAGAAATTGGAGCGGATTGTCGTCCCGGCAAAAAACTCTTCATCGACCTTGGCGTTGTTGAAGCCCGACATAGGGCCCGTATCGAGGCCCAGGGCTCGTGCCGCAACGATGAAAAACGCGCCTTGAATGGAGCTGTTTCGAAACGCCGCCTCGGCGGATTTCTCCGGGTCAGCGGCAAACTTGCCTTTGAACTCGGGCTTGTGCGGGAAAGTCCGATCCAGATTCTCGAAGAATGCCGTGTCAAAACCGATGATCGCTGTAACCGGTGCGGCTTCGATTTTTGGGACATTCCCTGGCGCCATCGCCGGCGCCAATCGGGCTTTGGCCTCGGCGCTTTTGACAAACACAACACGCGCCGGTTGCCCATTGTTGGCGGTCGGCGCGAACTGCACCAGATCGAACAGCTCGTGCAGTTGCGCATCGGATACCGGGCGGTCTTGCCAACCGTTGTGGGAACGCGCATTGCGGATCAACAGATCCAACGCATTGTCGTCGAGGCGTTGCAGCCGGCTGCGAACGTCACGGATCTCGGCGTGCGCCTCGGCAATTGCGGGGTTGGTTTCTTGTGCGGTCTCGTCAGACATTTAAACCTCGTCCTTTACGGGGTTGGAAAGCACGCCGATGCCCTCGATCTCGACTTCTACCGTATCTCCGTCTTTCATCCACACAGGCGGCGTGCGGGCGTAGCCGACACCGGCGGGCGTGCCGGTAGCCAACAAATCTCCCGGCTCCAGGGTCATGGCTTCGGTCAAAATAGCAATTGCCTTGGCCACCTTAAACACCATGTCGTCGGTGTTGGCGTCTTGCATGGTCTGACCATTCAGGCGGGTCTGCAATCGCAGCCCATCGCAGCCGGGCGGCAATTCGTCGGCGGTGACGAATTCAGGGCCCAAGGGGCCGGTGCCGTCGAAATTCTTGCCCACTGTCCACTGCGTACCGCGGCGCTGATAATCGCGCAGTGTGGCATCGTTGAAAATCGTATAA